>JAADIP010000057.1:0-56764 GCA_013151275.1 Calditrichota bacterium | reverse complement strand
GATTTTTTAATTGTGCTAAGATCCGGCTGAATAACGCGCAAAATTTCCTGATAGTCGGCAATTCCCTCCGCCACCAGAGAGATGCCGTCTTCGAATAAATTCCGGAATCCTTTTTGTCTTGCCAACTTGCGTAAATCTCTGATAGAAAACTCCTGAGACAAGGCGTCTTTTAATTCCCGATCCAGAAGAAGGATTTCATAAACGCCGATACGTCCCTTGTACCCCGTATAATTACAAACATTACAGCCGTTCGCCTGATACACTTTGTAATTTTCGTGACCCAATTGAGTGAACATCTTAGTGAGTTTCGGATCCAGAAGTTTATCATTAACCGGTTTTTTACAATTTGTACAGAGCCGCCGGACCAGCCGCTGGGCGATAATAGCCTGCAAAGATTCCCCGACTTTAATTTCATCCACGCCCATGTCTTTTAGCCTGGTTATGGTGCCGAAGGTATCGTTGGTGTGCAGGGTGCTTAGAACAAGGTGCCCCGTCAAGGCTGCCTGAATGGCGATTTCAGCCGTTTCCGAATCGCGGATCTCGCCGACCAGAATCACATCCGGATCCTGACGCAAAAACGAGCGCAAAGCAGAGGCAAAGGTAATTCCGGCTTTTTCGTTCACCTGAACCTGGTTGATGCCCTCAAAAACATATTCGATGGGGTCTTCGATCGTTAAAATATTTGTGGAAGACGAACGCAATCGGTTAATGGCGGCGTACAAAGTAGTGCTTTTACCCGATCCCGTGGGACCGGTTACCAGAATCATGCCCTGTCGCACGGAAAAACATTTTTCCAGCAACTTAAGATTATGTCCGCGAATTCCCAATTTTTCAAACGACACCATGGCTTTCCGGCGATCAAGAATCCGGATAACCACCTTTTCGCCGTAGCTTGTCGGCAAAACCGAAACGCGCAAATCGATATCCGCCCCGTTTACAAAAATCTTCGCTTTTCCGTCCTGCGGTTTTCTGGTTTCGGCAATATTTAATTCCGAGATCACCTTTATCCGGCTTACCAACTGCGCATGAAGCGTTTTAGGCAGCTCCATCATGGTGTGCATAACTCCGTCGATACGCAAACGAACCACCACGTCTTTTTCGCGCGCCTCGATGTGAATATCGCTTGCGTCATTATTAACGGCGTCGCCGAGAATTTGATTGACAAGTTTTACAACGCCTTTTTGCTCAACGTCGTCTTCTTCGCCGGCAACTTTTACCTGAATATTGACCGCGTCCTTTTTTACCAAAGAATCGATCAATTCTTCGGGAGAATAATATTCTTTAATTTTCTTACCGATCTGCTCGCGAAGCGCGAAAAATGTTTTGACATATTTCCCGGTGAGATACTCAATTTCCTGTTCCGCTTCAAGATTGTAGGGATTGAAGCAGGCGATATGAACTTCTTTTGCGTTCTGCCGGATCGGGAATATATGATATTTTCTGCAGACATCTTCTGGGATTTTCTGAATCAATTTCTGGTCAATGGTCGCCTTATCCAGATCGATCACCGGAATCTTCAGAGCCTGTTCGATAAAAGTGATCAGGTCTTCTTTTTTCAAATATTTATTTTTCACCAACACGTCAAAAAAATAGTCTTCCGATGAAAACCGCGTGGCTAATTCATCATATAAAGCCTGATCTATGATCTGATAATAAAGCAACGCTTTCACTAACCAGTCATCTTCAAAAATGTGTTTATGTGTAACACCCATACCTTTCAACCCTTTTCTCAATATCGTTATATCTTTTTATTTCTTATACCATTATCGATCAATAAATTATTATCATTAGTTTGATGAAAAGTTCCGACTGATTCTGGCATCTTTTTTTATTCGGAAGAGAAAAACATCCTTATGAGGGGAAAATCGGGTAAGAAAGAGAAAAATCATCCGGGTGCAAGATAATCAACCTGATTGTCTTACAATTTAAGAAATTACCGTTGGCAAATTACGGGGGAATCGCCCTGAATATCATAAACATTACGAAGTTTTTTGAACAATACAAAATCAAAGAAAAAACGAACAGCCGTTTAACGCCACCGCCAGCTTCCCGGACGCCTGGGTCGTGAACTCGGAACCGCCGGTTGCCAGGGAGCGGAAAGCGCCGGTTTTTGCTCTGCTGTACCGGAAACAAAAACCGCGGGTTTTTCAAGAGCACGCTCTATCCGGAACGCCTTTTCCGCCGCCCGCAGAATTTCCGGCTTTAATCCCTCGGCGGCAATTTCTTCTGTGAGTTTCCGCCGTCCTTCGATCAATTCTTTTAGGTAGTTATCAATCTGTTCCTGCGAATAAAATCTGCGAACATCATATTCGGGTAAGGGTCTGCCTTCAACCGCCGTTATGCTTTCCGTGCCGAAAATCCCTTTTTCATAGGTATTCGTTCCGCGCAAATCGCCGCGCTGAATGGCAGCCATCAGATTAAGGGGAACGCGTTCGACTTTTCGCACAAGTTTTTTAACCTTTTTGCCGTCGCGTTCCGTGGTTTCAATAATCTCTCCCATTCCGCCGGTATTGTACATCATAAAACGGACTTTGCCGGGATAGTTTTCCACTAATTTCATCACAATATCGTAAAAGCGGTTTACTTTTTGCCCGCGGGAACCGATGATAAAGGCGCGGGAACCGATGATAAAGGGATCGGTTCCGACAATGCGTACGGATTCGCCCGCTTTTTCGGGATTAGAAGCGTAACTGTGTGTGGATTCGCCCCACAGGTAAGCCAGAACGCCCTGCTCGGGGGTTAAACGCTGAGCAAACGGCATAATGGTGTTGCGCCGGGTGATAAAAGCAAAAATAATTCCGTCCGTTTCCGATAAAGGCGGAAGATTGACCGACGGCGCGCTGATGGCTATCAATTTTTTACTATCAATTTTTTACCCTGTTTGACCTTTAACTGCTTTCGAAAAATAACCGCTCTTCCGTTGCCGCAAAGCGATTCGTCCAAAAAATCGATTTCACCCTTGTAGTTCATCATCACATTTTCCAGCAAAGCCGATTTATGCACCAGCGCGTTGTACATGGCTTCCTGCTGTTCGGGACGCACGTCGGTTTTAACGTAAAAATTATTTTCCGAACCAAGAGCCGAACCGTCGTCTGTTAAAAACACGATATCATCCTGACAGACTTCGGTTTTTTCTCCGCGGGAATGATCGAGACCGAGCTGGTGGCATGACCAGGTCGATTTGCCGGTGGCGGTCATCCCGAAAAGGAATACGCCGTAACGTTTTAACCGACCGTCATGAGGATCGCGCACGGTGACGAGTTTGGTTCCGGCGTGCAAGCCCAAAAGTCCCTGTTCATCGGCGCGCCACATGGCTTGTCTTAAAAATCCCTTTTTATCTTCGCCCAAATAGTCCGTGCCGAGGGCAATGTTCAAATTGTATTCGGGAAGAGCGAGAATTTGCGCGCGCAGCAGATGTTCTTCGGGAATGTGGATCATGGTAAATTCAGGACCCGGACGCTTCCCCGGATCGAACATGGTATTTGCCCACATATAGGCGTTACGAACATTTTTGGGGTCAGCGACCGATACATAAAAATTGCAAACGGGATTGTAATGATCGTTCTCCCCCATCTGCCGGCGGATATGAACAAACGGCAAAGTTTTAACCAGATGCAGAACTTTTTTTAATTCTTCTTCCGCATTCTCCAGAATTTTTATATGCGAATCCAAAGGACGGGGCAAACGCACGCGCGGGCTGCCGAGGTAAACCGTTTTAGGGGCAAGACGGCTGGAGAATTTGGACATCCACACGTGCGAACCGTATTTGGACTTATTGGCGTATTTTTTAGCCTCGCGTTCCAGATAGCCCATATTAACGGTCTTGATATTAGGTCCCTGCAATAGCTGCATTAGTTCCCGATAAAACTGCTCGTAAAAGGCTTCGTTATACAATGAATCGTACATATCGCTTCCCGAATTTTAATTCATTCTACGATTTATCCAGAATCTGTTTGATCCGTTCCGAAAGTTCGGACACCGATTCCCGGGCTGTATTTAACCGGTAGCATTTGGCAATGCTCAATAGTCGGCGAAAACGTTCTTTTTGCGTCTCCGTCTTTACATCGCTTTGAACAAGTATATGCGGATTGTAAAAGGGTTGATTTTTAACCCGATCCTCAAGCGCGCTGCCCGGCGCCGCTCCCAGCGCAAGAGTCTGAACGGCGTCTTCGGGATAAAGCTCGCGTAAAGGCTCAGCCAACGGATCGTTCGTCAGCAAAAAGACAAACTGAATATCGATTCGTTTCACATGTTTTTGCATGCCGCCGATCCAATAGGGGTCTAACATCGCGGCGGATTTTTTTGACGCGGCAAAGCAATAGGGATACCCGCGGTCCATAATGCACGATTCGATAAGCGAACATTTGTCATTTGTGCATTCCGTTCGGTCTTCTACCACGTTTTCGCATTTGCAGCGCTCAAACAAAGAATTCAACGGTTCAAAATACTCGCCGTGCTGCGTGGGCAGGTAAAATTTGCGTTCCGGACTGTCGGCTGCCGCAAAGCCGCCGCCATAGCGCACAAACAACAAATCGTTACTGTGAAAGGCGATGTTTTCATCTTCCAGCAACCGATAAAACAAAGGCGTTTTCCGGGTTCCTTTGGGACCGATGAGCACAAATCCGACTCCCTTGTAATCCGCCGAAAAACCGCGAACGGCGTGCATGTCGAACAGGCGCTCGCCCAGATCCGAAACCATTCCCAACGCCAAAGTGCGCAACGACGCGTAATAATCGCTGTTAAACAAAACGGCGGTGGTGCTTTCGGGATGGTAAAAGGCGTGGGGCTCTCTGCCCACAACCCCGTCAACGGCATAAATAATTCCGTGCGGTTCAAGGTCCGATTCCAGTTGCGCCGGATACCAGTTTTCCACCCAGAAATCGTACAAATGTCCCTGATTTGTACGCAATTGAATGATCATGCCGTTGATATTTGCGTTCCATTCAAAATAGCGGTCGTATTTTAAATGCGCTTCCGCTTCGGCAATGAGCGCCTCGCGACGTTCAAAATTCAAATCGCTCTCAATGGGAACGGTTTTTTTGACGCGGCTTTGATAATTATTCAGACGGACATATTTGATTTTGGAAGGCGTTTTTAATCTGCTCAGGGCTTCGCTAATTCTGTTCAGCCCTTTTTCAAGCTGTTCCATGGAAGTTGAATACGAAATACGAATGTGCTTGTCCGAACCGAAGGCTGCGCCCGGCACAACCACTACATTCGCTTCTTTTAACAGATAATAGGCAAGACCATAGGAATTTCGAATATAATGTCCGTTTGCTTCCTTGCCGAAATAAGCGGAAACATTCGGGAAAACATAAAATGCGCCTTCGGGTTCGTGGCAAAAAATATCGGGAATGCTTTTGAGTTTCTGTATTACGTAATTTCGGCGTTTTTGAAATTCCGCAACCATTCGATTAATCTCGTAAGACGGACCGGTCAACGCTTCCAGAGCGGCATATTGTGAAATCGAATTGGCATTGGAAGTGGAATGACTCTGGATTTTATTGGCTGCGTCCACAATCTCTTTGGGTCCGGCTAAGTACCCGATGCGCCAGCCCGTCATGGAAAAGGCTTTGGAAAAACCGTTGATCACCACGGTGCGGGCTTTAATTTTTGGACTAATGGAAGCAAAACTGGTAAAGCGGAAATTATCATAGACCAATTTTTCGTAAATCTCATCGGCAATGACGAACACCTCTTCGTCTTCCAGCACGGCAGCCAGTTCCGCGAGCGCCTCGCGGGAATAAGCGGCGCCTGTGGGATTGGAAGGATTACAAAGAATCAATGCCCGCGTATTTGCCGAAATACTTTGTTTTAGTTGCTCGGGGGTAATCCTGAAGCCGTTCTCTTCGTGTGTTTCCACAATTACCGGGCTGCCGCCAGCCAGCCGCACCATTTCGGGATACGAAACCCAATAGGGCGACGGAATGATCACCTCGTCGCCTTCGGAAATCAAAGCCAGAATCACATTAAAGATGGCTTGCTTTGCTCCGTTGGATACCACAATCTGCGAAGGATCGTACTCAAGATTATGATCCTTCCGTAATCGTTCGGCAATCGCCTTGCGCAGTTCAATAGTTCCGGCGTTGATTGTGTATTTGGTAATGTTTTGATCGATCGCTTTTTTGGCAGCCTGTTTAATGAAATCCGGAGTTGGAAAATCCGGTTCGCCCACGCTGAAATCCACCACATCAATTCCTTCCGCCCTCATGGCAATGGCTTTGGCGGCGATTTTCATGGTAGGGGAAATGCCGATTTTTTTCATCCGTTCACTGAGCACGTTAAACCTCACAACAAGTTAGCTGAATGATTCGATTATTCATTATCCGACAATTTATCACGCAGAAATTTTTTGATATCGGCTCCGGTAAGCGCTTCAATCACCTCGGGAAGTTGGGAAAGAATATCCGCGACCTGTCCGGTAAGTTTCGAGGTTCCCAGTTTCCCGTCATGTTCAATCATCACAATTTTATCGACTTTTGAAAGAGGTTCCGAAATGGCAGAGGCGAGTTCGGGCATTTTTTCGAGGACCATTTGATAAATAGCAGCCTGATTGTAGTTTTCAAACGCTTTGGCTTTTGACTGCAGGTTGTCGGCTTCGGCTTTACCCATCATTCGAATCTTTTCAGCCTCGGCTCTGTCTTCCGCTATTCTGGCTTCCAGCTTAGCCACGGATTCGGTTTTAATGCGGAAACTTTCGGCTTCCGCCTCCGTTTTAATCTGTTGTTTACGAGCCTCAGCCGGCTTGATTACATTGGCTTCCAGCTCTTTTTGTTTCTTCCGGATATTCATTTCTTCCAGTTTAATGGTCTCGTCCATTTCAAGATGCTTCAGCTTAAATTCTTCTTTTTTAAGCTCCTGCTGAATGCGGTAGCGCTCCAATTCGTAAGACATGTCCGCCTGGGCTTTCTTGCGGTTGACTTCCACCTGCGATTCGGATTTAAGAGCTTCGTTTTGCCAGTTGATTTTGGCGATCTCGGCTTCAGCCTGCAGACGGGCAATTTCGCCCTCCTTCTTCGCCTTGGCGGTGCGAATGGTGATATCCCGATTCTTTTCAGCCTGATCAACTTCCGCCTGATATTTTGCCTCGGTAATATGCGGACGGCTCAAGGCTTCCAGATAACCCTGAGTATCCGCCACTTCATTGAGCCCGAACGACATCAAAACCAGACCCAGACGGTTGAAATCTTCCTGGGTATCGCCGGCGACCTTAGCCACAAATTCGCTTCGGTGAGTCAATAACTCTTCCACGGTAAACTGACCGATCAATTCGCGAACCTTCCCTTCGAGGACGGTTTCCGAAACTTCCTTAATACCTTCGGTGCCTTTGCTTAAAAAATTGGTAATGGCAAGATAGAGCGCATAATCACTGGTATCGATTCGAACCTGAGCGGCATATTCCACCGTAACGGGAATGCTGTTATTGGTCATCACTTCCGAAATTTTTCCGTGAATGGGAATAACCTCAATGGGCAATCGTTCCACGGTTTCAAAAAACGGGTTGACAAACGTGCCGCCGCCGATTCGAAAACGAAAACCGATTTCTTTTTCCGTGCCGTCAGGCAGCGTAATTTTCCCTTTCTTTCCGCCGGAAATGATCAAAATTTCATTGGGACCAACCTTCCGATACTGTTTGGCAAAAAACCATATTAGCAGGACGGTGAGCAAAACAACCGCTCCGATAACGATAAACAGAGTTAGGGGTGACATTCAAACCTCCTGTCTGCTAAAATCTTTTTTTAAAAACAAGTCATCTGTAATGAATTTAACGAAAAAAAAATTTTATACCAATTTGATTTTAAGGTTTTTTCGGTTTTTTTGTGAATTTTTTATTACAAAAACGAAGAACCCGACACGGGAGCGCTTAAAGCGTGAGATCGTGCCGATAAAACAGGAAAGACGATCGGATAAAATAGGGCAAAAATTCGCGGAAAATCGCCTGCCGCCGACTAACCGACAAACGCGCTTAACGTTTTAACCAGAATATCAAGCAGTAAAGATTCCTCGTCCTCCGGCACTGTCCGCAAATCGATTACAACTTCTTCGTCGTCGATGTAAGTTATGACCGGAACATCATTTTTTCTCAGCTTGTCGCTGATATGTTTTGCCGTTACTTTGGGAATATTTAACCTTAAAACCGCGGAAGGTAATTTTAACAAGGGATAAGCGCCGCTGCCCACTTTGCCGGAGGCTTTGGTTATTTTAAAAAACGGCTGCATGGCGGCGGGAAGCATGTAATAAAATCGTTCGCAGCGTTCTTTTAAAGATTTTTCGTCCGCCAGCAAAGCCCGATGAGCCTCGAGCCTATCGGAAGCGTTCCGGTAAAGATACTGAGTAAGAATTAATTGGAGGATTTTGATCATCAACTTGTCAAGACGTAAAGCCCTTAGCAAATGGTTGTTTGCGCATTGCTCAACATATTTTCTTTTGCCCACGATAATTCCAGCCTGAGGTCCGCCCAAAAGTTTATCTCCCGAGAACGAGACCAGGTCTGCTCCCGCCCGGACAATGGCGTTTATTTCCGGTTCTTCGCCGCCGAACAATTTACTTGTTTCTTCAGTGGAACCGCTGCCGAGATCATAAATCAAAGGGATGTTATGCCGATGAGCAAGACTGACAATTTCTTTTAAATCGGGCTTATGGGTAAATCCCTGAACGGCGTAATTGCTCGGGTGACAAATCAGAATAGCGCCGGTGTTCTCATTAACGGCTTCTTCGTAGTCTTTTAAATGCGTTTTGTTCGTTGTTCCGATTTCTTTAAGAATGCAGCCGCTCGAAAGCATTACTTCGGGCATTCGAAACGAACCGCCGATTTCAATCATTTCGCTGCGCGAAAGTATTACCTCTTTTCCGTAGCCGAAAGTATTAAGCATCAGCATAACCGCCGCAGCGTTATTGTTTACGGCAAAACCGTCTTCCGCTCCGCTTAAAAGTTGCAGCAAAAAACTTAAATGCTCGTTTCGCTGCCCCCGCTTTCCGCTTTCCAGATCAATTTCCAGATTGCAGTAACGGCTGACAGAGCTCAGATTTTTTATTAGTTCGGGATTTAACGGAGATCTGCCCAATCCTGTGTGCAAAACAACGCCGGTTGCATTGATGACTTTTTTTAAGCTTCCTTCCAGCATATTCCTGATCCGGAAGCTCAATGATTCGAAAATCTGTTCTTCAAGTTCGGAACGTGTTTTGTTTTGAAGATTAAAGTCCTGCGGATTTCGCCGGATTTGTTCCAGATAGCTTTGCGCAAATCGTTTAACTATTTCAGGTTTCAGTTCCGGGAATTCGGATTCCAACCTGTTCAGCAGAACATGAACGGGGGGTAATTTTGCAAGTAAATTAGGAGAATCCGCCATTGAATCGTTTCCCGGACGTTATTTTTCTTTTGCGGCTTCTTTTTTATTTTTAAGAGTGATGCGCACCAATTGAATCCGTTTTTTGGTCGCCTTTTCGATAACAAACTGATAGCCGTTATAATCAATTTTATCTTTTATTTTAGGAACCGAGCCGAATTGTCCCAAAAGAAATCCCGCCAGGGTATCCACCCCTTCTTCGGTGGGCAGATCAAGGCTTAATTCTTCATTAATCTCATCGATCAGCATTCCGCCGTCAACCAAAAATGTGTGTTCGTTTACCTTTTGAATCAGCGGCGTCTCCTTATCGTACTCATCCTGAATTTCACCCACAATTTCTTCGATCACATCTTCCAGGGTAACCAGCCCCGATGTGCCTCCGTACTCATCGACCACAATCGCCATGTGGATTTTTTCGGTTTGGAACTCCCGCAACAACTCATTTATTCTTTTCTGCTCGGGAACGTAATAAGCCGGGCGCACTAATTTCGACAGATTAAAATCGGATACATTTTTCTTTTTGATAAAAGGCAAAAGGTCTTTAATGTAAAGGATGCCCACAATGTTATCCACCGTCTCATCATAAACCGGAATCCGGCTGTGCATTTTTTCTTTGATTACGCTTAAAACGGTGCTTAAAGTGGAACTTTTTTCGAGGCAGACCATATCCGTTCGCGGCACCATTATTTCACGGGCAATGGTCCCGCTCATCTCAAAAATACCGTGAATCATCTCTTTTTCTTCTTTAAGCAAGGCGCCCTGTTCTTCGCCTACATCCACCAGCATCCGTAATTCTTTTTCCGTCAAATGGAATTTGTCTCTCTCGGCGCCGATGGTGTTCGTTAAAAGCTGGGTAACCAGGTCCAGCAAATAGGCTAAGGGGTAAAACAGGTAGTAAAAAAATGTCAGCGGCAGGGCAAATTTCTGGCTCAGCTTTTTAGCGTCTTTAATCGCCGTAATTTTAGGCAAAATTTCACTAAGAAACAGAATAATGAAGGTTACGATTATTACGTTCAATAAAAGAGTAAGGGTTTCATTAAGCGCATACTTTTGAATTAAACCCGTCGCGATTACCGTAGAGATGGAAGCCATGGCAACATTGACCAATGTATTGCCGATAATAACGGCAATTAAAAGCCGTCTGGGCTCTTTTAAAAGAATCGCCACCTGCCTTGTTGTAACTTTTTTGCTGCGCGAAAATTTTACTACCGTGGATTTAGGCAGACTAAAATATGCCGTTTCCGATGCTGAAAAAAATGCAGATAAGATTAAAAGAATTACAAAACTTATTAAGTACATAAATGATGAGGGGTCCAAATTCGGAAACATCCTCCCTGTTGGTTCAACATTTTAATTCTTAATTTGCAAAAACTTTGCCCGTTTTCGCCTTTTAAATTTTAATCGACAATTTGAAACATTGCTTTACAATTTATAAAAAATCTTATTGTTCGCAACTTTTCTCAAATCTTCGACCGATAATTTTTACATGGCATAAAGTTTTAAAGTTCCGCAACCTTAACGCCGCAATCCCGAACGTAAATCCTTTAAGAAAATTCAGTTCAACATGGGTTTAAATTGCGCGACCAGCCGATCTTCCTTTTGCTTCATTTTTCTTTGTTTTTCGGGCTCAAGGTCGTCGTAACCTTTTAAATGCAACAACCCGTGGATAATCAAACGCAGAACCTCTTCCCGAACGTCAATTCCGTATTCCTGCGCCTGAGTTATTGCCCTGTCTATGCTGATGTAAATTTCACCCTCGATTTTTCCTTCTTCTCCCAAATCGAATGTAATCACATCGGTTCTTTCGGGATCGCTTAAATATTCCAAATGCATTTTTTGCAGAGTGGGATCATCCACAAAAATAACGTTAACCGATTCCGGAGATAACTTCAGAGTTTCCACAATATCGGAAACCAGCGCGATCCAATCTTTTTCTTTTTCCAAAATATCTTTCGGAAAATTATGAATTTGAACTTCCATTTTTAGCAGCCGCTTTCTCCTGACGGTTTTTGCCGACCTTTGTTGTCTTCTTTTTTTCCTGATCCGGATATTCGATTCGATGCTGAAACACTCCGTATAAAACCGGTAAAAACGCATCAATGATTTTTTTCAGATCCCTGAAAGTCAGATCCGATTCGTCCAATTCGCCTTCTTTAAATCGTTTATCGACCAGTTCTTCGATAAACGCTCTCAGTTTATTCGGGGAAGGGTTGCTCAAGGTGCGTGTAGCCGCTTCCACCGCGTCCGCCAACATTACAATTGCGGTTTCTTTGGATTGCGGTTTGGGACCCGGATAACGGTAGTCGCTTTCGTTTACCTCGTCTTCGCCGTACATCTCAAGAGCTTTATTGTAAAAGTAACTCATTAAATTGGTGCCGTGATGTTCGGGAATAAAGTCTCTGATTCTTTTGGGGATTCCGTGCTTTTTTGCCAGCTCGATTCCGTTTTTAACGTGAGACGTCAAAATTAAAGCGCTCATATTGGGATTTAACTGGTTATGTCGGTTATCGGCGTTCATCTGATTTTCGACAAAATACTGCGGTTTTTCCATTTTTCCGATATCGTGGTAGTAGCTGCCGACGCGAGCCAAAAGCGAATTTGCACCGATCGCTTTTGCTGCGGATTCGGCTAAATTGCCGACAACCATGCTGTGATGAAAAGTTCCCGGCGCTTCAAAAGAAAGTTTTTTAAGCAAAGGATGATTCAAATCCGATAGCTCCAGCAGGGTAACATCCGTAGTGATGTCAAAGGCTTTTTCGAATAAACCTAAAATCATAAATGTAATAAATGACGAAAAAATGGCATTGGGAAGCAGATTAAATCCGTAAATGCGGAAAATTTCCGATATGGGAGTGTAACGGAATAATGAGTTTGCCAGTATGGTCCATAAATACGCCAGAGAAATAAAAATTATGGCTTTAAAGACCTGATTGCGATTTCTGATTCGATAAACCGAGTAAATGGCTACCATACCGCTCACCATACTAAACAGAACGATGTCGTATCCTCCGCCCTGAATTCCGCCTAAAATCAACGCCACTATCACAGTTCCGACAAAACCGATTCCAGCATCGATCAATATTGCCAAAAGCATGGAACCAAGCGTAGTCGGAATTAAATAAATACTCCATGTTAAAGTGTGCGTGATGAGAGCGGCGATAATAAACTCCATCATCAGAATCACCACAATCAGGAGCAGCATTTTATTATTATTGAATATCTTCCGCCGGAAAGAATAGAGGTACAGCGCAAAAATAGCCAAAATCGCCGTCAAAAGCATAAATCGTCCGAGCGAAGATAAAAAGCCTTCCCATCGTCCTTCGCGGCGGCTGTGTTCCGCCAGAGCCATTTCAAGCGAATAGAGTTTTTGATAGATTTGCTGGTCGATGCGGATATTTTTATCAACGATCAATTCGTTTTCATAAACCATATCCTTGGTTCTGGAGATATTTGCCATTGCCTCTTCGACTGATTTTTCGGTAAAAGCGCGGTCATAAATCAGATTGGGTTCCAGGCTGCGCACAAAAAGATATTCTAAAACCAGAGTCTGATTGACGGTAAAATACTTAAGAAATTCGTTTTCTATCTCTTTCTGAAATTTGGAGACATCCAGACGGTCTTCGGGATTCAGGGGCTCTTCTATGCCGTTTTTTACAACCACTATTTTCGGTCTTGTAATAGAGGCAAGGTCTAAGTTCAGAATCCCCTTTACCATCCGTTTTTCGGCAATTTCAAGGACTTTTCTGATGGAATCGATGTTTTCCTTATCTTTTAATATGTCAAAAATCACCGTTAAATTTGTGGGAGAAACCTCGACATCAAACACCAATCGCAATTCGTCGCTGAGATTTTTCAGGAATTCTTCTTTATCTTCGATGGTTTCGTACTGCGGCAGAGCATTTGAAAGGAACGGCAACAGGTTGCGGAGCAGTTTTTTGTTTCGATTGGTTGCGGAATCGCTGTAAACAAAGAAATAAGGAATCTTTTTTAATACCGAATCCTGCTCCGCTTTTAACTCTTTATCGGTTTTAAGAATAAAAAAATTAAAAGGCGCGACCACTTTTCGGTTGGCAATGCTGCCGACCTTCATATCGGTGTATTTCAGAGGGCGCTGCGTGGTAAACATTAAAGGAACCGAAATCAAAATTATAAGCGCCAGCAGAATCTTAATCAGAACATCCTGCAGGCTGCGCTTGCCCACTTTAATATTTTTTAATTTTTCAAAAAAATCAGACAGGGCTTCCATTAAGCCGATCCTAAATTACAATTATAACCGATCAAGATTTTCTTTAATTTGTCGGTAGATCACCAATCTTTGGACTTCGGAGGTGCCTTCTCCGATTTCAAGTAATTTTGCATCGCGCCAGAGCCGTTCCACTTCGTATTCCCGGATGTAACCGTTGCCGCCATGGATCTGAATAGCCTGATTGGCAATTTCGGTTGCGGCTTCGGTAGCAAACAGCTTAGCCATTCCGGCTTCTTTTTTATAGGGTTTACCGTTTTGCTTTAACCAAGCCGCGTGATAAATCATATTTTCGCCGGCATAAATTTTTGTCGCCATATCAGCCAATTTAAATTGAATAGCCTGAAAATCGCCGATCAACCGCCCGAACTGTTTTCTTTCCTGCGCGTAAAGCATTGCTCTTTTAAAGGCTTCTTTTGCGATTCCCAAAGCCTGAGCGGCTATTCCCACTCTGCCGCCGTCCAGCGTCTCCAAAAACTGAGCGTAGCCGTTGTTATATTCGCCAAGTAAATTTTCTTGTGGTACGCGGCAATCGTTAAAATGCAGTACGCAGGTGGGAGAAGCGCGCATTCCGCACTTCCTTTCCTTTTTGCCTATTTCAAAACCAGGCATTCCCCGTTCAACAATGAAATTGGAAATTCCTCTGTGTCCCTTCTCTTTATCCGTCACTGCGGCTACGACAAAAATATCGGCAACCTCGGCGTTGGTAATAAACATTTTGGAACCGTTAAGGATGAATTCATTCCCTTTTTTGACAGCCGTTGTCTGAATGTGCGCCGCGTCGCTTCCGGCGTCGGGTTCGGTTAAACAAAACGAGCCGATTTTCTCTCCGGTTGCCAGCGGTTTTAAATATTTTTCTTTTTGTTCTTCGCTTCCGTATTGAGCGATGGGATTTGCGGCAAGGGAGACATGCGCCGAATAGGATAACGCCGTTGACGCGCATGCTCTGGCTAATTCTTCCAGAGTTATGGTGTACGAGATATAATCCATTCCGGCTCCGCCGTATTTCTCTTCGAACGGGAGTCCCAGCAAATTAAGTTCAGCCATCTTTTTAAATGTTTCGTGAGGAAATATCTCTTTTTCATCCACTTCAATGGCTTTTGGCGCAACTTCATTTCTGGCAAATTCCCGAACCATCCGCCGCACCATTTTATG
This sequence comes from Calditrichota bacterium, assembly GCA_013151275.1. Lineage (GTDB taxonomy): Bacteria > Calditrichota > Calditrichia > Calditrichales > Calditrichaceae > Caldithrix. Next base: position 42,019 of record JAADIP010000057.1, on the reverse strand, counting down.
TTCTTCGGTAAATTCGATCATCGTCTATCTCCTCTTCGCTGAAAATTAGATGTATTATTTCCGCGCGTTCACGCTTTTTCAAAATGCTGTATGGCTTCCTGATTTCCGAATACCAGCAAAACGTCATTTACATTAAGCCGGGTATCCGCATTGGGCTGAAAATAATAGCTGTGCTCTTTTCCGTTTTTAATCTCTTTGCGCCGAATCATCAATACTTCCAAGTTAAATCGATTACGTATGGCTGCCTCGCGAAACGTTTTTCCCACCAGACTCATCGGTACTTCTATTTCATCAAAATAGTGCTGCCCGATTACATGAACGCGTTTTTGCTTTGTTATTTCACGGATGCTTCTTCCGCTTTCGCCAGCCATGTCGCGCAGGAATATCTGTTGGTTATAAGCGTCAATCACCGAACGCTGAGTAATCGTTCCCAGAATTTGCTCATCCCCGTCCGCAGAAACAACCGGTAACTCTTCAAGTCCCGTTTCCCCAAAAAGTTTCATTACCCGATCCAAAGTTTCGTCTTCGCGCACTACCGGGATATTCGGATTAACAATATCGGCAGCAATTAACAAATGCTTTAATGTGTCATAATCCATGATGGTTTGACGAATTTCCTGCATCGAAATATAGCCGATAATTTTCTGCTTTTCATCCACCACGTAAATTTGATTATGACCCGAATTGACGATAATCGGCAATAATTCTTCGAATTGAGTTTGCACCGATACCAGATCGATGGTATTGTTCGCCACGCTCGAAACTCTTAATGATTTTAACACGTTAATTTCGCGACCGCCAAAAATATTGATACCGCGACGTATCAGCTTTAAGGTGTAAATAGATTCATTTTGCAGACGCATGGCTAAAAGCGTGGCAATTATTGTGGTGATCATTAAAGGAAGAATGATCTTGTAATCGTTGGTCATTTCAAAAATAATCAAAATAGCCGTAATCGGACCGTGTGTGGCAGCCCCTACAACACCGCCCATGGCAACCAAAGCATAAGCGCCGGGCGAAGCCGTCCAGCTCGGAAATAATAAATTCACAATATGACCGGAGGTTACCCCTAACATGGCGCCCATAAACAATGAAGGCGCAAAAATACCGCCCGAACCGCCGGAGCCCAGACTGATTGAAGTGGCAAGAATTTTAACAACCACCAGAACTGCGGCAATCTGCCAGATTAAATGTCCGTAAAGAGCCATATCCATGGCATCGTAACCGACGCCGTAAATGTAAGGAAATACCAATCCGATTCCGCCGATACACAAACCGCCGATTACACCCTTCACATAGTCGGGCATTTTCAGATTATCAAAAAAATCTTCGGAATAATACAGGGTGCGGATAAAAGCGACCGCCGTTAAACCCGCTAAAAAACCGAGGACAACATAATTAATTAATTCCAAAGGAGAGACCATCTCGTATTTGGGAACTTCAAAAGCGGGATGATTTCCCAAATAATGTCTTGAAACAATGGTTGCAGCTACAGAAGAAATAACAATCGGACTAAATTGGGGAACGGCAAAATCCCCTAAAATAATTTCCACGGCAAAAAGCGCGCCCGCCACCGGGGCGTTAAACGCGGCGGCAATTCCCGAGGCGGCTCCGCAAGCGACAAAAACGCGCATGCGTTTGGGATTGACTTTAAAAAATTGCCCCACCGACGAACCGACCGCCGATCCGATTTGAATTACCGGTCCCTCCCGTCCTACCGAGCCTCCGGATGCAATGTAAATCGCTGAAGAAAATAATTTGGCAATGACCACCCTGGGACGAATAACGCCGTTGTGCAGGGCGATGGCTTCCATTACTTCCGGAACGCCGTGCCCTTTCGCTTCTCTGGCGTAATACTGAATGATCAGCCCCACAACCAGACCGCCAAAGACAGGGATAATAATCCTCCAGTACCAGTCAATGGACTCAATGGTATTTAAGCTAAAAGTGCCCTGCCAGAAAAGTTTCTGAAACCAGCGGATGGTTAATTGAATAAGAACCGCGCCGTAACCGCCGAGCAATCCGATAAAAACGGCTACGATTAAAACAAAGCTGTGCTCGGTTAATTTAAGCCGGTTGAAATAAACCAAAAATTGTTTATAAGCTCTTCTAAGAAATTTTGGGAATCGGAAGAATTTCTGATTTGTTTGCATGGGGCTAATTATCTGATAGTATCTTCACGTATGGATTGAATCCGATTATTTTCATCCAAAAGCACAATTTTAACTTTATGACGAGAAATTTCCTCGTCCTTAAGATGGGCGTAAGTGATAATAATTATCAGATCGCCCACATGACCAAGCCGGGCTGCGCCGCCGTTTAAACAAATTTCTCCCGATCCGCGTTCGCCGCGTATGGCGTAAGTGGTAAAGCGATCGCCGGTGGTAATATTGACCACATCCACTTTTTCATAAGGCAGAACGTCGGCGGCTTCCATTAAATCGGGATCTATGCTCAAACTGCCTTCGTAGTTTAAATTGGCGTCCGTAACCCGGGCGCGATGTATTTTTGCTTTAAAGAATATGCGTTCCATGGTCTTTCTGTTCATTATTTATTTTTATCAAAACCATAAATTTAAAAAATATTACATGTCTGTGCAACTTGATCTGTATCTTATTTTAACAACAGCGTTATTCTGACGATTCCGCGTTCTCAATCCGGCTCATCGCAGCCATTGCCCTTGGAAGTGCGATAACGTTAATTTCCGATAATATCACGTGTTTAATTTGCTGCGCAGAAACTCCTTTTTCCGGGGCGCGGCAAATACTGGAATGAACTGCGCCTGCCAATGTTCCGCAAGCATTGAACATTTCCGGATATTCCGTTCCGGATTTTTCATACGGAATCGGATATTTGCCGGATATAGCCTTTCGCCCCCTATCACTGCTGCTTTTTATTTATCTTAAAATTGCCGTTCCTGTTTAAACTTATATCCATAATCGGTCAATGGTGTGATTAACTTTATCTTAAGAAAGGAATATTCTATTAACACTTAAATCCTTGCTTTTTTTGCGTTATTTGTTAAGCGTTAATCGTGTAAGCGGGCTTCTACATCCGCTCATCACGCATCACGATCTCGTCGCTTTTCACTCGTCGTTAAGTGTTAATTTTTAAGAGAAAGATTTGCCAATTGTAAATCAATCACTCTTACACCCTTATTCCCGTAACCCTTAACCAATAACTATTAACAACTTCTCTCCTGTATTGTACCGGCTTGTCCGGTTAATGTTTCTGAGCGTTTTTCAATAGAATTCGGATCAAATTGAATTGTTAAAATGATTCCGCAAGCTCCAAAACACAGGGCAACAAAATTGCCGCGATTAAAGGTCGTCCCCGGTAGTTTAAAGTCCGGCGGTAAAATTACGCCGCCCAAAAACTCGTTTATCAAAAATCGAATTCCGGGCGGTTGCGGATAACCGGTAGTCCGAACGCCATCGGGTCTTTTCATTTTCCGGTTTGAATAGAGCAATTATTAAAAAAATTACAATCGTTTACTCAATAAAATTTTTCATGGCTTCGTGTTCGACAACACGATCATAAGTGTCAAAATTAAAGGCTTCCAGAAAAACCCCGAATCTTTGCTTGTCGTAAGGACCAAAGTAAATGGCATCCATTCGCAAAGTAACTTTCGGTTCGCCCACAGATACATAAGTAACAATATAGGCTTTGGAATTTAAGTTGTTTACCGCTTCCAGAAAAGCGAGACGGTTGCCCATCACATTTTCTTTCAGCCTGAAATACTGCTGGAACAACAAACCGTCCAGGTAAGCTCTGACGACGGTGGTTCCGTATCTCTGATGTCTGGCTATCACGGTATTTTCGTCTTCGTGGGGTTCAATTTCATAGCCCAAAAATTCAAAATGTGTAATAAAATCCTTTGAAATTTCCGCCATTTTTTTCTCCTTCGTTTTTTGGATATTTTTAAACGACTGCTCCGGATAAAGATTTTAAAATATTTTTTCGGAATTCATTCCGGATTTGTTTTTGAAATCGATATTTTTTGCAGAACATCCTTCCCTGAGTTGAGCCAGAGCGGTCGCTTGAATCAGCCGCTGTTGTTGCCTCAAAAAACTATCGGAGGACTATCAGAAAAACGAGTGTGAAAAAATCAATCCTTTGTCGGGATTTGAAGCAAATTCAAAAAAAAATGCTGAAAAAAAACAATCCTTATTAAAATTAATATTTTTCTGTAAATCCGTTATAGCTTGCCTTATTGTTATCAAATAATAAAAACTTTTTCTTTTTAAAACAAAAAAATATTTGAACCCGAGCAAATATTTTACGTTATAAGACGGGATTATTGGTTTCCTGAAAAAAAGAAGGGTTTTTAATTTTTTGAATTTAAAAACTTTTATTTGTATAATTTACAAATAGAAACTTCTAATTTTTAAGGAATTGTGCCTTCCACTCAAAAGACGAGGAGGGTTTTCTATGTCTTCAAAATCATCCGAAACCACTTTCAGAGAACTCATGGATATTGCGGGAATCACCGTTAACGGCAATCAACCTTACGATATTCAGGTACATAACCCCAATTTTTACAAAAGAGTTTTACGGGATCAGGCTCTTGGTATGGGGGAATCGTACATGGACGGCTGGTGGGATTGCGAAGCTCTTGATCAATTTTTCGATCGCGTCCTGCGCGCCAGGTTAGATGAAAAGGTTAAGGGGAGCTGGAAACTTAAGTGGCACATTTTACGCTCTAAACTTTTTAATCTGCAAGCTCGCCATCGCGCCTTTGAGGTCGGTAAAAAGCACTATGATGTGGGAAACGATCTTTACACTCGGATGCTGGATAAACGGTTAAACTACACCTGCGCTTACTGGAAAAACGCAAAAACGCTGGACGAGGCTCAGGAAGCCAAACTGGAATTGGTTTGCAAAAAGATAGGGCTTGAACCGGGGATGACCGTTCTTGAACTCGGCTGCGGGTGGGGTTCGTTTGCCATTTACGCCGCCGAAAAATACAATGTAAAGGTCACCGGCGTTACGGTTTCTAAAGAACAGGTCAAATTGGGAATGGAGATGGCTAAAGGGTTGCCGGTTGAATTGAAGTTAACGGACTATCGGGACGTCACCGGAAAATACGACCGGGTGATCTCTATCGGCATAATGGAACATGTGGGCTACAAAAACTATCGCACGTACATGGAAGTGGTGGATCGTACTTTGAAAGACGACGGCATCGGTTTTTTCCATACCATCGGCGGAAACGTAAGCACCACTTCCGCCAATGCCTGGACCACCAAATACATCTTTCCCAACGGCATGCTGCCCTCCATAGCGCAATTAGGAAAGGCGATGGAAGGGTTATTTGTAATGGAAGACTGGCATAACTTTGGACCCCATTACGATAGAACTTTAATGGCGTGGCACGAGAATTTTGAAAAAGCCTGGCATGAATTAAAAGACAAATACGGAGAACGATTCTACCGCATGTGGCGCTACTATCTGCTTAGTTCGGCGGGAGGATTCCGGGCGCGGCAGACGCAATTATGGCAGGTGGTGATGACAAAGCAGGGACGCGAACAGCCGCCTTGCAGAATCAGTTGATTCTGCTGCAAAGCAAAGAATTAAACCCTTCCTGAAAATAAAATTTTTCGGAAAGAATGCCGGAACAAATGAGATGAAAGAGAAGGAAATAATTATCATAGGCGGCGGACCGGCGGGTTCAGCCTGCGCCTGGAAACTTAGACAGGCGAACAAAGACGTTCTTATTCTGGATAAACAACCCTTCCCGCGCCTTAAACTCTGCGCCGGCTGGATTACTCCGCGGGTCTGGAAATTATTAAAAACATCACCCCGGGCTTATCCGCACAGCGTTCATCTGTTTAAGCGGCTTCACTATTTTTTCGGTAATAAAAAAATCCCCGTGCCCACCAGACAATATTCCATCCGCCGCGTTGAATTTGACGACTGGCTTCTTAAACGCTCCGGCGCCGAATTTGAACCGTTGCGGGTTCGCCAAATCCGCAGCGAAAACGGGTACTTTATTATTGACGAGCAGTATCGATGTAAATACTTAGTCGGAGCGGGCGGCACAAACTGCCCTGTTTACCGCTCAATTTTTGAAAAACAGAATCCGCGGGAATCCCATAAACGCATTACCACCATGGAACTGGAATTTCGATACGATTACAGTGATCCGAATTGTTATCTCTGGTTTTTTGATCACGATTTGCCCGGATATTCCTGGTACGCTCCGAAAGGAAACGGTTACATTAACATCGGCATCGGCGGCAGATTTGACGACCTGAAAGCAAAAGGGACGACCATTCAGCAGCACTGGAATTATTTCATTGAAAAGTTACAAGGCAAAAAGCTCGTTAGTCACATTCCAAACAATGTAAAGGGCTACAACTACTATTTGCGGCATTCGTTAAAACAGCCGCAAATCGGCAACGCCTTTTTGATCGGAGACGCCGCGGCGGGTCTGGCGACTTTGGATATGGGAGAAGGAATTGGTCCGGCAATACACAGCGGAATTTTAGCGGCTGAAGCAATCATCAAAGGAAAACCTTATTCCGTCAAAAAAGTCCCGAAATACAGCTTTTGGGATATTTTGTTCTGGTGGAGATATTTGATCTGATCTGATATTAAACGAAATCTTCAAAAAATTCCTCGGATTATCTTTCCCTTTGTGCGGAAAAAAACAGAAACCGGTTAATCGGCGGCGTCTGCCGTAAGCCGTTTAAGCGTAAAAAAATAATTAATCGCGATTACTTCTCTTCCCCCCAACTTTCATTTGAACAGAGAAACAGAAAGCTGTAAATTTTGGCTCAACATTTGCGAAGGAACTTCCATGCACGAGATGTCAATTGCCGTAAGTATTGTCGATATCGCCGTTAAAACCGCGCAAGAGGCTGAGGCGCAAAAAATAAACGCCATTACCGTCGAACTGGGCGCGCTTGCCGGCGTGGTTCCCGAAGCTCTTGAATTTTGTTTTGAAGCAGCCTGCAAAGAGACCATTGCCGAAGGAGCTAAGCTCGAATTAATACATCTTCCGGCTTTGGCTAAGTGTACTTCTTGCGGATTCGAGTTCGAGACCGATCAATTTCTCAATGTCTGCCCGGAGTGCAAAGCGCAAGTGCTGGCGGCTGGCGGTCAGGAACTGCAAGTTAAATCCATCAACGTAGATTAATTAAGGAGATCATCATGTGTGATACCTGCGGATGCGGAGAGCACGAAGATAAAATAACATATCAACGTCCGGGACAAACCAGCCATTCACATACACACACCCACGGCGATCACGAACACACCCATGAGCACAACCACGATCACGATCACGAACATGATCATAACCATTCCCATGAGCACAACCATACGCACCCTCATGATCATGATCACGGGAAAACCATTCAGATTGAGACCGATGTCATGCAGAAGAACAATCTGCTTGCCGAGCGCAATCGAGGCTTTTTTGAAGCGCGCAATATTCTGACATTAAATTTAGTCAGCTCTCCCGGTTCCGGTAAAACCACCCTGCTGGAAAAGACCATTCAACAGCTAAAAGATAAAATCAATTTTTATGTTATCGAGGGAGATCAGCAAACATTGCGCGACGCCGAACGAATTAACGCCGTGGGCGCCCCCGTCATTCAGGTCAATACGGGAAACGGTTGTCATCTGGATGCCTCTATGATTAACCACGCCGTAAAAGAATTAAACCCGGCAGCCGATTCCGTTCTTTTAATAGAAAATGTGGGCAACCTGGTCTGCCCTTCCCTGTTCGATTTGGGAGAAGCGCACAAGGTGGTAATCATTTCGGTTACCGAAGGCGACGACAAACCGTTGAAATACCCGACCATGTTCCGCAACTCCGATATTTGTATTATCAATAAAATCGATCTGCTTCCGTATGTGGATTTTGACGTTCAGGTTTGCAAAGAATACGCTCTGCAGGTTAACCGTGGTTTACAATTTTTTGAACTATCCGCGAGTAAAGGCGAGGGAATGGAAGCATGGTTTAAATGGCTAAAGGAGCAACTCCATTCCGAATAAAATGAAACGCCAACGCGTCCATGTAAACGGAATTGTACAGGGAGTGGGATTTCGACCCTTTGTTTTTAATCTGGCAAGGCGGCTGCAATTAGGCGGATTTGTCACAAACACCGGCGACGGGGTAATTATCGAAGTAGAAGGCAGGGACGGATCGCTGGATGAATTTTTACGCTGTTTGCAGGAAGAAAAACCTCCGCTTTCCGAAATTATTCACCTTGAGCGAAGCGATATTTCTCCGCTGAACGAAAAAGACTTCCGCATCCTCGCTTCCGTCGATTCCGATGACAATCAAACATTAATCTCACCGGACATTGCCGTCTGCGACGATTGTTTGCGCGAATTGCGGGATCCGCTGGACCGCCGGTATCGATATCCGTTTATCAATTGCACCAATTGCGGACCCCGCTTCACGATCATCAGACGGATTCCTTACGATCGTCCCCATACCAGCATGGCAAAATTTACAATGTGTTCCGAATGTCAGGCGGAATATGACGATCCCGCCAACCGGCGCTTTCACGCTCAGCCCAACGCCTGCGGGCGCTGCGGACCACAAATATGGTACGAATCGGCTGCGGAAGAGAAAATTCTTGCAAGAAAAAACGAAACTATCGAACGCGCGGTAACCGATCTGTTGAACGGTAAAATTGTCGCTATTAAAGGACTCGGCGGATTTCACCTGGCTGTTGACGCCGTCGATGAACAAGCGGTAAAACGTTTGCGCCGCCGGAAAAATCGCGAAGAAAAACCTTTTGCCCTCATGCTTCCCGATCTTGGCGCAGTTGAAAAAATCGCGGAACTTACTCCGGCGGATCGGGACTTATTAACGTCTCCCCGGCGTCCTATTGTTCTGTTAAAAAAGAAAGAGCCGTGTCCCGTCGCCGAAGATGTGGCTCCTCAAAATCAACGACTGGGTATTATGCTGCCTTACACGCCGCTGCACTATTTAATCTTCGATGAACTTATCAAACAGCGGGAGGTCCCGGCGCTTGTGATGACCAGCGCCAACCGATCCGACGAACCCATTGTAACGGATAACGACGAAGCGCGTACCCGTTTGGGCGATATCGCCGATTATTTGCTGCTGCACGACCGTCCCATTTTGATTCGGGCGGACGATTCGGTTGTAGCTCGTTTTAACGGACAAACCACTTTTTTCAGGCGAAGCAGGGGATATGTTCCCCGTCCGGTTTTTCTTTCGACTTCGGGTCCTTCGGTTCTGGCAACCGGAGGCGAATTAAAAAACACCGTCTGCATCACCAAAAAGAACCGCGCGTTTTTGAGTCAACATATCGGCGATCTTGAGAACCTGCTTGCCAATAATTTTTTTGAGGAGACCGTCGAACATTTTCTGGATATTTTGCAGGTCGAGCCCGAATTGGTCGTCTGCGATCTTCATCCGGGCTATTTTTCAACCCAATGGGCGGAAACGCAAAAAAAATGGCGGGTAATTAAAGTGCAGCACCACCATGCCCATTTGGCGTCCTGCATGGCTGAATGGCGGCTCGACGAACCTGTTATCGGGGTTATTCTGGACGGGACGGGTTACGGATATGATCAAACCATTTGGGGCGGAGAAATTTTAATCGGCGATTATCTGTCGATTCAGCGTTTTGCCTGGTTCGAGCCTTTACCCTTACCTGGCGCAGACACGGCAATCAAACAACCCTGGCGCACGGCAGTCAGTTATTTGTTCAGCGCCTGCGGCGAAGAAATTCCCCCTCTGCCCTTTTTAAAGAATAAACCCGTAAACCTGATTCTTGAAATGATTCGTAAAAAAATCAATAGTCCGTTAACCAGCAGTTGCGGTCGATTGTTTGACGCAGCTTCGGTCATCGGCGGAGGCAGAGAGGAAATCCGTTACGAGGCGCAAGCAGCAATCGAATTTACGCAGGCTGTGCGTTCCGTTGATCGTCCTCCATTGGACTACCTTGTTCAGGTGCCGCAAATTCCCATCGCTCCGTTAATTCGTTCTCTTTCACAAGAGGCTTTAAAAGGCGCGACATTTCAGCACCTTGCCGAAAGATTTCATGTAACGCTCAGCCGTCTGTTGTGTGAAGTTGTTGAAATTGCGGTACAAAAAACAGGTTTGCGCAAGGTGGTTTTAAGCGGCGGAGTATTCCAAAACGAAGTTTTGCTTTCATCATTGGTTGTACTATTAAAGCAAAAAAATCTGAAAGTATTCACCCATCGGCAGGTTCCGCCGAATGACGGAGGGATTTCCCTGGGTCAGAGTGCAATCGGTCAAAGGTTGTTGACAAAAGCTGAGAACAATGTGCGGTATTCTCTGTTTAATCATTAATAAAAGCTTATTTTACAAAAGAGTTTAAATTTGATTGAAATTTTATTAAACTTAGTTAATCATTATTTAAATGGAGGTTGAACATGTGTCTGGCTATTCCGGGAAAAGTCATAGAGATATATGAAGAGGCTGGTCTGCGAATGGGAAAAATCGATTACAGCGGCACCGTCAATAAAGCCTGCCTTGCTTACGTACCCGAAGTCAAGGTGGGGCAATACGTGATAGTTCACGCGGGTTTTGCCATTTCTGTTTTGAATGAAGATGAAGCGGAGGAAGTGTTTGAAACATTTGACGAGATGACAGATGCTTTAAAGAAAGAAGGTTATGCGGTTGAAAACGAACCTCTTTCCAAAAAGAGAAAATCGAAAGATAAAAATTAGTACATTCTGAATTTTTTAATCACAATGTTTTCCGATCCAATTAAATAAAAACCGGAGGAAGAGCTTTTGAAATACATTGATGAATTCCGGGATCCGGAGTTGGTGCGCACTCTGTTAAACAAGATCAAACAGGCGGTAACACGTCCCTGGGTTGTCATGGAAATTTGCGGTGGGCAGACCCATTCAATCATAAAGAACGGTATTGACCAAATGCTTCCCAAAGAGATTGAGTTGGTTCACGGTCCGGGCTGCCCGGTTTGCGTAACGCCGTTGGAGATGATAGATCAGGCTTTGGCGATTGCCAAAATGGACAACGTAATTTTTACTTCATTCGGAGACATGCTGCGGGTGCCGGGCAGCGAGTCGGATCTGTTTCAGGTTCGCTCCGAAGGCGCGGATGTGCGCATGGTTTATTCGCCGTTGGAAGCGTTGAAAATTGCCAAAGAGAATCCGGATAAACAGGTCGTATTTTTTGCGGTGGGATTCGAAACCACAGCTCCCGGTAACGCCATGGCTGTTTTACAGGCTCACAGTGAGGGAATAGACAATTTCAGCGAACTGGTGAGTCATGTTCTGGTGCCTCCGGCTATGGAAGCCTTGCTGCAATCCCCCGACAATCGGGTAAACGCTTATTTAGCCGCCGGGCATGTTTGCACTGTAATGGGCTGGTGGGAATATGAGCCTATCGCCAAAAAATACAAAGTTCCGATTGTACCGACAGGGTTCGAACCGGTTGATCTGCTCAAGGGAATTTTGGCTGTGGTTAAACAACTGGAAAAGGGAGAGCACAGGGTTGAAAATCAATACGGTCGCGCCGTTACTCGCGAAGGAAACAAAGCGGCGCAAGCCGTGGTAAAGCGAGTATTTGAAGTTACCGATCGTAAATGGCGGGGTATCGGAACCATACCAAAAAGCGGATTAAAATTTCGATCCGAATTTCAGAAATACGACGCTGCCAGTAGGTTCAATGTCAGTCACCTGCAAACTCAGGAGCCTGAGATCTGTATCAGCGGTTTAGTGCTCCAGGGACTAAAAAAACCGAACGAATGTCCGGCATTCGGCAAGCAATGCACACCGCGCACGCCTCTTGGCGCAACCATGGTTTCCAGCGAAGGCGCATGCGCTGCATATTACCGTTATCAACGTTTTAACGAAGAATAACAATAACTGCGAGGAATGCATGTCAGATTACGATTTTAGCCAATTTTCCTGTCCTTTACCCAAAACCGATTATCAAACCATTCAAATGGCTCACGGAGCCGGAGGAAGGCTTTCAGCCGACCTGATTGAAAAAGTGTTTATGCCGGTATTCGAAAATTCCACTCTTAAGCAGTTAGAAGATCAGGCGACTCTCCGTTTTGCCGGGCAGCCGCTGGCGTTCAGTACGGATTCGTTTGTGGTCAGTCCGATTTTTTTCCCGGGCGGGAATATCGGAGAATTAGCAATCAACGGAACGGTAAATGATCTTTGCATGTGCGGGGCGGTACCGCAAGTTCTGAGTGTGGGCTTTATCATCGAAGAGGGATTGCCCATTGCCGATCTTCATCAAATTCTGCTCTCTATGCGTCGGGCAATGGATCAAGCCGGCGTAAAAATCGTTACCGGCGACACAAAAGTGGTTAATAAAGGTTCGTGCGATAAAATATTCATCAACACCACAGGAATCGGAATAATTCCCGACGGAGTCAAAATCAGCGCACACGGAATTCAGCCGGGCGATAAAATCATTCTTTCCGGAACCATTGCGGATCACGGCATGGCGATCATGTCAGTGCGGGAGGGACTCTCGTTCGAAACCACCATTCAAAGCGACACGGCGTCGCTGCATCAAATGGTTGCCGAAATGCTAAATGTAAGTAAAGAAATCCGTGCCATGCGCGATCCCACCAGAGGAGGACTTGCCACTTCGCTGAATGAACTGGCTCAGGCTTCGGGCGTCGGAATTGAAATAATCGAAGATCGCATCCCGATTCGCGAAGAGGTACACGCCGCTTGTGAAATTTTAGGAATCGATCCGCTTTATGTGGCTAATGAGGGTAAATTAATCGCCTTTGTTCCGTCGGATATTGCGGAATCCGTGCTTCGGGTCATCAGGCAGAATCCTCTCGGTAAAGAGGCGGAAATAATCGGCGAAGCGGTTAAAAAACATCCCGGTAAAGTAGTAATGAAAAATATTTACGGTGTGGATCGCATTATTGATATGCCGGTCGGCGAACAACTGCCAAGAATTTGTTAATCAAAAGTAAAAGATTTTAATGAGTCATTTGGGGAAAAATCAAATTACGTTTAATAATCGTTGAACGGTGCCGTTTGTTTATTTGAAGAAGACAAGAAGAATACCCATAATCACGCCCACCTGACCGACCCAAAAGATAAACATCCATTTAATTAGGTTGGCGTAATTTTTTGCCATTTCCTCACGAAGGATTGCATTGTTCTCTGCTATCACTTGCCGTAAACTTGCGATGTTCTCTGCCATCTCTTGCCGGAGACTTGCATTATTCTCTGCTATCTCTTGCCGTAAACTTGCATTATTCTCTGCTATCTCTTGCCGTAAACTTGCGATATTCTCTGCCATCTCTTGCCGGAAACTTGCATTGTTCTCTGTCATCTCCTGACGAAGGTTTACATTGTTCTCTGTCATTTCCTGGCGAAGGCTTGCAATATTTTCCAACATTTCCTGACGAAGACGCGCGTTGGCTTCTACCATTTCTTCGCGTAATTTGGAAATTTCTTCCTTTAATTCCACACGCAGTTTAGAAATTTCCTCAGACAGCCTCCGTCCGAATTTCTCTTCTACAAATTCGATAATATCCGTTTTTTGATTGTCGAGTGCCTGATTTACTAAACTGATCAAAGCTTCCGCCCCATCCTCTCCTAATTTCGACCTCAATATTTTCGGGACAGTAATTAAAGCCATCAAGTGCTCCTTTAATTACCCTGTCAATAATATAATTAAAGAATTTTCTCCTGGAAAATCAAGTCATTAAAAGCAGTTTATCCAACAACACCGATTTGTTACCGTCGGGCAATTTTAGGACAAAATCGGAAACAAGTAAAAAGCCGGCTTAAAACCGGCTTGTAATTTTATTTTACTTTATGCTCTTTTTGGGCTTGGGACCTGTCGTAAGTTTTTCGTGAGCAATCCCATCGTCGCCGATATGTTCCATGGGATTATCCCTCACCAGATATTCAAATTGATTCCGGAATTCTTCGAGGCTTACGCCAGCAGTCGCGGCATACTTTGCCAGTTCATGCGGATCGTCAAAATCTTCCGATTTCAGCCTGATCATATAACGATGAGCCACATGGTAGTATTCGGAACGAATATCCACCATTCTGATTTTCATTCTTTTGGTTTTAGGATCGATTTTATTCTTTAGCTGAATCGGAACAAAGCGACCATCCTGAATGGAAATCAGCGCTCCCGAACCGCCGTCAAATAAAAATTTGGCTGCCATAAATCCCAGATCACGGCAATATTCCATATCAAAAGGTATGGGATCGGCACAACGTAATTCGTAGCCAATGTTCTTAGCCACAATAGTCGTTTTAATATTAAACTCTTTTAAACGAGTTTGTACGCGCCGCTTCAAAATTTCACCGAAACTGATCTCAGCCAAGCGAATATTGTCGTGAGCATCCTTTTCAACATTCATTAATTCCTGAAAATCATCGGGATCGAGTTTTTCGAGCAAACCTTCCGCTAAAATAGCGACTCCGTCTTTACGTCCGTAACTCAACCGCTTAATAATGGCGCCGACCAAGATATCAATAACGCGTTTGAGCGGTATTTTTTGATTACCGAACTCTTCCGGGATCAACGTGAGGGTCGCGCCGCAGGCTTTGCCGATGCCCACAGCCAAATGCCCCGCTTTACGCCCCATGGTTACCACAAAATACCATCGAGATGTGGTTTTGGCGTCGGTCATTATATTTTTTACGATTTCAACCCCCAGGTGGCGGGCGGTCTGAAAACCAAAAGTGCTTATCGTGCCGGGCAGATCCAAATCATTATCGATTGTTTTCGGAACATGTGCAACCTTAACGCGTCCGTCGGCAACCTGCTCAACCCGAAAGGCTGAATAAGCGGTATCATCGCCGCCTATGGTAATTAGCTTGTCAACGTTTAACCGTAAAAGCGACGAAACGGTATTTTCAAGATGTTTTGGGTCTTTGGTGGGATTATCACGTGAAATGCCGATATGGGAACCACCCCTAAAATGAATACGACTCACCGATTCAATGGTCAAAGGAATAACATGAGAAATATCTCCGCGCATAATCCATTTAAATCCGTCCTCAATTCCGATAACTTCCGACCCGGATAAAATCGCACGAATGGTGGCAGCTCCGATAACACTATTAATTCCGGGTGCCGGTCCTCCTCCGACTAAAATTGCGGTTCTTTTGGGATAAAGTGACATAGCAACTCCATTTCCTTTTAAACAGTTTTCAAATTAAATTTTTTGCATTTTTATTTTAAAAAGATTATACCCAACTTTTCGTTGAGTGTTCAATGCTTTTCGGGTAAATCAGCAGTTTAAACCACCGCACTCCGTTCTTTTTTTATCCGATAAAACTTTTTTTAAAGGTATTAAAATACAATTTCTTTAATTTTTTCGCCAAATTAATTTAAAATCTCAAATCAAGTTACGCAAGTTTCAATTTATTAATTATCACACAATCCGTCTTTTTTTACGATTTATTTTTAAAGCAGCCGACCTTTTACGGAATTTAATCCGAATTTTTCAATTTCTTTGTGAATATTCCGTTAAATACGTGTCCTGTCGATTCAAAAGAAAACGGGGAATATCCGAGTTTCCGCTTCCGGTTTCGTCTCAGAACTTTTTATCCTTTCCGGGGTCTGCTACTGCCTGTTACCAAAGCCCTTAAATTTTTATCAAAAATCAATCCGTGATCTGGAACATAATCAAACTCGAAGGCAATGGTATTTTTAAAATTATTAAAATATTTAAGCAGAAATGCTCTAAAGAGAGGGTTGTTCGGTACGATAATAGATATTCCGAGATTCACGGATTTCTTGCTTCGATTCCTGACAATATCTCGGAACAGCCCGTGTATAATTTTACATTCAATTTTGCACGAAGGCGATATATCGAATTTGCGAACAGCTCCTGAACAAAGCTGAAAATTGTGAGTTGAAACCCGTACATTAACGTCTTATAAAATTAAATACAAAAACAAGTTGATTTTGTCCCGATGGTGTGGTAATTAAGGAATTGATTTCTTAAATTTGATCTATCACATAAGGAAGTCAGGAGTTATTACAAATGCGAATTGAATCGCTGCAAATATCCGGTTTTAAAGGTTACGAACAAACCACCACCATCAATTTTTTTGATGAACACGGTAACCTTATCTTTGACACCGAAGGCGAAGAGCGAATATTTATCTTTAAGGCGATTTTAGGAATTATTTTCGGATTCTCTCCTGACGAAAAAAAACATTTCCGCGGCGATGTAGCGTTAAATCAAACGTTTACCGGTCTGGTCACTCTTGTGTTGGACCAAAAGACAGTACTCATCGAACGTGATTTTGAGACCGACATCATTGCCTGTCTTTTGTCGGATAATTCGTCGAGCCGACCTATTTTTCAGGGCAAAGATATTGTTGAAAACGGTTATTCCAGACCCTACCTCGAAATGCTCCGCTCCATTTTTCCCATTGTCGATAAATCGTTGTACCTTGAAATTCTACAAGAAGAAATTTACGAAGGCAGCTCTCTTTCAAATTTATTGCATTCTCTTTATTTGCTTTTGTCTCCGCGATTTAACTTAAATAAAGTCAGGCATCTTATCAGCAAAAGCGAGGCTTACATTACAACTATCGATACTTCCAGACTGGACAGTAAAAATCTTGAACAGCTCAATCAATTCAGAGAATGTCTGGTATTCTTAAAAAGCGTCGCTCATTTTCGTCAGCAGCTAAAATCCGATCTGGACAAATTCAATCAATTATTGAGGAAAATCCGTCAGCGCGACATCCATAAAGACGCTATTCTCAATCAAATAGAAGAATCGTTTAAAGAATTGCACGGACATAATCCCATTCTTTTGCGGGCAGAGATTTTGCTGTGGAAGAGTCTTGCCCAGATGAAAGAGCAAAACGAAGCCGAATTGAAAAAAGTCCGTCAAAGAAAAGATGAAATAGAGCATATTCTTCAAATCGATCTTGCAGAGTATAACCAACTTCCCGATTTCATAGACAAAGAGATTAAAAAATATCAGGATAATAACAAAAAAATACAGAAAACACAGAAAAAAATTGAAGTCCTTGACACAGAAATCAAACTGAACGAAGTAAAGTACAATACCTGGAAAACGGTTAAATTGTTTTTTCTCGGATTTGTTACTCCCATATCGTTCATTCTTTCTTACATTGCTTTCAATTCATGGTTTTTGATTATTCCGGAAGCTTTTTTCTTTTTTCTGATTTTCCTGTTTTTATTCGGACATTACCATTCCAAAATCCGTGAGAGATTATTGAATTTTCAGGAAGAGAGAGATATTTTTCAAAAACGCATAAACGACACCTTAAAAGAACAAAAAGTTTTGCAACAAAAATGGTATTTTCTCAAAGACAAAAAATCTTTTCACATTCATGAAGAACGGCTAAATAAATTTAAAGCATTAAAAACCGAGCTTCGTCACCTGAAACAACAAGAAGACAGAATCAGGCAAAATTTAAGTCAGCCTTCTCTTACGCGTCAATTGCAGACCTTTAAACAAAAATACGGCGGGCTCGTCGATATCAATCGTCCCGACCTCGAAGATTATCTGGACAAATTCGTTCGGCTGAAAAGCGAATTGTCTTCCATCGAAACCAGCGAGGTCGAACCTCCCGTTATTCAGGAAATCCAAAAAATCATCAAAGATTATCGGGACGCCATTCATCAATTAAAACATATCGAAGAAGAATTGAGCGAACGTCTGCACTTGCATCAATACAATTTAGCGGTAGATAAAATCCTCGAAGCGATAACCCGCAGAATAAAAAACCTTCAGATGCAACAGGGAATTACATTTGAATATTAACGATTAATCTTTTATCTTAGCATCAATTATATTACGAAATCCAACGAATTAATCATTATAACTCTCAAGCTTTGCGGCTTGTTTATTTAATCCGAAGTTCGGGCAAAGCTTATTAAATTTTATCTTTTAATATTAAAAAGGTGCTGATAATGAACGACTTAATCAATGCTGCAAAAACCGCCCTGAATGTCTGTCTTGGTTTAAAACCAAGTGAACGACTATTAATTATTTGTGACAATCAAAAGCATTCGGTTGGAAGAGCATTTTTCAAAGCCGCGCAGGAAATAACGCCGGATGTTCTTCTTGTGCAAATTCCCGTGGCAGAGGTCAACGGGCAGGAGCCTCCGAAAGACGTAGGCGAATTGATGAAAAAATACGATGTGGTGGTCTGCCCCACCACCCGCTCGCTCACCCATACCACCGCCCGACGCAACGCCTGCAAAAGCGGAGTAAGAGTAGCCACCATGCCCAACATCAGCGAGAGCACAATGATACGGACCCTCAATGCGGATTATCAGCAAATTGCCGAGCGCACAAAACGACTTGCCGCCATTTTGAACGAAGGTAAAGTGGCACAACTGACTTCTCCGCTCGGAACAAATTTGTACATGCCCATTAACGGAATTAAAGCCATAGCCTCCACCGGTTTGCTGCTTGAAAAAGGAAAAGGCGGAAATTTACCGAGCGGCGAAGCTTTTTTGATGCCCGAAGAAGGAAAAAGCGAAGGAACTCTGGTGGTGGACGCCTCCGTAGCCGGGATCGGAATGCTTGATCAACCGATTCAAATTTCCATCAAAAACGGCTTTGCCGTTAAAATGGAAGGCGGAAGACAAGCCGATCGATTATTTACCATGTTAAGCCGTTTCGGCAGAGAAGGGTTGAACGTGGCTGAATTCGGCATCGGAACCAACCACGCAGCCCAGATTATCGGCAACATCCTTGAAGACGAAAAAGTACTGGGAACTGCGCATGTGGCGTTTGGAAATAATATCAGCATGGGCGGAACATTTGATGTGGGTATTCATATCGACTGTGTGATCACAAAACCTTCCATTTACATCGACGAAAAGCCTTTGATGCTGGACGGAAAATTAGTTATCGATATCCATTAACCCATTTCCGCCGCCTTGATTTTTTTGTAAAATGGATTTGTACCCTTTTCTGATAACCGTTGCCCTTGTTTTTGTGGCTTATTTTGTTAAAGGCTTTACCGGCTTTGGTCCGGCATTAATTCTAATCCCCACATTGAGTATTCTTTACAACCCGCCCGGCGCCATCTTTCTGGCAACCTTCTTCGATTTAATCGCGGGATTTCTGTTGCTGCGCTCGGTTTATCGTCAGGTCGATTGGAAACTGGTCCTTCCCGTACTTGCTCTTTTTTTCCCCGGCGCTTACCTCGGCGCACGTCTGATGACTTTGCTGCCGGTAATGA
The DNA here is from genome assembly GCA_013151275.1 of Calditrichota bacterium. Classification (GTDB taxonomy): domain Bacteria; phylum Calditrichota; class Calditrichia; order Calditrichales; family Calditrichaceae; genus Caldithrix. The sequence continues at coordinate 22,843 of JAADIP010000057.1, read as the reverse complement.
TTCTAAAGAAAATTTTAGCTTTTGCACTGATCTTTTTTATTATACTGATTTTAATAAACAGCTTCCGCCAGCATAAATTCTTAAAAATCGGCAAGAGCCTGCTTTTGCAAACCGTTCTCTCTTTTTTCGCAGGTTTTGGCGGCGGACTGGTGGGCATTAGCGGACCGCTGCTGGTGATTTATTTTAAACTCTCCTTTCCGAAGTCCTATTTTCGCGCGCAATTGATCGCTATTTTTGCTTTCGGCGCCGCCTGGCGTCTTTTCCTTTACCATTCGTTAGGCGCCGGACCTCAATTGTCAACGCCTAAACTTTTATTATTGATTACGGTAACGCTGCTTGCAATTTGGACAGGAGCGCATTTTCATTTAAAAGTAAACGAACAAAAATTTGACCGCATTGTTGCCTTTATTTTATTGATTCCGTCTGTTTTTTTATTTCTGGGCTAAAATTCTGGTTTTTTCCGCCGTTTGTGTCTAAATTTCCGATAGCAAAATCTTAATCATTATGGATTGGATAAACCATGAAATTTTCAGATTTCATTATTCTGCCGGGTTTGGCGCTCTTGTTTTTTTCCTGCGGGCAATCCCCCGACATGGAGAAAATCGACCGCCTCATCGCTCAAAAACAATACCACACGGCAGCTTCTTTAATCCATAAAGAATTACAAAAAGAATACGATGACACCCTCCAATACCGTCGTTTACAATACCGCCTGATAAAAATCGAAAAGTTCAGCCGTCTGGATCCGATTGATTCATTGATTGCCGCAGAAAAATTTGCACAGGCAAACGACTCTCTGCAAAAACTGGATTCTCTTTTAGCCGATGCTCTTAAAAACAAACAAAAGTACTATTTATTCGACCTGCACTATCGAAAAGCCTTAATTCTCGAAGCCCTCAAACTGGATTCTCTCTGGTTTATTGAAGCCAATAAAGCTCTGGAAAAGTGGACGGACGAATACGAGCTCAAACGCGAGTTGTACCAAAAATTGGCATTCTATTTAGCCCGCAGAGGAAAATATGATGACGGTCGGAAGATGATGGATTATTCTCTGCGGGAGGTGACTCTTCGTTCCATGTCCGATTCAATAAAAAAAGCCTATTTTGCCTATCTGAACGGAGAATTCAAATTGTGTCTGGACCTTATGAAAAAATTACCTCCCGATAAAAAAGAGCGACACTGGCAGAAATTAGAACTGTTCTTATCACAATACGGAGACAGCTTATCTTTAAACGATCGCTTTACGCCTTATTAAACAAAAATGGTTGCGCCGAATCGATCATTTTAATGTTTCGATTGAGCGAGAGAGCGCATTACTATTAAAAACGTAAATTGCCGTTCCTTCTCCGCTGAGGGAAAAACGGCGAAAATAAAAAAATTTATCGTACGAAAATTAAAATCAAAGTAAAAATAAAGGAGAATTTTTATGGTTAAAGGTACGGTAAAATCGTGGGATGCCGAACGGGGATTCGGGTTTATCACAACCGACGATGATGAAGACGTTTTTGTTAATATCAGCGACATCCACCCTTCCTTAAAATCCGGAGGACTTCGTGAAGGCGATCGCGTTAAATTTGATATCCGTACAAGCATGAAGGGCGATCAGGCGATAAATGTACGGCTTGACCGATAGTTTTTACGGCTTCGACAGTGAAGTTTTTAGTTGTGATAAGCGGAACGGACCGCCGATTTAGCTAAAATCATTTAATGTTAAACAGTTTTTGCAGAATATTCTCCACCTCAAAAAAATCGCGCGCAATAAAATCCGCTTCTTTCAGGTGGTGCGGGGTAAGAGTGGTTGTAACCGCGATTACCGTCATTCCCGCCCTTTTTGCAGCCGTGATGCCCATTGGCGCATTTTCGACCACAACGCACGATTCCGGCTCAACGTCAAGCAATTTGGCTGCCTTCAGAAAAGGATCGGGGAACGGCTTGCCGCGCTCCACATCTTCAATTGTGACAATTGCCGAAAAATAGTGGTTAAAATGCTCCCTGATGACTCCGCGCACCCGGTCGCTGTTTCCTCCGGTAACAATTGCCATGGGTATTTTGTTTTTAAACAAATGTTCGATCATTTCATGAAAATGCTCATAGAATTCAAGAGTCATAAATTGATTATAATAATTGACCTTACGCTCCATTACTTCGTTGACGGTCGTTTCATCAAGACCGTGATTTTTCCCTACTTGCAGAGCAATCGTTCTGATTCCCTGACCTTCAAGAATAAAGAACTCTTCGGCTTTCATTTCAATACCTTTTTCGGCAAAAGCCCTGCGCCAGGCTTCAAAATGTTGTTCCATGCTTTTTACAACAACGCCGTCAAAATCGAATAATATTGCCTTTTTGGTCATGCGACTCCCTCTGTTTAAATAAAAGATTCAAGTTTAGCAAGAATTGACAAATGCTTCAAATGTTTTTTGTTTCTCTTGTGGTTATTCTTTACGCGGAGGCGCTAAGTACGCAGAGGTTTTTCTTTTTGATTTTTTGACCGCAGATTAGACCACAGATTAATCTGATTACGCTGATTCCGGACCGCAGATTACCGCAGATAACACTGATGGCGCTGATTAAATTGAGGTTTTTTGATTTTTAGCGTTTAAATAAGGAAATTTGTTTCCTTTCAATTTCATTTATTTTATTATTATCCGTGCACTTTGTGACTTCATGGTGTGCCTGGTGGTTATTATCTGCCTCAGATCAAGCTGATTCCTGACCACAGATTAATTTGATTTCACAGATGGCGCCGATTAGGCTGAGGTTTCTTGATTTTTAGTACTTTAATCAGAGAATTTGCTTCCTTTTTCAATTCCGATTGCCGTATTTTTTTTTGAGTACAGGTCAAATGAACTAATGGATAATAGTGAAAATAAATGATTCCGGCATGAACGGAAAATCGGTTTTTATTAATTGACGATTACAGATTCGGGATTCCGCTCCGGCGAGGGCGCCGTTGGCAAATCAAAAATCAAAATCAAAAAGCCCGGCTTACATTTTTATTGCTTTGCGTTTGCGGCGATAGCGTTCGAAAAGAACCGGATCCAGTTGTTCCATGTGCTGCTCCTGATCGGCAATCACGCCCTTGTTGCTCTTGATAAAATGGCGGGAATATTCCACGACAAAAAGACAGCGGGTAAAATGTCGATAGCGTTCCACCGCATTATATTTCACCCGAATAATGCGCTCGTTTTGCTCTTTTTGAACCATTAACTTGTAAAAACGTTCGTCGGATTCAAATATCAGATAATTACGAAACCACGCTTCAAAAGTTAAAAGCCAGGCAGCCGAATTACGACGTCCCAATTGCGAAAACAAACGTCCGAAAAGCAATTTGAATTGAGGAAGGTACAAATCATCTTCATATAACTGATCGGCTGCAAGAAACATGTTTTGGGTTAAAAAGGCGACGGCTTTTCGTTGCTCACCCTTCTCAAGATAAATATGTCCCAGAAAAATTCTGGCTTCAACGCTCTCCAGATCGGATTTTAAGCGGCGTTCGAGTAATTGAATCGCGGTTGAATGCTCACCGTTTAAATATTGAAATATTCCGTGTTCCAGTTCGTTTGAATCCGCGGGTTCCGAAGCAAAATTTAACAAGTAAATTTTCTTCAGAAGTTCGCAATAAAGATTGTATGTGTATTTATGAATTTGTTGCTCCAGAAACCGGTGTCTCAGTTTTTTGAAGCATTGGTAAAGAGAAGGAAGATCGTTAATATTTTGATAATTGATTTCTCTCCACAAGCGTTCGATTTCTTTAATGATCTGTCCGTATTCCACTTTAGCGGTAATCTGATAATATGAGCGCCACTTCTCTATTGCTTTGTCAAAATTGTAATTTAAAAAATCCTGCTTTGCTTCGTGCAATAAGGAATCAAAAACATCCCATAATGTCGCCATTAGTCTGATCTCTGATTGAACTCTTTATTACAAGATACTTTGATTTTTTGATTTATTCAACACGGGAAAGTTAAAAGCGGAGGTGAATTTTTTATTTCTGCAAGACGACAATCCGATTCCTGCCCAAATTTTTTGCCTGATAAAGCGCCTGATCCGCCTTGTTGATCAATTCCTGCGGAGAGTGAACGCTTTTGGCGTCCGAAATTCCGGCGCTGAATGTAATTTTGATTTTATGATCTTTAACGGTAACTACCATATCTCTGGTTAGCTCTAATAATCGTTTTATAAAGTGGTACATTTTTAATTGAGGAATGTTTACGGAAATCAACGCAAATTCCTCGCCTCCGTAACGGAAAGCGTAATCCTGTCCTTTTCGAAGATTACGGAGAATTAAGCTCGACAGCTCCCGCAGCACCTGATCTCCCACTTCGTGACCGTAAGTATCGTTAACCTTTTTAAAAAGATCTATATCCAGAATGGCAAACGAAAAATTGATGCTCGCTCTTAAATATTGAAGCCAGAGGTTTTCGAGCATGGCGTTCATGGAGCGGCGGTTTAATAGTTGCGTCAACGGATCGGTTATGGCTTCCAGTCGGTAGCGTTCGTTTGCTTCCAAAAGATCGGTGGTAACGGTTGTCAAAGCGTCCAGTTTATTCAACGGTCTTATTATATTCTGGAATCTGCGATTTGCCTTTATTAAATAGGTTTTTAGATAGTGCTCTTTAATGGGAAGTCTCAGCAGATAATTTACGTGCGCCCGGTTGATTGCCTGTTCGTAAACATCAATATTTACGGTTTCGGACAGCATAATTCTCTGAGTCCATGTGTGATAATGCATCACGGATCTCAAGAATTCAATTCCCCTTAAATCATCATCAATAATTGCCAGAGCGCAGGGCGATTTTTCAATAAAAGAAAGGTCTTCAAATTCGGCGAGGAAGGCGGCTTCAAAAAATCCTATCTGCCACTTTTCGAGCAGGCGTTTAAGTTCTTCTTGATATCGATTTTTTGATCTGTATAAAACGACTTGCTCCGGCAGTAAACCCGATTGTTTCATGAGTTTGCCTGTTTTTCATGAAATGATTTAAAATATTAACCCCTCCGACCCAAAGACAGAAGAGGTCGGGACACTTAAAAATTTTCGTCACTTGTCCCACCGACTTTAATTATTTTCCGTATTCGAGCGAAGCCGCTACAAAATCACGAAACAAAGGGTGCGCGCGGGCGACGCGGGACTTTAATTCGGGATGGAACTGACACCCCACAAACCAGGGATGATCTTCCAGCTCGATCATTTCAACAAGATCGCCGTCCGGCGATAAACCGCTGATAATCATTCCCGCCTCTTCCAATTCAAGACGATAGCTGTTATTAAACTCGTAACGATGCCGGTGTCTTTCCGCTATTTCGAGTTTGCCGTAAGCCTTGTGCGCCTTTGTGCCTGTCCGAAGTTTACAGGGATAACTTCCGAGACGCATTGTGCCGCCCATTCTCTTGACCGATTTTTGGGTCTCCATTAAATGAATCACGGGATTTGTGGTGTTCGGATCAAATTCCGTGCTGTTGGCATCCTTTTTTCCAAGAACATTCCGGGTATATTCAATAACCGCGCATTGTAAGCCCAGACAAATTCCGAAAAACGGAATCTTATTTTCCCGGGCATAACGAATCGCAAAAAGTTTTCCTTCTATTCCCCGTTCTCCGAAACCTCCCGGCACCAGTATTCCGCTTACATCAGAAAGTTCCTGGGCGACATTTTTTTCGGTAATTTCTTCGGTATTTATCCATTTTAATTTAACCCTGACGTCGTTTTCCATTCCGGCATGCTCAAAGGCTGCCATGATGCTTTTGTAAGCGTCGTGCAGCTCCACATATTTCCCGCAAACGGCAATTGTAATGGTGCGATCGACCTTCTGATACCGTTCCACTTTGTTGCGCCATTCCTCAATGTTCAATTTCCTTTTTTCCAACCGCAACTTATTTAGAATCAGCTCATCGAATTTAACTTTGGCGTATTGCAGCGGCACTTCATAAATTAATGAAACATCCAAAGCGTCAATAACCTCATTAGCCGATACATTACAAAACAAGCCGATTTTCTGTTTTACATTATCGGGAAGCGGACGATCGGTTCGACAGAGAAGCATATCGGGCTGCAGACCGATTTCACGCAGGCGCATAACCGAATGCTGTGTGGGCTTGGTCTTTAATTCGTTGGCGCCCGCAATGTAGGGAACAAGCGTAAGATGAACCACCAGCGTATCGTCGGCGGGAAGTTTTAACCGAAATTGACGAATGGCTTCCAGAAACGGCTGACTTTCAATATCGCCCACTGTTCCGCCGATTTCAACAATCACGATATCCACATTGGTCTTTTTACCGACGCTGAGAATTTTCTCGTTAATGGCATCGGTGATGTGCGGGATTACCTGAACCGTTGCTCCCAGATAATCGCCCCGTCTTTCTTTTTGAATTACTTCGTAATAAATCTGACCCGCCGTGGTATTGTTATCCCTTGTCATACTAATATCCAGAAACCGTTCATAATGTCCCAAATCAAGATCGGTCTCCGCGCCGTCGTCCGTCACATAAACTTCCCCGTGCTGATAAGGGCTCATAGTGCCGGGATCAACATTGATATAGGGGTCCAGTTTTAAAATAGTAACTTTGTATCCGCGGGATTTTAACAAAAAGCCAAGCGAAGAACAGGCAATTCCTTTGCCCAAAGAAGAAACAACGCCTCCGGTGAGAAAAATATATTTACGTTTTTTCATACTTTCCCTACTCTTCTTTTTCAATAATTTTATTCACTTTTTTCAGATCTTCCGGCGTATCGACGCTAACCGATTCGTAATCGGTTTCGATGGTAAAAATTTTGCCGCCGTTTTCCAGAACGCGCAATTGTTCCAGCTTTTCGGCTTTTTCCAGCGAACTTTGCGACCAATGCGTCATTTTCATTAAAAAATCCTTGCGATAGGCGTAAATACCCACATGCTTAAAAAAAGGAAAATTATTCAGCCATTTCGCCCTATCTTCGATATCTCTCAAATAAGGGATTGTGGCTCTGGTAAAAAACAACGCCCAGCCGTTTTTATCTTTAACAACGCGCACCAAATTGGGATCGAACAGATCGTGATCCGATTCGATTCGCTTTATCGGCGTGGCAATCTGAACTTCGGGATGATCTTCAAACACCTGCACAAGAGCGTCGAGCAGATCTGCTTTGACGAAAGGTTCGTCTCCCTGAAGATTAATGACAACGTCCGCGTTTTCGTCTTTTACAGCCGCGGCTACCCGATCCGTCCCTGACGGCAATTCCGACGGCGTTAACACCGCTTCTCCGCCAAAAGAGCGAACCGCCGAAGCAATGCGCTCGTCATCCGTGGCAACCAGCACACGGTCTATCTTTGCTGCGGTTACCGCCCGTTCATACACCCAACGTATCATCGGCTTCTGCCCGATCAGGGTCAATGGTTTACCGGGGAAGCGCGTGGAGCCGTATCTTGCCGGTATAACGCAGATAACGTTCATCTACGAACTACCTTGGGTACCGTAAAATATTCGTCCGTTCTTTGAGGCGCGTTGGCAAGAGCCTTTTCCCGCGAAAGCGAAGTTTTGAGTTCATCCGGACGGAACACATTTTTCATTTCAAGGGGATGAGCCAACGGCTCAACTTCGGTTGTGTCCAGCTCATTCAGATGTTCAACATAGTTCAAAATTTTGTTAAGCTGTTCTGTTAATTTGGGCAGCTCTTCCTCTTTTAAGCGCAACTTTGCCAACCCGGCAATGTATTCCACATCTTTAACGGAAACCGACACGATTACTCCTTACTATTTTTAAAAAATGCAAGTTTAACACCATAAACCAATCATTTCAAGTTTAATATAGGAATTTTGATGAATTAATCAAAAGGCGTATGTTCAAACACATCGGAATATTTTTTAATACGATTCAGAATGCTGTCAGCCTCCGCAGAATTCGCTACGCGCGGCTGCCAGTGATTCACCTCGATCGGAATAAATTCGATATTCCATCTATCCGGATGCTCGGGCGGAACATTTACTTTCAGAACCACGGTTTGGTAATATGTTCTCGAATGTCCGCCGAAAATAAAATTGCCCAGCGAATAGACAATAATTCCCTGTTTGTATTTTTCGACTCCCTGTAAAACATGCGGATGATGCCCGACAATCAGGTCTGCGCCGTAATCTATTACCCGATGGGCAAAACGAATCTGATCGTCCTGCGGGTAGTTTTCTTTTTCCAGTCCCCAATGAAAAACCACCGTAACAAAATCAACTTTTTTACGCAATTTTTTTACGTCTTCCCGGATGTACTTCAACTTTCGCAGCGCCGTTCCCGCCTGCGTTTCCGTTGCGGGATGGCTTTCGCTGTGCGCCTTTAATCCGTAATAGGCTAAAAACCCGAATTTGACGCCCGAGATGTCGAATACCGCCGGTTTTCTGGCTTGTTTGATATTTCTTCCCGCGCCGATATATTTAATCCCGGCATGCTCAAGCAATTCAATTGTTTCCAGTAAACCCGCTTCTCCGTAGTCGTAAATATGATTATTGGCAAGACTCACCAAATCCACTCCGCCTCTCTTCAGTATTTCAATATAATAAGGAGGCGCTTTAAAAACATACGGTTTTTCTGCGGGCTCGGTAGCGTTTGTAAGCGGATCTTCAAGATTAATTACGGATATATCGGCTTGTTTGAACCAGGGTATTAAAGCGAAGGGGAAATCATATTTTTTTTTGACGTGATTTAAGAAGTGATTGGCAAAAGTGACGTCGCCGGTGAAAAGGAGCGTGATATCGGTTTCTCCGCCGGGCAAACGCAGAGGCGTTAAACACAATGCTAAAAAAACAGTAAAGATTACAAGTCTAATCATAAAAGACCCACACGTTGTTCCGGTGGATCATTAATTGGCGAGCGAGACAATTTTCCGGTTAAGAATCTGATCGTTAAAAAAGTAAAGCGCCGGGTCCAGATTTCTCCCCTTGTAAAGTACCTCGTAGTGCAAATGCGGAGCCGTACTCAAACCTGTGTTGCCCACTTCTCCGATTTTTTCACCGCGTTTTATTCTTTGCCCCCGCCTTACCACAATCTTATTTAAATGTCCGTAGCGCGTTTCAAAGCCATAGTTGTGGTCAAGCATAATCATTTTACCGTAACCGCCGTTTATACCTGCAAACCTCACAACGCCGTCGGCGGAAGCGTAAACCGGAGTTCCGCGGGGAGCGCTTATATCAACGCCTTCATGGTGGCGCATAACTTTGTAAATGGGGTGGTAACGCAAACCGAAACCGCTTGAAATAACGCCTTTAAGTACGGGTCTTAATGCGGGAAGATATTTAACCGAATCCTGCTTTTTGTAAAATGTGTTCAACAGGCTTTGGTAACTTTCGATTTCTAACTTAACTTCCCTCTCAATCTGATTAATTTTTTTCAGTTGTTCGGAAAGGTCCACCTTGGCTTCAAAGCCGCTTACCTGATCGAGAAATTCATAATTATAATCCGAACCACCGATACCGACTTTACGAATATCTTCGTTCAACTTCGGCAAACCTAACACCGTTCGCAGTTGATCGTCAGTGGAAGCAATCTTTTCAATTTGCTCATTTAAGATTTTGATTTTCTTACTCATCTCCACCAAACGATTTTGCAAAACCAGATTCGTCCGCGCCAGACGCTTCATCTCGGAATTGAGACTCCAATCGATAATCATATCGAGTCCGATTTTTCCTATAATCAAAAACACAACAAGAAAAACTGTTAAATAGGTAAAAATTTTCCAACGGGATATTTTTACTTCTTTGACGGTTCGGTGATCTCGGGAGACGAAAATTAGGCGAGATTCATCCTTCATACCCTTAGCCCCTGAAAATTTATGATTAAATCCTTTTGTGTATTCACTGTGACTTCTATCAAAATATATAAAAAAAAAACTCTGCTATCAAGCAGAGTTTCATTTTATTTCATAAAAAATTTAAAGTTACCCTAAAATTATCCGAGATAGTACCTCAAAACCTTACTTCTGGAGCTGTGACGCAATCTTCGCAGGGCTTTTTCCTTAATTTGACGCACGCGTTCGCGGGTCAATTTGAATTTAACGCCGATTTCTTCGAGCGTGTGGGGCTTTTCACCGTCCAATCCGAAATAAAGTTTTAGTATTTTTGCTTCGCGCGCAGTCAATGTGGATAAAATATGGTTGACTTCTTCTTTTAAAGATTCGCCCATAACCTCGGCATCCGGCTCGGGATCCTGCTGATTCTGAATAATGTCGATCAGGCGGCTGTCGCTGTTTTTTTGTAAAGGAGAATCCATCGAAACCGAACGCGTCGCCATTTTTATGGTATCGGTGATGTCGCCCGAATCCACCTCCAGAACGTCGGCGATCTCTTCGGGAGTCGGTTCGCGTTCATATTCCTGTTCTAACTGGCTGTAAACTTTGCCGATCTTCGTCAGAGTGCCCACACGATTCAACGGTAAACGGACAAGGCGCGATTGTTCGGCTATTGCCTGCAGAATGGATTGCTTGATCCACCAGACGGCATACGAGATAAACTTAAATCCGCGCGTTTCATCAAAACGATACGCGGCTTTCATTAAACCGAGGTTTCCCTCATTAATAAGGTCTTCCAGAGACAAACCGTAATTTTGATATGACTTTGCCACGCTGACCACAAACCGCAGGTTCGCGCTTACCAGCCGTTTTAAAGCCCTTTGATCATTTTGTTTGATTCGTTTGGCGAGTTCAATCTCCTCATCCGGCGTTAAGAGGGGAACCTCGCCGATTTCCCGCAGATAATTCTCCAAAGATTGATTTTTACTTATGAAAAAATCGCTCACTTAACCTACCCCACTTTTTAGGTTTACCTGTTTTTCAAGCTAAAGTTTTCTTTTAAAAAATTCATTAATCCAATTCGATCCCATTCTCATCTTTGATTCGTTTCAATTCGCTGTCATATTCGGACAGTTGCGCTTCCAGCTCTTTGATTTGTTCGATAATATGCTGAATGGTCAAATCTCCTTTTAAATCGGTTTCCTTTTTCTTGGTTATTTTTTCATAGACTTTGCCGCCCAACTCAAGAAACTTTTCCTCGATTTCTTTTTTCACGCTAAGCGCGTCAATTTTAATCCGACCGATCTGCGTATATCGAACCGATTTTTTATTGGCAACCTGAAGACTCTCGACGATTTTATTTTTAACACTTTTCCAAACCCGCATAATTTTTTACCGGGATTTAATCCCAATTGTTTATCATATATTTGATTTACTACTTTTTAATTTGGGACAAAAAACTCGTTCCGACGCCTGTTCCCGGAACTCCGAAAAATTCCGCTAAAGTAGCCTGAATATCGGCAAAAGTTTTCCGAACGCCTAAATTAACATCCTTTTTAAACCGATGACCGAATACCAGCAGGGGAACATATTCTCTTGAATGATCTGTGCTCGGTGTAGTCGGATCATTTCCATGATCGGCGGTAATAATCACCACATCTTCGGACTTTAAGGCAGCAATTAATTCCGGCAACCATTTATCAAACGCTTTTAAGCCCTCATAAAATCCTTCGGGATCATTTCTGTGACCCCAAAGCATATCGAAATCCACCAAATTTGCCATTATTAAACCACTCTGCGTCTCATTCAGTTCCCTTGTAATAGCAGCCATAACTTCCGCATTAGTTTTTGCGCCGACACTTTTCTGGATTCCCTTATTCGCATACAGGTCTTTGATTTTTCCGATAGCTACCGTAGGCAGGTTGTTTTCGGCAAGAATCTGATGCAGAATGGCGCCGACCGGTTCAAGGGAAAAATCCTTTCGATACGGCGTTCTCACAAAATTTTCGGCGCGATCTCCGGTAAAAGGTCGGGCAATAACACGCGCCACTGCATGTTTACCCGTAAGCATTTCGCGGGCGATTTTGCAAATTTCGTATAATTTTCCCAACGGAACAACAGCTTCGTGCGCGGCGATCTGAAAAACGGAATCCGCCGAAGTATAAACAATCAGCTTGCCGGTTTTAAGATGTTCTTCGCCGAGTTCTTTAATGATTTCCGTTCCGGACGCGGGTTTGTTTCCGATTACCTCGTAGCCGGTTCTTGCGGTAAATTCCTTAATAATCTCTTCCGGGAATCCGTTTGGATATGTGGGAAACGGACGATCCAAAATTAATCCGGCGATCTCCCAATGTCCCGTGGTAGAATCTTTGCCCGGAGATATTTCAGCCATTTTCCCGTAGTTTGCCTGCGCTTCAACTTTATCGGACAATCCCTTTACGGGCGCTATTTTCCCCAGTCCCAACTTCTCAAGATTCGGGAGGTCGAGTCCGCCTAAATATTTTGCCAGATTTCCGAGGGTGTTGCTTCCTTCGTCGCCATACGCCCCGGCGTCGGGTAATTCTCCGATACCCACCCCGTCAATTATTATAATGATTGCGCGTTTCATACTTTCTGAAATTTCCTGACAGTCCATCGTTTGATACGTTCCGAAAAGCGATTATGTTGCTTCATAACTCCTTTAAGCCGAATAATGTTTTTATCGACGATCTCCTCACCCTTTTTAATTAAAAAGTCAATATCCTCAAATTGCGTCCAATTCACGTCGCCGATTTCGGGCACAAGCACAAAATTCGCTTCCGTTAAAAGCAAATTATTCAGCCGATGCACCGCCGCTCTGTAAGAACGAATAAAGATATCAATTACATTATCAAGTTGGCGGACAGGTTCAATTTGCGAAGAGACATCGCAAACGATCAAAAAATCGGCTCCTAATTCTTTTGCGGTTCTGATCGGGAAATTATCGATTACGGCGCCATCGACCAGTTGTCTGCGGTTGTAATCAACAGGAGGCAGAAAACCGGGGATGGAGGAACTGGCTTTAATCGCCTTGTGAATATTTCCTTTGGTGAATACAATTTCTTTGCCGCTAATCAAATCAAGCGCCGAACATCCGAAAGGGATTGCGGCGTTTTCAATATGTCCCTGAGGGACAAGATGTTTCAACGCAAATTCGAGCCGCTCAGCCGCAATCAAACTTTTTCGGTTCACGGCAAGGTTGATGATAATTCTTCGTTTTACGATATTACTGATAAACCTTATAAAATTTTCGGGTTCATCCACATTGCTCAAATCAACCGATTCGCCGCGTAATGATCTGAATTTATCGCTGTTGATAAAATCGCGAAATACCTGTTCTACTTTGAGGATATCTGAATTTAATGCATAAGCCGCACCAACAATTGCTCCCATACTGGCTCCTGTGATTACATCAATCGGAATACCGTAATGCAACAGTCGTTTTATCACGCCAATATGGGCAAGACCGCGAGCGCCACCTCCACCCAGAATAAGACCGACTTTCATTCTCGCCATAGGATGAACTATCGATTCCTTACTTTAAAAATTGGCTGCTAATATACTAAATTTAAATATAACTTTCTAATTTTTATTATTATTAAGTACAAAATTCAACGCCGGAAACAGGGAACCGAGAACACGAAGATTCCCTCCTTTTCCCGCCTGAAAGGAATGCCAGTTTACGGAATTTTTCAGAAACTTAAAAGAATAAGACGATAAAATTGATCGTTGTGCTTTTCGGGATCATTACCGGAAAAAGATCAAACAATCGGGATAATTGCCCGAAAGTCAAAAACTATCGGCAAAATAAAGTAAGCCAAACATTACGGAGAGAGCGTTTTTCCCGAATCAAAACCGATAAAAAATTTTACAATAAGGTCGGATATTAAAGAATTTTTTCGTATCGCCAGAAGACGCGTTCAACAACGGCATTTGCGTAACGGGAATAAAACCGAATGGGACCGACCCAGGGAATGATCGATTTTTTTAATCCCCACTCTTTCATATCCTGCAGACAACGTTTCAACAGAACGCTGCCGATTCCCTTACCCTGAAGATCGGGATGGGTACCCATCGGACCGAACCAACCCGTACCGAGATTATTGACATTATGCGCGGAAAAAGCCTTTATTTTTCCTTCGTGCAAAGCAATGTGGATGCTCACGGGAATCGAATTATAAGCCCTTAACACTTCGTAGCGCCAGAGAGTAAAATATTCTTCAATAAAATCCATTAGTTCATCGCGGTCGTCGTAATCAGCCCGGCGGATTTCAATTCCTTTAACATAAAAATCTTTTTCTTCTTCCGAAGTATCGAAAACCTGATTTTCAAGATCAACGACCATATTTGCAGTATCGGCAAAGCGCTTAAATCCGTGCACTTCAAAAAAAGCGAGAGCCGGCGTGTAACGCGGATCGATGCCGGGCATGAAATAATTAAACGGAACGTCATAAATTCTCATCTTCCGCATGCCCAGAGCTCTTAATCTTTCCTCGAGCGTTTTATACAATTTTGTTCCGATGCCTTTTCGCCTGAAATTTCGGTCAACCACCATCAGCTTAACATAACCGATTTTTTCCCCGTGAATTTCCCTTGCAACCCCGTCAATAAAGCCCGTTATTCTGTTGTCGTTTTCATAGACTAATACGAGCTCGGGGTTGTAAGCAGGATCTTCCAGAACTTTTTCTCTGAAAAGAGTTTCGGATAATCGGTCAAATTCCATGTGGTTATTACACAAAGAAACAAGTTCGGGAATATCTCTCTCCTTGAAAACCCTCAATCTTCCCATTCCACTCCCTAGTTAGTTAACTGTACTAATTTAAGAAAAAATTGACCTTTGTAAAATTTTTTTAATCCTGATCAATAATATCGGAATAAAACGAGGGGAATACGGGGAAATGATTTAAATATTCTACTAAAAAAGTGCTTTATTTAAAAAATACCGCAATTCGAAATTTGGAGCTCAACGAAGGTCGCGGAAACGGAATAGTCGTTTTAAACACAAAACCGTCATAAATTTAGCGGCTATCTCAATAAGATCATTTTGCGCATGATCGAGGTTTTTCCGGCTTGAAGCTGATAAAAGTAAATTCCGGAAGCCACGGCATTGCCCGTCTGATTTGTGCCGTCCCATTCAAATTGATGATAGCCGGGCGGCAGATTGCCTTCGAATAGCGATTTTATTTCTTTGCCCAGCACGTCATAAATTTTCAGCACGATTTTGTTTTGAGCGCCGGTTTCGGGAATACCGATTTTGATTGTCGTACTCGGATTAAACGGATTCGGGAAATTCTGTGACAGTTTGAATTGCAAAGGAATGATCGAAGGTTTAAAATTATTATCCCTGCTGGCATAAACTCTGAACTGATAATCGGGTCCGTCCGGTGTAAACGAATACTCGGAAATATCGTTCATATTAATCACCTTTTCATGCGCCAGATCTATCAAATAGACATACAATTGCTCGTCATTCGAACCGACCGCTTCCCATTTTAAAACATGGTTTTTCCCGGGAAAAGAAGTTTTGACCGTTATATTCCAGGAGGTAACCTGATTGACGTCTCTGGGGAATGTTTTGACCAGCTTGCACAATTGCAGATCCTGCTTATTAATGCTTAAGGCGCAGTATTCGTTAAAGTAGGGCGGCTCCAACAATTCGGAAGGCTTTCCTTTGGTAAGTCCGATCACATTAAAATCGTCTCCGAAACTTCCGCTTTTTACCGTAAGATTATACGCCCAGACATTCTGCTTTTCCCTTTTTTCGGCGGTTTTGGATTTTTTCAGAATCTGATTCGCTTCGATAAACGGAAACGCGGGCGTTCCCGGAGGAATCAACGTCAAATCGCCGCGGCTGTATAACCAGTATCCGCGCCAGGGCACGGCAAAGGCGCCGGAATCCACTTCCTGCACGTGATAACCCTGATAGGCGATAGTTTGTTCGAACCAATACACCGCCGGCATTAAAAGTGAATCGTCGATTGCCTGTTGAACGGTAAGGATTTCCTGATCATCCGATTTCTTTACTTTAAAATCCATCCAGTATTGGTAATAGGGTAAAGATAATCCGATTTGGTTCCAGCCGGGTTTAACGGGTATTGTTTGCGGGGTTTCCGTTTCGACATTCGACGTATCCAGCGGCACATTGTTAAGATCCAGCTGCAGATCGATCAAAGGCAAAATCCAGAAAGCCCAGCCGGGTAAAATTTCTTCCCGTTTCACCGATCTGTATTTTTTCTCCGACGGCTCCCAGCGGAAAAGAACGGCTGCCGAATCGGAATAGTTTAATTGCGACCACGAAAACACCTTCGGTCTCGGAAACGAAATCATCGACCAGCGAAAACGATTTATGCTGCCTTTTGAGGCTCTGATTACAAAGGGAGTAAATGACGTGGCTTGAACGACCCGATCTCTGGGGATTGTTTTAAAAGCACGGAGACCAAAGATATAATCGCCGTCTTTTAAAGGATAAAAAACAATTTCCTTAATTCCGCTTGTATCCGCGGCAATAAAGGGTTTTTCTTCGCCTACTCTTTTGAGGGTGTAAAAAAAGCGATAGGTGCTCGTAGCCACTTTAACGCTCTGCTCGCTGGAATCGGATACGCTGATCACGAATTTCATGGCAGCCTGTCTGCTGATTTGTCCGCCGACCGGAAAAACTTTTATGACAGGCGTAATGACTATGGGAACTTCAAGATCCAACACATCAATAAAATACCGAACGCTGTCAACTCCGCCGTGGAGATCATTTAAGTTTAAAACCACTTCGTGCTTGCCCGTATCGCTGAGCGCCGGAATTCCGGTTAAGGTAAGCGAATCGGTCCAAGTCAGCCAGGCTGGTTTTTTGGTCGGGGTAATCGCCACGGAGTCGCCGTCAAAATCAAAAACCACGGGTTTAAATTTGTACAGGCTATCGACAAAAGCCACGGTTGGGGGCGAATTCATCAGCTTTGGTTTTGAATTTAACCCCAGTCCGAAAACAGGCATCTCCGTAATTCCGCCCGGCAGATGCGGATCGTTGCACTTGACGATTAATGTGTCTTTAAATTGAGCCCGTTTTTGGGGAGTAAAATAGATTTTAACCGAAACGCTGTCAGCCGGAGGAATAATATTTTTAGTGAAGGGTCCCAATTTAAAGGGTCCTTGTTCCGTTGAATTTTTTAATCCGATGCTTTGAACGTTTAAATCAACAAATCCCCAGTTTTTCACAAAGATCAATGTCGAGTCAACTTTATCGGGATGAGCGCGCAGGGGCGATTTAACCGCATAAAGGTTAATTCTGGGCTGAAGGCTCGGCGTCGCCATGGGGGTTCCGCCCAACACCCCCTGATTAATCCTGCCGCCGTTGGGTTCCGGCTCCTGACTAAAATCGTCGTTCGGATCGCCGGCGTCGATTGTGGGCGAAGAGACATCAATTTTAAAGCTCATATCTGCGTCCGAAGGATCGAACACCGGAGGCAGTTCGGACACATATTCGGTAAAAACATTCGAGCCGATGCTATCAACCGTTGAATACATGATCCGGATTTTAGCGGAATCCGAGGCGGTAACGGGTCCTTCGTTCCCCCAGATAATGGCGTTTTTTATCCACACGTTTGCCAGCCCCTTAGCCGCGATACTATTTTCCGCCGTGCGAAGGATATTAATATTTTTCAGATAACCGTTGGTGTTATCGCCTGCCAGAATACCCGTCATTGTGGAATCGATAATAACATTTTCAGCCCAATAATCTGTATTTTCGCAAACAATTCCGTTGTAAGAGCGCGTCAAACCGCCCAAACGTATTTTAAACGGTCGTCCTTTGGTTTGAAGAGCGGTCTTTGCTTCATAAATATCAAACCATTGCATGAAAATTGTGTCGGTTCCCTGATAAAAATAAATCCCGTCCCACAGACTATCGCCTTCATTTTTATGTACGGCGTAAAAGTTCACCATGCGGTTATCATCGATGCCCTGAACCTGAAATTTTCCGTAAACATGTAAACCGGCGCCTGCATTAAAACCGATTTCAACGCCGTTAATTAGTTTCAGCGAATCCGGCACAGGAACAAAAATATTGCTTTTAGCCCAGTAAGGAAGCGTTGTATCGGCAATCACTCCGGTGACGTTGCCGTTTAATTCAAAATATGTGGAAACCGGAACCGGATCCGATAATTCCGATTCCAATCCTCCGCTGTACACCGCCTGCACCTGATACCAGAAATCTTCAAACGGAGAGACTTCATCATCCGTAAAAAACGGGTCGTTGCTGAAGCGGATATAGGAATCTGTCGAAACTTCGGGAGTCCGGCTTCGAAAAATCTTGTAATATTCAATGGTTCCGTATTCATCCGGTAAAGGCGTCCACTCAAGATCAACCCGATACGAACTAATCCCGGTAACGGTCACCTTCGGAATCCATTTTGGTCTCTCTAATATCCTAAAACTTCCTTCCCGCGTGTCCGTGAGGATTAATTCGAAATACGAATCCCTGTTCATATCGTCTGCCTGCAATAAATTAAAATGTTTATAAAGTTGCAGGCTGAATTCCGGATTTCTTTTGAAGACGAAATTTCCCGGTTCTTTGGTTTCATTTTTGTAAATAAGCAGGCTGTCCCCTTTGATGAGGGCAATGTCCATGATATTGAAGTAGTCTGTCGTCGGATTCCTGCCCAGATCCTGAGCCAAAACATCAACCACCGGAATCTCCGGATCATTAAAAGTCAGAATATTTTGAGCGGGGGCTGGAGTGCCCTTATTTTGAAACGACAGCGAAAGCGCATCCAGACGATCGGCAGCCAGGGCTATAACATCCGCTCGATTATCGTTATCAAGATTGCCCAGCGTAAAATCGAAATAGTCGCTTACAGCCAAAGTATCGGTAACGTATGATCCCGAAATTCCCCATCTCGGATCGCCATATCGAACAATGAGACTTCCGTCGATCAAGTACACCAGATCCTCCGCCAAATCGCCATTAACATCACCCAGACCTATTTTGCCGATTCCCGTGGCGCCGTAATAGATTGTAGTAATCGATTGAGCTATTGATACTTCGCTTACGTTGGACAAAACCAGAATATCATCGCCTAAAACCATTAAATCCAGATCCAGGTCGCTATTATCATTATAGGGAATGACCTGACGAATATTGCTTCCTCTGTAAAAAGCTTCCGCGCGGTAAAAACTGATATCCCCTTCGGCGGAGTTGTTCACTAAAAGATAAACTCCGTTATTATCATAAACGATTAGATCGGGTCGCGAATCATGATTCACATCGGCAACTTTTAATTGTTTTTTGATATTCGGCGTAACAATAATCATATCCGAGAAAGGAATCTTTTTTATTTGTCCGGCAATCGAATCGGTAGCGACTTCTGTTTGATAGTAACAAACTAACGTGTCCTGAGAAAAGGTAATCAGATCGAGGAGATCATCGGAGTTAAAAAATCCGGACACCCAATTTGTGGAAGGGTTCCCGAAAACCGCCTGGTTTTCCGATAGTTCAAAATTAAAATTGGCTGCGTTCCACGGGGTAAAATAAAGGGAATAATTAAAAGGCGAAAGGGGCGTCTGGTTTGCGGAATCGCCCTTTGCATAGATCGATCCGCTAAAAGTAATATTCCAGATTTCTCCGGGAATGCTTCCGTAAGGAAATTCGCGTAAAATTTTGAAAATTGCCTTTGTCGAATCCAAAGGATCTAATTCGACATCAAAAGGAAGCAACGAAGAGTAATTGCTTTTGACGAATACTCCGCGGCGTAAACTCTCCAGATCGGGGGGATAAGAAAATTGAGCCGTAAAATAATCTTTTGATTCCCTGATATACTCACCGGGTCTGGGTTCCAATTCAAATACTTTAAAGCCGTTCATCAACACCAAACCGCCCGAACCAAGTGCAATGCCTTTAACAGAACCTTCTTCGCCTGCCGTTACGATGGGACCAAGGCTCCGTCCTTCAGGATCTTTAAAAACAAGCTTCCAGCTATACCCCTGATCCATCGATTCCCATATTTCTCCGCTTTTGGTGGAAACCCACATATAATCCGTCTCGGCGGTATAATCCTGATAATGCCCTATTCCGGAGGGATCGGTAAAGGGCAATACGGCAATTTGTTCGAAGGCTGATTCGGGGTAATAATAAGTATTAAGCTGATACAAATACGATTCTTCCGAAGTAGTGGAGCGCGTAATCAAATATGCCCATCCGTTTTCAAAATTCTTAACCGCGACAAATTTTTGTTCATAAAGAGTATCGGTCTGCATCTCTTCTAACGGATATCCGTATTGAGCCTGTAAATTTTTTATATATAGGTTTGAACCGTCATCGCCAAAGAGTATCAGAAAATTATAGTCGGATATAAAATCCTTTATATCAGAAACCGGATCTCTCAAATCAATTTTATACCAGTGATAGCCCTGATCTTCGGAATAGGCGAAGAAGTTACTATCGCCCACCACCCAAAATTTTCCGCGGGAATAATCAAAGTGCACGCTGTTTAATGTCAGGGTTGTTAAGGTGTCAATGGGCGTCGTCAGACCGTTTGAAACATTATAGAGGAACAGAGTGCCGTCCTGCCCGCAAACTACGATATTGGGCTCGCCGGTAACTTGCGCTTCGGGGGAATCGATACCCTCCTCCGGTTGATTCGCAAAATCGAGCCCGTATAAATTTTTGAGACCTTCAAGCTGGGTAAAGCCCCACGTTTTTCCCCAATCGTAGCTAAAATAAAGCATTCCGCCGTCGCCCGCCGCATAGATCGTGTTTAAATCGTAGCTTAAGGAAATGGCGTCATTAACCGGGTTAAAGCCGGGATCTTCATGAATTTTTACCCATCCACCACCAAAAACGAAATAAGGAATCAATAAAAAAAGATAAAGGAACACGTTGTTTACAAAATGGTGGCTTTTTTGCATTTTTATGCCTCCAGTTTCCACACCTGTCTCATTATATGGAAAGATTAAAGCTATAGCAATGGTTTTCGTCATTTTTTTTGAAAAAATTAATCGATTAACTTCAAAGCCCTTTTTTCCCTGTCCGATAAAAAAATTGACGTTTTAAACCGATTTTGTTTTGCAAAAACACAAAACAGTGATAAATTGTTCGGAAAGTTAAAATAATTTAAACAGATTGAATTTTTTATGACTGTTGTTTTGTTGTACGGACTGCTGATATTGTTTATTATTGCTCTGTTTTTTCTTTATCGCGGATTCGGCGCGCTGAAGAGTCAGACAAAAACTTCCGCTCCTCTTTCGGTGAGCGTTATTGTTTGCGCCCATAACGAAGAAAAAAATTTACCCGACTGTTTAAAACGTTTAAAACAACAAATTTATCCTGAAAATCTTGTCGAGTTTATCATTGTCAACGACAGATCCGCGGATCGCACGCCGCAAATTATTGCCCGATACTTGGCGGAAGACCACCGCTTCAAATCCGTAACCATTACCGATCGGGTTCCGGATTTCGCGCCCAAAAAGCGAGCAATAGACACGGCGATCAAACAGGCTAAAGGCGAAATTATCCTATTGACCGACGCGGACGGCAGACCCGGACCCTACTGGGTTAAAACAATGGTCTCTTATTTTACTCCCGACACCGACATGGTTATCGGTTATGCCCCCTACGCTATTAAACCGGCAAACCATTTCATAAAAAAGCTTTTAGCCCTGGAATATTTTTCTCACGCCGCCGTGGCAGCCGCTTCCGCCGGATTGGGAGCTCCGCTGACCTGTGTGGGAACCAACATGGCGTATCGCAAAAAAGTCTATTATGAAATCGGTGGATTCGGGCGTTACAAAAAACACATTTCCGGAGACGATGATTTGTTTTTAACTCTTGTCCGCGAGGCAAAACGCTACAAAATCAAATACGCAATCGACGGGAAAACGCATGTTTTCAACAATCCGCCGCGGTTATGGTCGAAATTTTTGCATCAACGGATGCGCTATGCCAGCAAGGGATTCGATTATCCTTTTCGGATGACCTTCGGGCTAACGCTGTACTATCTTTTCAATCTGCTGCTTGTCGCCAAAACCGGTTATTATCTTTTTTCCTTAACCGTGCCTGCAAATCTTTTGATTGTGTGGGTTTTAAAAATGCTGTCCGAATTCATTTTCATCAACCGCGCCGCCTCTGTACTGGAAGACAGGCGGGCAATTTGGGTTTTCCCGTTCGCCGCGCTGTTGCATCCTTTTTACGTGGTTGTATTCGGTGCGATAGGACAGTTGGGATATTTCCGCTGGGCGGAACAGGAAGTCGAAGCCGCCGTCCAGAAGCCGGCAATAGAAAAAGAGTAACCCGTTGTTATGGATGCCGTCCTGTTTATCACCTTGATTTTTGCGATTCTTTATCTTACGATTGCCTTAATTCTTCTCGCTTTTCCGCAACCGAAAGCCCGAAAAGTCAAAGCGCGCGTGCGGGTCGCAGTGCTGATAGCCATGCGCAATGAGCAGGAATACATTGCCGATTGTCTGACTTCCCTGTCCCGGCAGGATTACGATCCCGCGTTTTTTGATGTTTTTATTTTAGACGATCGCTCCGCCGACCGATCGCCGGAAATCGCCCGAAAATTTACCCGACGATTTTCCAATTTTCATCTGATTTCGGTTAAAAACGATCTGCCCGGATTAAAAGGAAAAATGAATGTTCTGGCGCAGGGACTTAAGCTAATCGATCACGAACTTGTGTTAATTACCGACGCGGATTGCGCAGCGCCCAAAACCTGGATTTCCAGAATGGTAAGCTATTTTTCACCCGGAGTGGGAATGGTTGGCGCGCTGACCGTTCTGTACCCTTTCGATGAAATAGCCGTTTCTGATCCGCAAAAAAACCTCTTTGCCAAGGTGCAGGCATTGGACTGGATTTTTCTGCAAACACTGGCTTCCGCCAACAGTAACGCCGGCAAACCGATCACCATTCTGGGAAATAACTTTGCCTTTCGCAAAAAAACTTACGAACAGGTGGGCGGATTTGAAGCCATCGGCTTTTCGGTTACCGAAGATTTCGCCTTGATGGAAGCGGTCCGTAAAAAAACCTCATGGAAGATCATTCACACCCTTGACCCGGAAAACAGCATCTACAGCCACCCTTCGCCGGATTTGCGCAGT
>JAADIP010000227.1 GCA_013151275.1 Calditrichota bacterium | reverse complement strand
CTTCTTAACAACAAACATTTTACTATTTTCTGCCTACTGACTACTGCCTACTGCCTGATAACTACTACTGCTTTCTGATAATCTTTTTTATTTATCTTACCAGTCACTCGTTACCTGTTTTCTCGTCACGATAATTACTCTGATTCGAGTCCGTTCCTCAATTTTTGGATTAAATCCCAATCCTGCTTAAATTTAATGGTTTAAATGCAGTAAACAAACGAAAGACAACCGTTAAAATGCCGGAACTTCCCGAAGTAGAAACAGTGATCCGCGAATTAAAACCCGTGATTACGGGCAAAGAAATCGATTCCGTTACGCCCGTGTGGTTTAAGACTCTGGTTAATCGCAGCGAACGTTTATTGCGGGGACAGAGAATCGAGGCTGTTGAGCGGATTGGAAAATACATTATTTTGCGCTTAAGCCGGTCTTTTTTGATTATCCATCTGCGAATGACGGGCAGGCTTCATTTTGATCCGGGTAACGCCGACTTGCAGGTAAAGGAACAGGGCTTAAATCATTTGCGGCTGATTGTTAATTTTACCGACGGTTCAAAATTGCTTTTTAACGATACGCGCAAGTTCGGCAGATTTTATCATGTGGATGATCCGCATTTGGTGTTGCAAAATGTGGGCGATGATGCGCTTGATCCGCGGTTAACAGCCGGGCGCTTTTACGAGATGTTAAAGAATCGCAAAATCGGCGTTAAAGCCTTTTTATTGTCCCAGCGCTGGATTGCCGGTCTGGGCAATATTTACGCGGACGAAAGTTTATTCAGAGCCGGAATCCATCCCGAGCGCAAATGCAATACCATCGATCTTGTAAAAGCAAAGGAATTGTGGGACGCCGTTCAGTTTATTTTAAGGCAGGCGGTGGAAAATATGGGCAGCACCATTTCCGACTATCGCGACGCTTACGGAAATCCGGGCAAAAACCAACTCTATTTTAAGGTTTACCGACGCGCGGGAGAACCCTGTTTTAAATGCGGAACGGCGATTAAAAAAATCCGCGCAGCCGGACGCGGCACCCATTTTTGTCCTGTTTGTCAAACCTGATCAAAGGGTTTAAAAATGATTATCACGTTCATGAGTGATTTTGGCACAAAAGACGGCTATGTGGGCAGCGTAAAAGGAGTGTTGCTGAAAAACGCGCCGCAAGCCGCAATCATCGACATTACCCATGAAATTCCGCCGTTTGATATTAAATCGGCGGCTTACACTCTGCTTAATTATTACGATTCTTTTCCGGCGAACACTGTGCATTTAATAGTCGTCGATCCGGGAGTGGGCGGCGAACGCAAACCGGTAATCCTTAAAACCATGCAGTACTATTTTGTGGGACCCGAAAACGGGGTGTTCGATTTTATTCTTAAAAGAGAAGCGTATCAGGCTTATGAAATTAAACCGGAATTGGTGAATCCGGAAGTTCCCGGTTTCACCTTTCACGGAAGGGATGTGTTTGCTCCAGCCGCAGCCATGCTGGCAAAGGGAATTGCTCCTCAGGAAATCGCCCTTCCCATCGATCGCTTAAATATTTACGAGCGGCAGATTCTGGAACGGAAAGAAAATATCTGCCTGGCGCGGATCGTATCGATCGATCATTTCGGAAACATAATATTCGGCTTGAGTAAGGAAGATTTAAAACATTGGAAAAAATCGGTAAAATCGGTATCTTTTAAAAATTTTAAATTCAACGAAATTTCGGCTTATTACGCCCAAAAGGCAGCCGGCGAACCTCTGGTTTTGTGGAATAGTAAAAATATGCTGGAAATTGCCGTTCGCGAAGGCAGCGCCGCGGAATTTTTTAAGGCGGATTTAAAAGAGAACAAAGCGGTCGTGGAGTTAGAAGACGCGTAATTCTCCCCGGCGACAACAAATAAACGACCCGCTCCCGGACTGCTTTCCCGCGAAGCGGAGAAGAGAAGAGGGGAGAAAAAATAACGCTAAATGACGCGGATTTTTGCGTGAGAATAAGAACCATGACGCTTTTTACAAATTCATTAAAAATCAATAAAACGGAAAAATCAGGGTAGGCAATGAACTTCTTGAAAAAACGACCCGATCTGAAAGAATACAAACCTTTGCTCGGATCATTCTTATTGGCGTTGTTGCTGTGGTCTGCGGTAACCACCGATAAAGTGTATTCTATCCGTTTATCCCTGCCGTTAAAAATCGTTCAACTGGCGCCCGGGTATGTGTTAAAGGCAAATCCGCCTAAAACGGTCAATTTAAAAGTCCGCGGAAAGGGTCGGGCTTTGATCTCGTTGTATTTTTACAAGCCGATCATCAAACTGGAATTGCCGCAGGTTGATCGTTCCATGAAAATCGATTTAAAAGAGTACCAGAATCAGTTTTATGTGGGGCAGGATTTGGGCATCGAAATCGAAGACATCCTTGATCCGCGGTCGATCGAACTTCAGGTGGATCGATACAAAGAAACCAAGAAGCCCGTTGAAATCAGACATCGAATTAAAATTCTGCCCGGCTTTGTACTTTCCGCGGTGGTTCCGGAAGTCGATTCGGTGAAGGTGATGGGTCCCGCTTCTTTGGTCGATGCCATCAAGACCGTTAAGTGTGAATTGATCCGCCGCGAAAAAGTACGTTATCCGTTCAAGGCTGAACTAAAGCTTATTTCGCCCGATCCGGGGATTATTAAAATCGATCCGCAAAGTATTAATGTCCGGTTTGTGATCGAACAAATCGTCGAACGAAACATTTACAATATTCCGATTCAGATTATCGGCTTACCCGGCGATCTTATTGCGGATGCCGTGCCTCCGGTAATTTCCATCAGAATCAAGGGCAGCGAAAGGAAAATTGAAGCGGTGACGCCCGAGCAAATCACGGCGATTTTTGATTACCAAAACGATTATCATGTGGGAAGAAGCCATTACATTCCCCAAATTGAAGTTCCCGAAGGCGTTCAGGTAATTCAGATCAGTCCGCGCTCCTTTCGTTTACAGCTCAGAAAGAAGGAAGGAAATCAATGACCGTATTAGGAATAGAAACTTCCTGCGACGAGACCGCGGCTGCCGTAATCGACGAAAATCGCGTGCTTTCGGGTATTATCTCTTCGCAGGAAATTCACGCCCGGTTTGGCGGCGTGGTGCCGGAATTAGCGTCAAGGGCGCACATCCGGCTGATCGTTCCCATTGTGGAAAAAACGCTGAAAGACGCTGATTTGTCATTGGATGAATTGCAGGGCTTTGCCGTTACCTGCGGACCCGGCTTGGTAGGCGCTTTGCTGGTCGGGTTGAATTTTGTAAAAGGGCTGTCTCTCGCCACCGGAAAACCGTTTATCGGCGTAAACCACATCGAAGGGCATATTTACGGAAATATTCTCTCTCAAAAAAAAGTGGAATTCCCGATCGTGTTTTTGATTGTCTCCGGCGGGCACACTCAGTTGGTTTTAATGGAAGATCATTTGAAATACCGCATTTTGGGTAAAACAAGAGATGACGCGGTCGGAGAAGCTTTTGACAAAGGAGCGAAATTATTGGGTCTGGGTTATCCGGGCGGTCCCATGATCGATAAATTGGCAAAAACGGGCGATCCCGAATTCGCGGCGTTCCCCAGGGCGATGATGAAGGACGACAAGTTCGATTTTAGTTACTCGGGATTGAAAACGGCGCTTTTGGTCTATCTTCAAAAAATGAGCGAAGAAGAAAAGAAAAAGCATTTAAACGATATCTGCGCGTCGTATCAAAAAGCGGCTGTGGAAGTTCTTGTCAAAAAAACGGTGCGGGCGGCTAAAAAATTTAAAGCGCAGCGGGTGGCTCTTGCCGGAGGAGTGGCTGCCAATTCTTTGTTAAGAACATGGCTTGGCGAAGTCTGCCAAAAAGAGGGCTTGGAACTCTATTTACCCGATCTTAAATATTGTACGGACAATGCAGCCATGATTGCGCGGGCGGGACTGGAATACCTTAAACGGGGACGCCGATCCGAATTGACCTTAAACGCCTATCCCGCGCTAAAATTAAAGTCAATGGATGAATAAAAATCAAAACCCTGTTTCACGGACCGAGGCGGATTCCCGACGGACTGTGGCTTTTGGAAACACGGATGACGATTTGACGCGTTAATTCGCGCGGATTACTTGCAGATTAAACATAGGTAGAAAAAATAATGCCCGAACTGGTTCAAATAAACATTCCGTTCATCATCATTTTATTAAGCGCTGTTCTTGCGTTTGTTATCGCGCGATTTTTTTACAGGAACACAAATCCGCCGATTCGCCCCGCCTGGAAATGGGTTTTAATTATATTGCGCGCCGCAGTTTTGTTCAGCATTTTTATTTTGTTTTTTGCTCCCGCCCTGCGTCTGATTTTTTATCAGCAAAAAGCGGAAAAAGTAGCCGTTTTTATTGATAATTCAAATTCCATGAATGTTGAAGAAGCCCGCGGAAAACGCTGGGATCAGGTTGTCGAAACCGTCCGCCGATTGGAGTCCGCCTTAAAAGATCAGAACCCTCAATGGTTTAGCTTTAATTCGCAGGTTGAACCTTTGAGTGTAGCGGACAGCTTAAAACCTTCCCGGGGTGGCACCAATTTCAGAGCGGTTCTGAACAAAATCCGGAAAAGTAAATTTGATAAAGCCGTTATCATTAGCGACGGAGTGGTCACGGAGGGCGGCTATCCTTTGGGTGAAGAAGAGAATATCCGAACCAAGCTTGTGACCGTGCCCATTGGTCAGGCGCGCAATCAAAGCGATGTTTTTATTCGGGACGTCGAATATAAACCCGTGGCGTACCAGAATCAGAAACAGGAAATCACCGTTGTCCTGGGTTCGGTCAATTTAAGCAAAAAGGAAAATGTTCTCATCCGCTTAAATTCGGGGAAAAAAGTTGTCGCCGACAAACCGCTTTCATTAAGTCCGGGTGACGGATCGTATCGGGTGTCTTTGGATTACCGACCCAAAACAAGAGGGCTGCGGGAATTCCGCGTAAGCATCGGCGGCTTAAAGGACGACGCCAATCCTTACAACAACGAATACCGTTTTGTGCAGGAAGTTTTGAAAAGCCGGATTACCGTTGCTTTAATGAGTCCTGCGCCCGATTATGATGAAAAGTTTCTGAAAATTGTTTTGGAGAAAAATCCTAAATTTCGGGTTTATCCCTTTGTCGAGGACAACAGGGGAAGATTCCTGCAAAAATCCGATCTTCGGCAGTCGGACAGCGCGGATATCTGGATTTTTGTCGATTATCCCGGCGACAGGACTTCCGGCGTGATAATCGGGCGTTTGAGAGAAGCATGGCAAAAGAACCGACCCTCTCTGCTGCTGTTTTCAGGAAAGCGTTTAAATTGGAAGCGGTTGAAAAATATTGTTCCGTCCGTTCCGGTCAGCCCGATGAATCAATTAAAAAAACAAAAACAATTAACGGTACAGCCGGTAATAAGCGAAAAATCGGGATCGTTCATCAATCTCTTTCCGGATGAGGCTTTAAATCAGCGCTTCTGGAACAGAATTCCGCCGATTCTGAATTACACTCATAAATTTAAATTCGATTCAAAACCGCTGCTTTTGCTTTCATCGACCTATCAGGGGGAATCGGTTCCCGTTGTATCGTTGTTTGAAAAGGCAGCCTTTAAATTTGCCCTGTTTAACGGGCAGAACTTCTGGCAATGGCGTTTTTTGATGCAGTCGGACGAGGAAATTTTTCCCGGTTATCGAATATTCTTTGAAAAGATATTGAACTGGTTAGCGAATAAAGCGCAATTCAAACCGGTGCTGTTAACGATCAACAAAAAGGCGGGTCACATCGGCGAGCCGTTTCAATTAAACATCCGCCTTTTCGATAGTCGTTTTCAACCCGCGGAAAACGGTTCGGTTCTTCTGACGGTTAAAACGGGCGGACAGTCTTTCAGCCTTTCCGCGGAAAAGACTGAGGAGGGGACGTTCGGCGCCCGCTTTGTTCCGCCGACGGACGGTAAATTTAAGATTGTTGCCCGCGGTTACCAGCAGGATCGTTTGCTGGGCTCCGATTCCCTTCGCGTAGCCGTTGTGCCGGTGGGCAAGGAGTTTATTCATCTTTCGCCGGACACCTTGTTTTTACAGCGTCTTGCCCGGGCGAGCGGCGGCAATATGCTGCGTCCGGCGGAACTGGATCGCATCAAGGAAATCCTGCCGGTAAAAAAGCAGATCGTCACAAAAGAAAAAACAATAGAACTGTGGTATAAGCTCTTTATTCTGATATTTATTCTTACCCTGATCACGCTGGAGTGGAGCCTTCGGAAAAAACTGAATCTGGTCTGAGGCTATCGAAATTTTGAATGGTTGGGATTCCGTTTATTAAAGGAATTAAAATTATCCGGACATTGAGCGGCGCAGCGACCGAATCAGCCGATCTTCCTTTTTCGTCGAAAAAATTAAGCTGATCAAATACGATTATTTGATTTTGGAAGATTGCGGGAATTACGAAATAATCGTTGAAAAACAAAAGAATTTTCGCGGCTTTAATAAAAACTTCCGTATCTTCCCCTACGATGTGTCTTTTTATTTTCCGTGATTTTAAATTTTTTGCAAACAATT
Source organism: Calditrichota bacterium (assembly GCA_013151275.1). Taxonomy (GTDB): domain Bacteria; phylum Calditrichota; class Calditrichia; order Calditrichales; family Calditrichaceae; genus Caldithrix. The sequence continues at coordinate 3,488 of JAADIP010000227.1, read as the reverse complement.
CTCCGTTTTTTTCGTAATGAGAGTTATTAAAAAGAATTGATTTCAGAAAAGGAGGCTTGATCCATGAAAACCTTACGTTTTGCAGTTGTTTTGTTTATTTTACCTCTCTTACTTAATGCTCAATCGTTGGACATTCCGACATCACATTACGGATTAAGCATTGGTAATTCAAAGCAGTTTACCGGCTTACGGATTAATTGGAGCGATAGCGGGGTGGAGAAAATTACCGGTTTAAATTTCACGCTGTGGCGGGCAAAAGAGAATCGCAACGCGGTAGTCAAAGGTATTTCAGTCGGTTTGGTCATGCCCGAAGCCGGAAAACTGTACGGTTTGCAGCTCGGGATGGTGGGAATTTCCGCCGAGCAGCGGTTGGCGGGAATGAATATCGGATTGGTCGGAGTCGGTTCGGGTAAGGATATTTTGGGAATCTCCTTTGCAGGACTGGGGATGGGCAGCGGAAATTCGATTGCCGGAATTTCGGTGGCTGGATTGGGTCTGGCTTCCGGCTCAAGTATAAGCGGATTGGCTGTTGCCGGACTTGGTCTGGGAGCAGGTAAATCTCTTAAAGGCATCGCTATTGCCGGTCTGGGAATCGGAGCGGGAGAGTACATAACCGGATTAACGATAACGGGAATGGGCGTTGGCGCAGGAAAGAGAATCAAGGGAATTACCCTGACCGGTTTTGGCGCGGGCGCGGGCGAATCGGTTACGGGCGTGACATTTGCCGGATTTGGAATTGGCGCGGGTAAAACCGTTCGCGGTTTGCAAATGACTCTGGGAGGTATCGGCGCCGGAGAATCCATTGAAGGCGTGAGCATAGCCGGTTTCGGCATCGGTTCGGGAAAAAGACTGCGCTGGGTCAATATTTCGGGAATCGCTGTCGGCGCTCCGGAAATTGATGGATTGACTATCGCCGGCGTTATAATAGGCGGAAAGGAAATTAAAGGAGTGACCATTACTCCGGGAATGATGAGAATAAAAGAAGAAGGAAAATACACGGGAATTTCTGTAAGCTCGATAAATTACAATGAGGGCGAACAAGTGGGATTGTCGTTGGGTTTGTTTAATTACGCCCGTTATTTACAGGGAGTACAGATCGGTTTGATCAATTATGTCAAAGAAAATCCTATGATATTCAGAGTATTGCCTTTAATTAATTTTAATTTCGGGTATTCAAAATAAATCAGCGATGTCGCGGTTTATGATTTTGTAAAGGGTTAAGGGTTAAGGGGTAAGCGGGCTTCTCCGGTAATCGTAATGCGTGATGTGTGATGCGTAATGAGTTATCTTCACCATCGCTTAAATGTTTAAATAATTCAACCAAATTATTTTTTAGTGAATAAAAAAGTATTTCCTTCTTAACAACAAACATTTTATGAGTCCGCTCTAAAAACCGTGTTCTGTCATTTCGAACGAAGAGAGAAATCTTATAACTCCAATAAAAACAAAAGATTTCTCGTCGCTACGCTCCTCGAAATGACAAATACAGACCTTTTTAGAGTGGACACTTTTATTATTTTCTAAATACTACGTTTTTTTGCTTTCTGATAATCTTTTTTCATTTGTCATTTTTTCTTACTCGTCACGCATCACGACAGTTCGTTAAGGGTTAAGAGTTAAGGGTTAAGCGAACTTCTAACTCACCACGCAAAATTGGCTTCACGGCTTTCCGTATTCCCCTTTTTCTTTTTTCTTTTGTCTTACTCATCACGCATTACGCATTACGCGTCACGAGCCTTTTACTATGTCACTTTGTTACTATGTCACTTTGTTACTATGTCACTTGTTACTCGTCACGCGTCACGACCTTGTCGCTCGGAAAAACTTTAATAAAATATCCTAAATGAGTATATTAAGCGCTTTGAAAATAACGGCAAAGGATTATGAAAGATCATAAAAAAGAACTGATCATTATTTTTCTGGTCATTTTTATCGACTTGCTCGGATTCGGACTGATCATTCCCATCATTCCCTATTATCTCGAAGAGTTTGTGACTCAACCCGATCAGATCGGCAAGACCGTTGCTACCATGATTATGGTCTATTCGCTGATGCAATTTATTTTTTCGCCGATCTGGGGCAGGTTGTCGGATCGTATCGGCAGGCGACCTGTTTTGTTAATCAGTTTGTTGGGTTCCGCCGCTACTCATGTTATGTTTGCTCTGGGCGGCAATTTAATTGTTTTATTCATCGCCAGAATTTTAACCGGAATTTCCGCGGCAACCGTTCCGACAGCCATGGCTTATATTTCGGATATTACCTCGCCGGAAGAACGGGCTAAAGGCATGGGATTGGTGGGCGCCGCGTTCGGACTGGGATTTATTCTCGGACCGGCGATCGGCGGAGTTCTGAGCCATTTTGCCGGATACCGGGTGCCCTTGCTTTTGGCGGGTTTTCTGTCGTTAACTGCGTTTGCTTTTGCCTACTTTAAACTCAAAGAAACGTTGGACGTTAAAAATCTGGTGAAAAAAGATTACAGCCCGTTCAACTTAAAAAAACTTTATCGAGCCGTCACTCATCCGAATCTTGGAATTCTTTTCCTGATATTTTTTATTGTTTCCATGTCGTTTGCCAATTTCGAGACCATATTCGCGCTCTATCTGGAACACAATTTTGGTCTCCGCTCGGATCAGGCAGGTTACTTTTTTGCCATGATAGGGGTTATCAGCGCGACAACCCAGGGACTGTTTATCGGAAAGCTTGCCCGCAAATTCGGCGAAAAACGCTTAATTACCACGGCGACAATGCTGCTTGGTTCCGCGTTCATCATTTTTCCTTTTGTTCAGGCACTAAGTTTTTTTATTCTGATTGTAGCAGTTATTGCCTTCGGTTTCGGAATGCACAATCCCTCCGTAGCTTCGTTAATATCTAAAAACGCAAGCGCGGATGAGCAGGGAGGAGTTCTGGGTATTAATCAATCGTTTTCTTCTTTGGGACGGGTAATAGGTCCCATTTGGGCGGGATTCTTTTTCGATCGTTTTGGTCCGGGAATTCCTTTTGTGAGCGCGGGAATTCTTATTCTCATCGCCATGCTTTTGAGTCTCAGACTTTACGGTAAGCCCCTAAAGGAGTCTCACCGGATTGAAAAAGTTCCGTTGGATTCCACGACAGACGGCGTTTGAGGGAGTGACGAGTGGCAAAGTTACAAAGTGACAGAGTAACAAAGTTACAAAGTTACAAAGTGGTAATGCGTGATGGGTAAGAAAAATGACAAATGAAAAATGAAAAAAGAGAAAGCAGAAAGCCGTGATGCGTGATGCGTAAGAAAAAAGAAAAAGGGGAATACGGAAAGCCGTGAAGCCAATCTTGCGTGGTGAGTTAGAAGTACGCTTAACCCTTAACCCATACACGCTTAACGAACTGTCGTGACGAGTAACCGATTTCGATTAAAGAATAAGCCCGGACATTCAAAGATGATGTGCCTTGAAAATAAGACCCCCCTTGCCTTCGGCGTTCCCCCCTTTGAAGGGGGGAAATTAAAAGGGGGG
>JAADIP010000010.1 GCA_013151275.1 Calditrichota bacterium | reverse complement strand
CTGAAATCCAGATACTGTGCGGTTTGAGTAAAGCCCCCCTTGCCTTCGTCGTTCCCCCCTTGAAAAAGGGGGGAAATTAAAAGGGGGGATCTTCAACGCAGAATAAAGGAAAAAATGCGTGATGAGTAACAGAGTGACAAAGTGACAAAGTAACAAAGTGACAAGTGACGAGCAAAAAGGTCGTGATGCGCGGATGGAGAAGCCGCTTAACGCTTAACCCTTAACCCTTATACTCTTAACGAAAAAGAGGTAGATTAATGTTAAAACGGCACGGAGCCAACCCCATCTTAACCAGAACGGATATCCCCGATATTCCGCCGGACTTAATCGATGTTTCGTCCGTGTTTAATCCCGGCGCCGTAAAAATCGACGATTCGTATTTGCTTTTATTGCGCGTTCAGAATCGCGGACGTGAAACCTTTATCTTAAAGGCAATCAGCAGCGACGGAATACATTTTTCCGTTGACGCCGAACCGGTTCATTTTAAAGGGATCGAAAAACTAAAACAAAACGTTTATCATGTGTACGATCCCAGAATCACTTATCTAAACGGAACTTATTATATAATGTTTGCCATGGACGCTGATAACGGTTGCCTGTTGGGTTTGGCGCGAACGGAGAATTTTGAGGAATACGAATTTGTGGATATCGTAGGGCACGGCGATATCCGAAACGGTGTGTTATTTCCCGAAAAGGTGGGCGGAAAATACCTGCGTTTCGACCGACCGAACCGTCGTTCTCTGGAAGGCGGTCCCACTTCCGGCAGCGAGATATTTCTTTCCGAATCGGACGATCTCATCCGCTGGAAGGAAATAGGTCCCGTAATCTCCGGACGTTTTCACTACTGGGACGAAACCATCGGCTCCGGACCTCCTCCAATTAAAACCAGTGAAGGTTGGTTGCACATTTATCATGGCGTGGCTCATCATTTTGGCTCGGCAAGTATTTATCAAGCCGGCGCGATTTTAACGGATTTGAACGATCCTTTAAAAGTGCTCGCCCGGACGCGCCAGAATATTCTGGAACCGAGAGAAATGTATGAATTGACGGGTCAGGTGCCAAATGTGGTCTTCCCGAGCGGTTTGGTGTGCGAAGATTTTGGCGACCATGGGATTGCCCGGAACGGGGCGGAATTGAAAATCTATTACGGCGCCGCGGATACGACGGTGGGATTAGCCGTCTGTACGGTAGCTGAAATTATCCAGGCTTGTGTTGAATTTTAAGGAGGGTTAGCCATGTTAAAACGACGGATTGCAATCGCGTTTGTATTTTTTCTGCTTATTATCAGCGTTTCGTGTAAAAAAGAAAAAATTGAAAAAGCAAGGGATATCGCTAAAATCGGCGAATTTGCCGTTCCCGAATCCCGCGTAGCCGCAGCCTTTGAATTCAGTAAAGAATTTAAAAATAACGACACCATCACAACGGAAATCGTTAAGTCGTACGTTAAACACTATTTTCTGAATGATCTTTACATTTTAGCCGAAGCCAAAGCGCAGGGGCTGGATAAAAATCCGGAATTTGTAAAAGCGCTGAAGAAGAAAAAGATTAAGGAAATGACCAAACTCAACGGTCCTTTGTATCGCGCAATATTGCCCAAAAAGTTCGATGTAAGCGATAAAGAATTGGAAGAGCTTTATATGCGTTTGCCATATCGTTTAACAATTCAGCAAATCCTGGTCACTTCCAAACCTCTTGCCGATTCGCTTTATCAACTGTTGATGAACGGCGCTAATTTTGAAGAATTGGTGAAGCAATATTCCAATGATTTGACTTCAGCGGTTAAATCGGGCGTATTGTCCGATTATATCGTTCCCGGTATGGCTGCGCCTTCTTTTGAAAACGCCGCCTTTTCGTTATGGGAAAAAGGTCAAATCTCCAAACCGGTCAAAACAGATTTCGGCTATCATATCTTGCGTTTGATGGCGCGTGAAAAACTGAAAGTCGGTTCCATTGACGAAGAGCGTCAACGCTTAAAAGATATCGCCGAGCTTCGCGGGAAAAACCTCTTCATTCAGAATTTTATTAATTCCCTTTTTGACAAATTCCATCTTAAAATTGAAAAACGCCTCTATCCGGTCTTGTTAAAATCGTTTAAGCGCGACGGAATCTTCGGATCGGTGGAAGAGGACAAAATCGATCCGAAATTAAAACAGGAGATTTTTATCCGCCACGACAAAGATTCCTGGACTTTGGCGGATTTTATCGAAGAATACAATGCATTGAACCGATATGAACGGTACCGTTTGGAGCGCCCGGAAGATATTGAGATCATGGTGCGGAAGTTAATTACTCCGGAGCTCATGTACTATGAAGGAGTGGAGCGCGGGCTCGAAAATGACGAAAAGTATCAGGCGTTTGTAAAATATCACTACCGCTATGAGTTGGGAAAATTAGCCCAAAAGCTGCTGATCGACGATGCGGTTAAGATTAGCGATGATGAAGTAAAGGAATATTTTGAAAAGCATCGCAATCTCTGGAAAAAGAGCAAATTCAAAAACGTGGAGCAGTATGTTCGAAATCGCCTGTTTAGCATAAAACGGAAAGAAGTCGCCAAAGATTTACTGAAATACCTGAAGACAAAATATACCGTGGAATTTAACGAAGAATCGGTGCGGGCTTTGGTTAAAATGATGAACGAAAAGAAACATTCGTAATACAATCTTTTAATTTTTGCAAGGAGGAAAGACAATGCGGCGTGCAGTTCCCATCTATTTGGCGTTTTTGGTAATGGGATTTGGTGATGTTGTGGGACCATTGGTCGGTTTGGCTAAAGAAGAGTTTGTCCTTAGCAACACGGTTGCTTTTTTACTGACGTTTGTGGGATTTATTATGTTTGGATTGCTTTCTGTGCCGATGGGTATATTCCAGGACAGAAAAGGGAAAAAATTTGTTCTTCAGATGGGTCTGGTGATTGCTCTGCTCGGTCTGATTTTGCCCATAATTAACATGAACACGTTTGCGCTTTTGTTACTGGCTGTTTTGTTTTTGGGCGCAGGAGCCACAATTCTGCAGGTTGCCGGAAATCCCATTATGCGGGATGTTTCCGAAGAGGGGAAATATGCACGCAATTTGAGTCTGGGTCAATTTGTAAAAGCCATCGGTTCCTTAAGCGGACCGATACTGCCGGTATTGGCGGCGCGCTATTGGGGAGCGGATTGGAAAATTGTATTCCCGGTTTACAGCGTATTTATAATAATCACCCTGATCTCTGTTTCCACGTTAAAAGTGGAAGAGAAAAAATTCGATAACTCAAAGCCCGCGACGTTTAAGTCATGCTTTGCGTTGCTCAAAAACAACTACGTTTTGATGATGGTTCTGGCGATTTTTATTTATGTGGGCGCCGAAGTTTCCATGAGCTCCGGAATCCCGCTTTATCTCAAAGATCAGTTCCAGATCGATATTCAGAAACTGGGTCTTCTGGGAACCGGACTTTTCTTCACCGCTTTAATGGTCGGAAGATTCCTCGGCGGAGTTATTTTAACCTGGGTAAAGGCAAAAACCTTTTTTATCGTCACCTCGGTCGCGGCGATTATTTCTATCCTCGGATTGTTCATGGGCAGCCAGACGCTGGCTATTTTTTCGGTGATTTTAATCGGTCTTTCTTTTGCCAATATCTTCCCGTTGGTTTTCTCCATTACTATCGATCACATGCCCGAAAAGACAAACGAACTTTCGGGATTGATGATCATGGCGATCGTCGGCGGGGCAATTATTCCCCCGATAATGGGCATGGTGTCGGATCTGACCTCGTCCACTCTCATGGGATTTTTGGTTCCTCTGGTCGCCATCCTTTATGTGACGTGGTCGGCGGTTGTTAATTTGACAAGAGCGTAACAAGAAACGACAGGAGTAAATTTATGGGCTACGAAAATGATCGGCGCATTGTAATGACTCTGGACGCCGGAGGAACGAATTTTGTGTTTTCGGCTATCCGCGCCAATAAAGAAATAATCGATCCGATTCAACTGCCGTCTAACGCGCATGATCTGGACTTGTGCCTGCAAACCATTGTCGATGGATTTCGCAAGGTCGAGGAAAATCTGCCTGAGCCGCCGGTCGCCGTCAGTTTTGCCTTTCCCGGACCCGCCGACTATCCGAAGGGCGTTATCGGCGATCTGGGTAATCTTCCGGCATTTCGCGGCGGCGTGGCGCTGGGTCCCATGTTAGAAGATAAATTCAATTTGCCGGTCTTTATTAATAACGACGGCGATTTGTACGCCTACGGAGAGGCTCTTGCCGGATTTCTGCCGCACGTCAACGGTCTGTTGGAAAAAGCGGGCAGCCCTAAACGGTTCAAAAATTTGGTGGGTTTTACTTTGGGAACCGGCTTTGGCTGCGGCATTGTCCGCAACGGGGAACTGTTTACCGGGGATAATTCGGGAGCAGGAGAGGTCTGGCTGCTGAGAAACATGCTCCATCCCGAGATGAACGTGGAAGAGAGCGTGAGTATTCGCGCGGTGAAGCGGGTTTACGCTCAGGAAGCGGGAATCGATTTTTCGGAAGCCCCCAGTCCCAAAGATATTTTTGAGATCGGCATCGGAAAACGCGCCGGCAATCGGCAGGCAGCCGTAAAGTCGTTTCACACCCTGGCAAGGGCATTAGGCGACGCCATTGCCGATGTTTTAACCCTAATCGACGGTCTGGCTGTGATTGGCGGAGGTCTTGCCGGAGCTCATCCGCTTTTCTTCCAAAAGATGATCGATGAAATGAATTCCGTTTATCGAAATTTTGAAGGCAGAGAATACCGCCGCCTTTCTTCTCACGTGTTTAATCTTGAAGATGCGGAAGATCTGGCGAGATTCATTGAAGGAGAGGCAAGAGAAATAAAGGTTCCCGGCAGCGAACGCACGATAGTTTACGACGCCCTTACCCGCGTCGGCGTGGGACTTTCAAAAATAGGCACGAGTAAAGCCGTGTCGCTGGGCGCTTACGCTTTTGCATTGAACGAACTGGATTCAAAGAGATGACCAAATTAAAAAATATGAAATAACGTGAATTTTTATTAAGTTTAGAAATATTCAATTCACCTCCCGTCCCGGGGTAGCGGGGAAGCGGAGGGTTAAAGCAGCGCATAATCGGAAATCCGGAGCGTAATAAACGGAGACAGATTTTATGCGAATTCATCAAAGAAAAGAAAAATCATACGCAAGGAGATATTCATGCCTTCGAGAGAATTGGTGATCGGCATTGATATTGGGGGAACAAATACATCCGTCGGAATTGTGGATCGTGAAGCGAGAATCAGTTATCGAATTGAATTGCCCACGGAAGCGGAGAAGCCTGCGGAGATGCTGTTTGAGCGGATTTTCAAAAAACTGCAAGGGCGCTTGCAAAAATTATCGGCGGAGAGCAAAATAGTCGGCATCGGAATCGGCGCTCCCAACGGAAATTATTACACCGGGGGAATCGAGAATCCGCCCAATTTAAAATGGGGAAACGTAAATCTGGTTAAGCTGGCGAAAAAATACATCGATTTACCAGTTGCGGTTACAAACGACGCCAATGCCGCTGCGCTGGGAGAGATGCTGTTCGGAGCAGCCCGCGGAATGAAGGATTTTATTGAAGTGACGCTCGGAACCGGAGTGGGCAGCGGAATTGTAGTGAACGGCGAACTGGTTTACGGACATGACGGATTTGCCGGTGAAATGGGACATGTGATTGTCCGGAGAAACGGACGCTTGTGCGGCTGCGGTCGCCGGGGATGCCTTGAGACCTACGCTTCGGCGCCGGGTTTGAGGCGCACGGTATTCGAGAAATTGTCGCAAACCAACGAAGAAAGCGTTTTGCGCGATATTCCCTTTAACGATCTGACGTCCAAAATGGTTTATGACGCAGCGTTGGAAGGCGATCGCGTGGCGATGGCGAGTTTTGAATTTACGGGCAAAGTTCTGGGAGAAACGCTGGCTGACGCCGTGGCGTATTTCAGTCCCGAAGCGATTGTGCTGTTCGGAGGCTTGGCGGCGGCGGGCGATTTCATTTTTATTCCGACAAAACAACACATGGAACATAATCTGCTGCCCATTTACCGCAACAAAGTAAAGATCATTCCTTCCGGATTGCCGGAAGGCGACGCGGCGATTTTAGGTTCCGCCGCTTTAATCTGGAACGAATTAAAAAAAGATTAAAAAAAAGCCCTTGCGGATTTTTATGGTAAAACTGCAAGGGTAATTTTTTACTGTTTAGGTAAGTTAATACGGCGTAAAAACAAAATAAGAAAACAACGCGTTAACGGAGAAAAAAATGAACCCTCTTAAAATTTCCAAATTGACGCTTATCGGATTTTTTACCCTTTCTCTTTTATTCTCCGTCTCCTGCCAAAAACAAAGGGTCGTAAACAGAGATGCCCTCGCCGATTCGGTTAAAACGGAATTTTTACACGCCTGGAACGGATACAAAAAATACGCCTGGGGAACGGACGACTTTAAACCGCTCAGTAAACAGGGACATAACTGGTACGCACATTCTCTTTTAATGACTCCCGTTGACGCCTTTGACACCATGGTTCTTATGGGACTCAGCGCAGAAATTTCCGAAGTAAAAAAGCTCATTTTCTCCCGATTGTCCTTTGACCGGGATATTTCGGTAAAAGCCTTCGAAATAAATATCCGTCTTTTGGGCGGATTACTCTCCGCTTATCAACTTGACGGCGATCAAAGATTTCTAAATCTTGCCCGCGATCTCGGAAACCGCCTTTTGCCTGTTTTTGATTCTCCCACCGGACTTCCGTACATGTTTGTTAATCTGAAAACGGGAAAGACCTCCGGCGCGGTGAGCAATCCCGCGGAAATCGGAACGTATATCGTGGAATTCGGAACCCTGACCCGCCTGACCGGCGATTCCGTCTATTTCAAAAAGGCTAAAAAGGCTCTTAAGGAACTCTACGTCCGGCGATCGGCTTTGGGTCTGGTGGGAACGACCATCAATGTCGAAACCGGCGCCTGGATCGACCGCTCTTCCCATATCGGCGGAATGATCGACTCGTATTACGAATATTTGCTCAAAGGCGCCCTGTTGTTTGACGACGCTGAATTGCGGCAAATGTGGAAAACAAGCGTGCAATCCGTGAATACCCATCTGGCGGACGAGGTCGATGGCAATCTGTGGTATGGTCGCGCAAACATGGATTCCGGTAAAATACAAAAAACATGGTTCGGCGCGCTGGACGCCTTTTTTCCGGCGGTATTGGCGTTGGACGGTCAAATGAATCGGGCGCGGCGCTTATTGGATTCCTGCTTTAAAATGTGGCGGCTAAAGGGTATTGAGCCGGAATTAATCGATTACAAAAAGACGGAAATTCTTTCGCCGGAATACGCGCTTCGTCCGGAAGTGATCGAATCCACCTATTATCTGTTTTACTTCACCGGCGAGCACAAATATCGGGAAATGGGAAGAGTCTATTTCAAAAGCCTGAAAAAATACTGCCGAACGGACGAAGGTTACGCCGCCTTAAAGAGCGTTGTTACAAAAGAAAAAGCGGATCGGATGGAAAGTTTTTTTCTTGCCGAGACTTTAAAGTACCTTTACCTGCTGTTTGAAGATCCGTCAAAAATAGATTTGAAAAAAACGGTGTTCAATACCGAAGCCCATCCCATGTTCATTAAAACAGGGAGAACAGTTCAATGAAAACGATTAAATTATTCTGCGGAATGGCAATAATTGTTTTATTATTGTTGCTGACAGGATGCGGAAAAAACCTGAATGTTAGCGATCTGAACGACGCACAGATCGTAATCGCGCAAAACGCCGTTCCTTCCGAACGGTACGCCGCAAAAGAATTCCGGCGGCTGTTTGCAAAGATAAGCGGAAAATTACTACCGATTGTCGTTAAACCCGAAACGAACCGTTTTTCCGTTTTCATCGGTTCTTCGGATGAACTGCGGAAAAGCACAGTGGCGATTGCCGACGATGATCTGGGAGAAGAAGGATTGCGTATTAAAATAGGCGGCGACGCTATCGCCGTTGTGGGCGGAAAACCGCGCGGCGTTTTGTACGGAGTTTACGAATTTTTTGAACGTTATTTTGATGTGCGCTTTTTAACAGCCGACCATACCTACATTCCCAAAAACGCCGCCGGAAAAATGCTGCCTTTGGAAACCTATTCTTACAAACCGGTTTTTATTTTTCGCTTTCCTTATTACGGAGAGGTAAAAAATAATCCCGTTTTTGCCGCCCGTCTGCGGGTTAACACAATTCCCACTGCCGGCAATCTGGGAGGGATTTCAAGGCAGCGGCTGATAAATCATTCGTTTTACCGTCAATTACCGGCAAAAAAGTACGGCAAAGAACATCCCGAATATTTTGCCTTTTTCCGCGGCAAACGGCGCATCAAAATGTTCGGCGGCGGACCTCAACCGTGTGTGAGCAATCCCGAAGTGATCGATATTGTAACCCGCGCCGTTTTGGACGAAATAAAAAAGTCGCCCGATTTCATCAATTATTCGGTCAGCCAAAACGATAACGACGCCTACTGCCGTTGCGAAAAATGTCAGGCGATCAATCAGGCGGAAGGTTCGCCCATGGGCGCGCATCTGCGGTTTGTAAATGAAGTCGCTTCCCGCGTTAAAAAGGTTTATCCCGAAAAAAAGATAGGAACGCTTGCTTACTGGTACACGCGCAAACCTCCGAAAAATCTGAAACCGGCTGATAACGTGCAAATCCAGTTAGCGGATATCGAATCCTGCCGTCTGCACGCCATCGACGATCCGGACTGTTCGAAGAATCGCGGTTTTTTAAATGATCTTAAGGGATGGTCCGAAAAAACGGATCAACTGTTTATGTGGACTTACATGACCGATTTCCGATATTACGATCTTCCGTTTCCCAATTTAAAGACAATCGGCAAAAACTTTAAGTTTTACGCGGATCACGGCGTAAAAGGCGTGTTTGCGCAGGCGCACGGCGGCAGCACATCCGGCGATTTGAGCGATTTGCGGGCTTATGTGATCGCGCGCTGCCTTTGGAATCCGAAGTTGAATAGCTGGGAAGAGGCGAAAGAATTCTGCCGTCTGCACTATGGGAAGGCTGCTCCGGCGATTATCGAATATCTTGAATATGTGCAACGAAACGCCGAAGAAAAGGGCGTGCATCCCGATTGTTTTGCCACGCCAAAACAACTGGGACTGGATCGTCAGGCTGCGCTTGAAATTCTAAAGATTTTTAAGCGCGCTTTAGCCCTTGCCGAAAACGATACAATCAGAAGGCGGGTGGAAAAAATCTCAATTAGCGGTTATCGTACTCTACTGGAAGCCGGGGCGGAGTTTGAGGTTCGGGAGGGTAAATTAAAACGGCTGTATCCCCCGGAATACCCGAATCCCGCGGAAACCTATCTTCGTCTGGCAAAAACGTACAAACTGACCATGCCCGACGAGCGCACCAAATTGAAAGATTTTGAAAAGATATTGCGAACCCAGTATCAGGAGGGAATACCGGTAAATGTTCTGGAAAACGAGTTCTGGAGAATTGTGATTAATCCCGCTGACAACGGTAAATTTCTGGAGATGACTTACAAGCCGGAGAAAATCAACTTTCTGGTGGCTTACAACGCCAACCTGCGTTACGGCACGTTTGAGGAATGGTTTGGCGAGGCGGCGGATTTCGAGGCGCAGCCCGGCGCGTTTACGGCGGAAGGAAACGGGGAAATGGTGCGCCTGAAACGAAAACTGAGCAACGGAGCCGAATACATCCGTGAAATACGATTCGATCCGCAAAATCCTCAAATTATCCGTTGTCTGACCCGATTTATCCATTACAACAAAAAGCCGAACACCTATCAGATTGTGGTTCATCCCGAGTTTTATGTTGGTTCCGATTCCGATGATCACAGGGTAATCGGAGCTTATGTCAAACAAAACGGGATGTTGAAAATTTACAATCGGGGACTCTTTCAGGATCGCGGACCGGATGCCGCGCTTTTAAAACAATGCGTCAAGGGCGGATTCCACGCCTTCTTTAATCATCAAAAGGGGTTCGGACTTTTGGAAACGTACGATCCCGAAAAAGCCGAAACTTTGAGAACCTGGTGGGTGCCGCAGCAAATGCAGTTGAATCTGGAAATTCAGACAAAGCCCGTTGTTCTGAAGCAGGGTGAAAAATGGGAATTCGGCTATCAATTTCAATTTCTTAAAAAGATCGAAAAAGAATAGGAGAACGTCGCATGAATAAAGCTCGCTTTTTTTATTATTTGCTTTTCCCCTTGATCGCCGTTTTCGGGAATTGCGCTGTCGGGCAGGATTCTTTTCCGCGACCGAAGATTCCCTTTAATCCGAAACATTATATCTGTTATCGTACTTCGGAAGTGCTCACCATTGACGGAAAATTAGATGAGCCTGCCTGGAAAAACGCACAATGGACGGACTATTTTGTCGATATCGAAGGATCGTTAAAGCCGCTGCCCCGTTTTAAAACGCGGGTAAAAATGCTGTGGGACGATCGGTATTTTTATTTCGCCGCCGAAATGGAAGAGCCGCATGTGTGGGGCGTTTTGACCAAACGGGACACGGTCATATTTTACGACAATGATTTCGAGATTTTTATCGATCCCGACGGCGATACGCATGAGTATTATGAATTCGAAATGAACGCTCTGAACACCTTCTGGGATTTACTGCTCACCAAACCTTACCGCGACGGGAACTGCGCGGTTAACGCCTGGGATATCAAAGGAATTAAAAGAGCCGTGTGGGTAAACGGAACCCTCAACGATCCTTCGGACAGGGACAAAGGATGGCAGGCGGAAGTAGCCATTCCCTGGGAAGTGTTAAAAGAATGCGCTCATCGACCGGCGCCGCCGAAAGCGGGCGATCAATGGCGGGTGAATTTTTCCAGAGTGGAATGGCAGATTGAAATTAAAAACGGAAAATATCGGAAAAAGATCGATCCCCGAACGGGCAAACCATTTCCCGAGGACAACTGGGTTTGGTCGCCGCAGGGATTGATTGCCATGCACTATCCCGAAATGTGGGGCTTTGTCCAGTTTTCGGAAAAGATCGCCGGACGGGGAAAAGATTCGTTTCGACGAAATCCCGATGAAGACGTTAAATGGGCATTGTTTCAACTGTATTACGCGCAAAAAGATTACCGCCGAAAATACGGACATTTTGCCAAAAGTGCGAAGGAATTGGGATTAAAGAGGTTTGATTTGAAAAATTTTGTCTTGCCGCCCAAAATCGAAACCACTTCCAGTTTTTTTGAGGCTACTATTTTTTCCGACGACGGAAGCCGCGCCTGGAGCATCCGGCAGGACGGAAAAGTGTGGCAAAAACGCTTTAAAAAATAGTTTGAAACTAAACCGTTTTCTGTGCATCTTACAGCCGATTCAGGTCTGTGTAAAGAAGTTCGGCGGTTGAAAAATAGGAGGAACGGATTTGAATTTTACCTGGTATGATTGGGGAATTGTACTTTCGCTTCTGATAATTATGATCATGGGTGTGATCGTAACCAAAAAATACATGCAGTCGGTAGCCGATTTTCTGTCAGCCGGAAGATCGGCGGGACGCTATCTGGTTTCCATGGCTGAAGGAATTGCCATGCTCGGCGCGATTACTGTAATCGCCAATTTTGAGATGAACTACAAAGCCGGTTTCATCATGTACTGGTGGCAGTTAACCATGTCCGTGTTTCTGCTGATTATTACGGTTTCCGGCTGGGTTATCTATCGTTTTCGGGAAACGCGCGCTTTGACCATGGCTCAGTTTTTTGAAATGCGCTACAGCCGAAAATTCCGCGTTTTTGCGGGAATGCTGGCTTTTGTAGCCGGGATTCTTAATTTCGGAATTTTCCCCTCGGTCGGAGCGCGATTTTTCATCTATTTTGCCGGACTGCCCAAAACATTTGATTTTTTGGGAATTGAACTTTCCACCTACGCGGTCACCATGTTCCTGCTATTGGCAATCGCCATTTTCTTTGTTTTTACCGGCGGACAAATCGCGGTAATCGTAACCGATTTTTTGCAGGGAATTTTCGTAAGCGCGGTCTTTGTCGTTATTGTGATCTTCTTTTTAAAACTGATCTCTTACGATCAACTGTTTCAGGGCTTGCTGGACTCTCCGGTGAACGCCTCAAAGATTAATCCCTATAAAACCGGTCAAGCCGAGGATTTTAATCTGTGGTACTTTTTGATCGGCGTGGTGGGCGTTTTTTACAATAAATTGTCCTGGCAGGGAACGCAGGGTTACAACAGTTCGGCGCGGACTGCTCACGAAGCCAAAATGGGACAGGTGCTTTCCAACTGGAGGGGAATACCGCAATTGCTTTTTATGCTGATTATTCCGGTTTTCGCTTACGTGGTTATGCATCATCCCGATTTTTCGGTTCAGGCAAGTTCGGTTCAGTCGGTTCTAAACGGAATCGACAGCAAGGCGGTGCAGAGTCAGATGAGGGTTCCGGTGGTTATGTCCACTTTTCTGCCGCCCGGACTTTTGGGGGCTTTTGCCGCGGTGATGTTAGCCGCCTTTATCAGCACGCACGATACCTATCTGCACTCCTGGGGAAGTATCTTTATTCAGGACGTTCTGCTGCCGTTAAGAAAAGAGAAACCCCTTTCGCCCGAACAACACATTCGCATTTTACGTCTTTCCATTATCGGGGTGGCGGTGTTTATTTTCTTCTTCAGTTTGTTGTTTAAGCAAACGCAATACATCAACATGTTCTGGGCGGTCACGGCGGCTCTTTTTGTCGGCGGATCCGGAGCCGTAATCATCGGCGGGCTTTACTGGAAACACGGCACAACCGCGGGCGCCTGGGCTGCCATGGCTACCGGCGCGATCATTTCGGTCGTCGGAATCTTTCTGAATCAGGTTTATGAGGATTTTCCCGTTAACGGACAATGGTTCTGGCTGCTTTCCATGATAGGCGCGTCTTTAGCCTATGTTTTGTTTTCGCTTTTTGGCAAAAGAAAGATTTTTAATTTGGATAAACTCCTTCATCGCGGTAAATACGCTATCGAAGGAGAGCACGAATACAAAACCGAAGCGCCGCTTAAAGGCTGGCGCGTGCTGGGAATCGGAAAAGAGTTTTCCAAAGCCGATAAATTCATCTATCTCATTACTTACATCTGGATTTTGGGATGGGTGGTGGTCTTTATCGTGGGCACGTTTTACTATTTTACGGTGGGAATTAACGACGCCGGCTGGATGCGTTTCTGGTTTGTTTATATTATGATTAATCTTGCGGCTTCCATCGGGGTAACAATTTGGTTTGCCGTCGGCGGAGCAGTTGATATCAGAAAGATGTTCAGACACCTGAAAACGCAGAAACGCGACGATCTTGATAACGGAATGGTGAGAGCGGAAGAATAGACCTTTCCCAGAATTAAATTTTAAGGAAGGTTAAAAGTTAAAGGAAAGGGAACAATTCCCGGGGCGTTAAATTAAATCTTTCCTTATGCGGAAAGCAACAAAACGGAGAAATAAATTATGATACGCATTTTATTGGGTTTACTCATTATCGGTCAATTTGCGCTGGCGCAGCAAACCGACGATCAGGCGCGCTTTCTTATTATTCAGGACGGCAAATTCGGCTTTATCGATCGTCAGGGAAATATGGTTATTCCGCCTGAATTTCAGGAATGTTCCGATTTCAGCGAAGGGCTGGCTCGTTTCAGAAAATACGATAAATACGGTTTTATCGATATTAACGGGAAGGTGGTTATTCCGCCGGAATACAATGACGCGCTTGATTTTTCGGAAGGACTCGCGCCGGTAAAAAAGGGCGGCTTCTGGGGATATGTGGATAAACGGGATTCGCTTGTAATTCCTTTTAAATACAAAAAGGCGCTTCTTTTTAAGGAAGGTCTGGCTCCGGTGCAAATGGGGAAAAAACTGCTTTTTATGTGGATAAACCGCGGCTTTGGCTATATCAATAAAATGAACCAGGTGGTAATCCCGCCCGCCTTTAATTTTGCCTATTCCTTTTCAGACGGTCTGGCTTCGGTTAATTACACCCAAAAATTTCTGTTCATCATTCCGCTTCGTATTCAGCGAAGCTTTATCGACCACCGGGGAAATCAGGTGATTAAAACATCGGTTGAAGGTCTGGGATCGTTTTCGGAAGGTCTGGTTCGTTTTCAGGAAGACGGTTTAATCGGATTCCTGGACACCACGGGCGCTGTGGTTATCGAACCGCAATTCGAAAACGCTTCCAACTTTTCCGAAGGTCTGGCTGCGGTACGATTGGGTAAAAAATGGGGATTTGTTAACAAACAGGGCAAAATCGCCATAAATCCCATTTATGACTATGCCTTTTCTTTTTCCGACGGTCTGGCGGCGGTGAAGTCCGGAGACGAATGGATGTTTATTAATCACGAAGGAAAACAGGCAATCGATAAGACATTTGCAGCCAGCAAGAGTTTTAAGAACGGACTGGCAAAAGTGATCATTTCCGGGAAAAGGGTCTATATCAATAAACAGGGTGAAATCGTCTGGCCCAAAAAATAATTTTGAAAGACAATCGCAACGCCTGTCTTGTAATTTGCCGCTTACAAGGGCAGAAATAATAAACCGGTTTGGACGGAATTAAGCGAATTTTAAAATAGGTGTAATTATCAGAGTGTATTAATGAAAAGACGCAATTTTCTTTTTTCTTTAGCCGGTCTGCTGGTTACCAAAACACTTTTTCCGGCGGAACTGATTAAAGCGAATGATTTTAAAATCTGGGTTTGGATGCATCCGGGCTGCCGCTTTGACAATGATGACTGGAAGTACCATCTGGACTTGTTGAATTCTCTCGGAATCAGGCAAATTCTCATTCAGGTTTACACGGGTTCGACGGCACATTTTGCCTCGAATTTGCCGACCCGCGTGCCTTGCGACATCCTGGAACAGGTGCTGCCCCTGGCTAAAGAAAGAAACATAAAAGTACACGCCTGGATATGGACAATGATGAACGGATCGGAAAAGATGATGAAGAAGCATCCCGACTGGTACGTGGTTAACCGCCTGGGAAAGTCAACCGTCGAGGAGCCGCCCTACGTTTCTTATTACCGCTGGCTCTGCCCTTCAAAACCCGAAGTTCACGAATATTTAAAACAATTGATGCGCGAATTGTCAGCCTATAATGACCTTGCCGGAATTCATCTCGATTACATTCGTTTTCCGGATGTCATTCTTCCCGAAGGAATTCAACCCAAATACAATTTAAAACAGGAATCGGAAATGCCGCAGTTTGATTACTGCTATTGCGATACCTGCCGCCGGACTTACAAGGATCAAACGGGTATCGATCCCTTAAATCTTAAGAGTCCGGATAAAGAAGAGAGCTGGCTTAAATTCCGTCAGGATCAAATCACCAACGTGGTTAATCTTTTGTCCGCGGAAATTAAAAGACAGAAAAAAATCGTCTCCGCCGCGGTGTTTGCCACGCCCGATCTGGCGAAACGCTATGTGCGCCAGAACTGGGGCGAATGGAATATCGATCTTGTTTTCCCGATGATTTATCACAAATTTTATGATAAGCCTTTGGAATGGATTTACACCGCAACACGCGAGGGAACGGCGGTTCTGCCGTCCGATAAGCCCCTTTATTCGGGATTGTTTTTATCTGATATTAAACCGGATGAATTGAAAACGGCTTTTAATTACGCCCGTAAAGGCGGGGCAAAAGGCGTTTCGTTGTTTTCCTACGGGAATTTAACGGGCAACGGCGATTACCTGAAGGCGCTGAAAAGTTGAGTTATTTTAATCGGTTTAAAACAATTAGCTGACGAAAGGAAACAGATGCAGGAAAAGAGTCTGCAAAGCAAACCCTATCGGTTGATTAATAAAATTCAGCATTATGCCTGGGGCACAAAAAACGAACAGGCTTTTATCCCCAAACTTTTGGGGTTAACTCCCGAACCGGACGTGCCTTACGCCGAGCTGTGGATGGGCGCGCATCCCAATGCTCCTTCCGAGGTTGATCTGGGTTCGGGAAAACGCCCGCTTTCGGAGCTTATTCAAACCTATCCCGAGGAAATATTAGGGCAGCGAATCGCGCGTCGGTTCAATAATCAATTGCCGTTTTTGTTTAAAGTGCTGTCGGCGGGAGAAGCGCTTTCCATTCAGGCGCATCCCGATAAAAAGCAGGCTGTTGAATTGCACAAGCGCGATCCCGGGCACTATCCGGACGATAATCACAAACCGGAAATCGCCATCGCCCTGGATGAATTAACCGCTCTGGTGGGCTTTCGTGATTTTTCCGAATTGCAGCTCGTCCTTCGGAAATATCCCGAAATAGCCGATTTCGTCGCTGAACCCGCGCTCGGCTCTTTTTTACAGGAGGAGAAATCCGCCGAAGCTAAAAAAGTAAAAATAAAGCAAATGTTTCGTACGCTGATGATAAAATCCGGCGAAAATCCCGAACTTCTGGAGAAAGCCCTTTCCGATCTGGAAAAGCGCCTGCAAAAAAAGGATTCCCGCACGGAACAGGAACAACTGTTTCTGGAGCTTCGCCGCAAATACGGCGCAGACGTCGGCTTGTTCTCGATTTTTCTGTTAAACCTGATTCACCTTAAAAAAGGACAGGGCGTGTTCTTAAAAGCGGGAATTCCCCATGCTTACCTTAAGGGAAATATCATTGAATGCATGGCGAATTCGGACAACGTGGTTCGGGCGGGGTTAACTCCGAAATTTAAGGATGTCCGGACTCTGGTTGAGATTTTAACTTATGAAAACGGGGCGGCGGATATTTTTACGCCCGACGAAAGCAGCGCGGAATTTACCTATCGGGTACCGATCCCCGAGTTCTCCGTTACCCGTTGGAAACTTGCGGCTGACCGAAGTTTTGAACGCGACGTACGCAGTGTGGAAATTCTTCTTGTTCACAAAGGGCGGGGGGCAATAACAACGAAAGATCAACGGACGGAATTTAAGGCGGGCGATTCGATTTTAATTCCCGCTTCTCTGAAAAAATACGCGCTTTTTGGCGAAAACGAGGCGGAAATATTTTGCGCTTTTGTGCCATAATCCGTAATGTTGCAGGGATGCAGATCGAACGAAATAATCAGGAGGATGAATGCAGAATCAGGAGATTCAGATATATCAAAAACGAATCGAACAATTCAGGAAACGCATCGAAGACTATATTTTGCCGGAATCCGTTCGTTTGGAGGCGGAATATGGCTGGTCGAAAGAAGCGGTTCCGTTCGAGAGTCGTTTTCAACTTTCATATAAATCAATTGAAGAAGGCGATTTTTGGGGAAACGCCTGGGAAAGCGCCTGGTTTCATCTTAAAGGGCGGACGCCGCGGGAGTGGAAGAACAGGGAAGTTGTCGCTCAATTAAATTTTTCCGGCGAGGCTTTAATATTTTCCGAAGAGGGCGTTCCCCTGCAGGGACTGACCAACTCTTCGGTTTATTATTCGAGCGTCAAAAAAGAGATTTTTCCGCTCTTCAAATCTTCCGAGGGCGGGGAAGAGGTTGAACTGTGGGTCGAAGCCGCAGCCACCACTCTTTTCGGGGTTTACACCGAGATGGACCCCGCGCCCGACAGCCCCAAACGATACGGGCAGTATGATGCTAAAGTGGTGCGAATCCGCCTTTGCACGTTTGATCGGGATATCTGGCGTTTGACCCTCGATATTGATATTCTGCTCGGCTTGTTAAAACATCTTCCCGAAAATTCCGTCCGTTTTGCGCGCGTTTTAAGAGCGCTGAACGAGGCTATTAACATCTTTGCCGACAATCCGCGGAACGCGGGCAAATCGCTTGAGGTTTTAAAGCCGGTCATGAATAAACCGGCGCACGCTTCGGAACTCACGGTTTATGCCGTCGGGCACGCACATATCGATACAGCCTGGCTGTGGACGGTCGCGGAAACGGTTCGCAAATGCGCCCGTACCTTCGCCAGTCAGGTGGCGTTGATTAAGGAGTATCCCGAGTACATTTTCGGCGCGTCTCAGCCGCAGCATTATCAGTTCGTCAAAACCCATTATCCGGCTTTGTACCGGGAAATCCGCGATCTTGTAAAGCAGGGACGCTGGGAATTGCAGGGGGGCATGTGGGTTGAAGCCGACTGCAACCTGATTTCGGGAGAGTCCATGGTGCGGCAAATTTTACACGGCAAAAACTTTTTTATGGACGAATTCGGCGTTGATGTTAAAAATCTGTGGCTGCCCGATGTGTTCGGCTATTCCGCGGCGCTTCCTCAGATTTTACAAAAGAGCGGAATCGACTACTTTTTAACCCAAAAGCTTTCATGGAATCAAATCAACGATTTTCCGCACACCACATTCGTTTGGCGCGGAATTGACGGCAGCGAGGTATTGACGCATTTCCCGCCGGAAAACACCTACAACAGTCAGTTAAACACCGAATTTTTAATTCCCGGTCGGAACAACTTTCGCGAAAAAGATTTTATGAACGAATTTATTTCTTTGTTCGGAATCGGAGACGGCGGCGGAGGTCCCAAAGCCGAATACATCGAATACGGGAGACGCATGGCAAATCTCGAAGGCGCGCCGAAGGTCAAATTCGCGTCAGCCGGACAATTTTTCGAGCAGGCGGAAAAATATCGCCGTCAACTGCCTCTCTGGATGGGCGAGCTTTATCTGGAAACACACCGCGGTACTTTAACTTCGCAGGCGAAAGTTAAAAAGGCAAACCGCAAACTGGAATTCAAATTGCGAACGCTGGAAATGCTCTGGAGCTGCCTGCCCCCGGAGCGGTATCCGCAAAAAGAATTTGATGACATCTGGAAAAAGGTGCTTATCAATCAATTCCACGATATTATTCCGGGTTCAAGTATTCGCAAAACCTACGAGATAACCGAAAGGGAGCACGAGCAGGCAACGGCGCGCTGCGAAGAACTCGAAAAGCAGGCAGCCGAACTTCTGTTTGAAAAGGACGACGATAGCCTGGTGATTTTTAACAGTCTTCCGTTTGAATGCGACGAGCTGATCACGCTTCCGGAAGATTGGAGCGGCGCAAGCGATGAACAGGGAAATCCCGTACCCGTTCAAAAATCGGACGGCTGTGTTATCGCAAAGGTGCGCCTGCCCGGACTTTCGTTTGTTAATCTTAAGAAGGCGGATTCACAAACGGCTGCCGATTCTCAGCCCAAACAAGTCGATAACCGCATCCTCGAAAACAGCAGAATCCGCTATGAATTTAACGAAAAAGGACAGTTGATCCGCGCTTACGATAAAGAAGCCGGACGTTCCGTTTTAAAAGACGGCGAGTCGGGGAATGTTTTGCAATTATTTGAAGATCGACCGAATGAATGGGACGCCTGGGACATCGATCTGTTTTACGAAGAACAGTTGCTGGAAGAGGCTACTTTAATCGGCAGCAGGAAAATTGAAGAGGGCGCGTTGAACAAGGGGCTGTTTTTTGAATTCCGCGTGGGTAAGTCGCGGATTGAACAAAAGATCTTTTTAAGGAATGACAGCAAGCGTCTTGATTTTAACACGCGCGTTGAATGGAAAGAAAAGCATCGCATGTTGAGAGTCTCCTTTAAAGCGGATGTGAATGCGGATCAGGCGGCGTTTGACATTCAGTACGGCTACATGCATCGTCCGGCGCACCGCAACACAAGCTGGGACAGGGCGCAGTTTGAGTCTGTGGGACATAAGTACGCCGATTTATCCCAGCCGGATTATGGAGCGGCTCTTCTTAACGATTGCAAATACGGTTACAAGGTTGAAGACGGCGAATTGAATTTAAACCTTTTACGATCGCCGACCTATCCCGATCCGGATTGCGATCAGGGACTGCATACGTTTGTTTACAGCTTTCTGCCTCATACGGGCGACCTTGTAAATTCGGATGTGATGGAAGAAGCCTTGAAACTAAATCAACCTCCTCTCGTTTTTTACGGAACGGTAGCAAAAATTCAGGGGCTGCCGTTTGTGATTAAAGGACAGAGAATTAGTCTTGAAGCGGTTAAAAAAGCCGAAAAAGACAACAGCCTGGTTGTGCGTATGGTGGAAATCCGCGGCAGACAGACCCAGGTCTATCTGGAATTTCGCCAGCAGCCCGAAAAAATCGTGGAAAGCGATTTGCTTGAATGGAACGATTTGAATCAATTGCCGGCGGAAAAGCTTTTAAATCTGGATTTTAAGCCATTCGAAATAAAAACACTGAAAATTTTCTGGTAAAATAATAAGGAATGCACACAAATAATGGAACTTGTCGAACGAAAAAATTTTAATCGAACGCTGGAAGGGAATAAGGTCGATCTTTTCAGTTTGCGGAATCAAAACGGAATGACCGTTCAAATTACCAACTATGGCGCGAGAATTGTGAGTTGGTTTGTTCCCGACCGGAACGGACACTTTGAAGATGTGGTTTTGGGATACGATAGTCTTGACGCCTATTTGCAGGACCCTTTTTACATAGGAGCGACAATCGGTCGTTACGCCAATCGCATCGCGGACGGACGTTTTGTCCTGTTCGGAAAAGAATTTCAATTAACGACCAATGAAAATTCAAACCATTTACACGGCGGGTCTGACGGATTGCATCGAAAAGTCTGGGACGCCCGGCAAAACGCCGAAAATGAAATCCAGTTGACATGTTTGAGTCACCACGGCGAAGAAGGATATCCGGGAGCCATTTCCGTTGAGCTTTTCTACCGCCTGTTTGACGATAACTCTTTGCAAATTTTGTGTACGGCTCGCACCGATCAACCGACAATCTTAAATCTTACGCACCATTCCTGCTTTAATCTTAAGGGCGCGGGAAACGGCGATATACTGGATCATCTGGTTCAAATAAATTCCATGGATTTCACGCCGGTAGATGCCCGTTTAATTCCCACGGGAGACATTTTGCCCGTGGTGGAAACGCCCTTTGATTTTCGCGATTTTCACGCCATCGGAGAGCGCATCGATCAGGATGACGAGCAGCTTAATTTCGCAAAAGGATACGATCACAATTATGTAATTCAGATCGGTCGTCAAAGGCTGGAACACGCCGCCACGGTAATAGAAAAACAGAGCGGGCGGCGTTTAAAGGTTTACAGCACGGAACCGGGATTGCAGTTTTACAGCGGTAATTTTTTAACCGATACGGAAGGAAAGCGCGGAAAAAGGTTTAAACAAAGAAGCGCTTTTTGTCTTGAAGCGCAGCATTTCCCGGATTCTCCGAATAAGCCGCATTTTCCGATGACATTACTGCTTCCGCCGCAAATTTATCGGCACGAAACGATTTACAAATTTGATATTGCCGATGAATGACAGGAATTTTTTGTTTCGTCCGCTGATTTTCTTTTAAAATCCGGAAGCGGCGGGGGAGAAGGGGGTAATATTTTTGTTGATTTTGGAAGTTCAGAATTTTGAGGAATAAGAGTGAACCGACGGCAATTTTTACAGAGCACGGGGGCACTAACTGGAGGAATGATTATGGGAGTTCCGGTTTCCGGACTATCGGCGCGATTCAAAAGTCAACGACCGCCGGCGAAAAAACGAAAGTTTACCAGCCGGGGCGTTGAAAGCGCGATTCATCGGGTAAAGGCGGTTATTGCCGACGAAGAATTAGCCTGGATGTTTGAGAATTGTTTTCCCAACACACTGGATACAACCGTAAATTTTAGGATGATCAACGACCGCCCGGACACCTATGTCATCACCGGCGATATTCCCGCTATGTGGCTGCGGGATTCATCGGCGCAGGTTTGGCTTTACCTTAAATTGGCAAAAGACGACGAAGCTTTAAAAAATCTTCTGGCGGGCGTGATCAACCGGCAGGCAAAGTGCATTTTGCTCGATCCTTATGCCAATGCTTTTTACGATAGTCCCAAAAAGGGAGAATGGGCTAACGATTTGACGGAAATGAAGCCCGGAGTGCACGAGCGTAAATGGGAAATCGATTCGCTTTGTTATCCGGTGCGCTTAGCCTACGGTTACTGGAAAACCACCGGCGACACGTCAGTTTTTAGCGAAGAGTGGCAAAAGGCAGCCTTGTTGATCTACAAAACTTTCCGCGAGCAGCAGCGACTTAGCGGGCAGGGTCCTTACCGTTTTCAGCGGGTGACAGCCGTTCCCACCGATACTTTGCCGCTATCCGGCTACGGCAATCCCACTCGCAAAATCGGACTTATTCATTCCGGCTTCCGTCCTTCGGATGACGCCTGTATTTATCCCTTTTTGATTCCATCGAATCTGTTTGCGGTAACGAGTCTCCGCCAGTTGTCGGAAATTTTTCAGGAAATCTGGCGCGACACAGCACAGTCGAGGGTTTTTGCCGAATTTGCCGATGAATTGGAAAAACTCATTCAACAACACGCAGTCGCGGATCATCCGCGTTACGGAAAAGTTTACGCCTATGAAATCGACGGTTTCGGAAATCGATTATTCATGGATGACGCGAATGTGCCGAGTCTGCTCTCCTTGCCTTATCTGGACGTTTGTGATTCGAATGACGCAGTTTATCAGAATACGCGGAAACTGGTGTGGAGCGAGGATAATCCCTATTTTTTCCGCGGAGAAGCGGGGGAGGGAATCGGAGGACCGCATATCGGAACGGATTACATCTGGCAGATGAGCATCATCATGCGCGGCTTGACCGCCGACGACGATGAAGAAATTCTCGCTTCGTTGCGTCAGTTAAAGCGCACCCACGCCGGAACCGGATTCATGCACGAATCTTTTTACAAGAATAATCCGAAAAAATTTACGCGCGCCTGGTTTGCCTGGGCAAACAGCCTGTTCGGTGAGTTTATTTTAAAAATAGCGGAGGAGCGACCGAAACTTCTGAAGCAATAAAGTCTCTTTCCAGAAAAAAAATCAGGAAAGACTTTGCTCCTTTTTTAGATATTCCCGAAAAGAAGCAGGGAGAGTATTTGAAAAATAAAATACCGCACGTTCTTTTCATTTTCACAGAAGATTACGCTGCAGAGAAAAGTTCTGACGCGAATAGAAAGATCGGGCGAGATAATCGACAAGTTTTAAATTAAGGGAGTAAATCGATGAGCAGACGGTTTGTTATTACTTCAATATTGCTGGGTTTTTTTGTTACCACGGGTTTGTTTGGATCGACAAAAAACTATATTCGATTCGTCGATCCTTTTATCGGTACAGCCGGCAACGGACACACCTTTCCTGGAGCAACCCTGCCGTTCGGAATGATTCAGTTAAGTCCGGATACCGATGTTAAAGGCTGGGATCACTGTTCGGGCTACAAAACCGGCGACACCTCTATTATGGGTTTTTCTCACACGCATTTAAGCGGCACCGGCGGCGCGGATTACGGCGATATTCTTCTGATGCCGGTTACCGGGCAGGTGAAACTGCAGCCCGGCAGCCTCGAAAATCCCGACGCCGGTTACAGATCGCGATTCAAACATTCCGCCGAAAAAGCGACGCCCGGCTATTATTCCGTTTATCTGGAAGATTATGACGTTCTGGCGGAGTTAACCGCAACGCCGCGAGTCGGCTTTCACCGCTACACATTTCCCGCCGAAACGGAAGCCCGTGTTTTGCTGGATTTGAATCACGGTATTTCCGATCAACCCGTCGAAACCTTTGTGCGCATCGTAAATGATCGCGAGGTCGAAGGTCTCCGCCGCTCCACGGGCTGGGCTAAAGATCAATACGTCTATTTTGTTCTGCAATTTTCCGAACCGTTCGTCAAAGCCGGTCTTTTTAAGGACGACAATCAAATTATGAACGCGACTGAGGTCAAAGGAAAAAATGTAAAAGCAGTTTTTGATTTCGGTCGGGACGGAAAAAGACAGATTCTGGCAAAGGTCGCCATTTCAGCCGTCGGCATCGAAGGCGCCCGAAAGAATTTGCAGGCGGAACTCCCGCGCTGGAATTTTGACGGAGTAAAAGCGCAGGCGGAAAAAGCCTGGAATGAAGTTCTTTCCAAAATCGATGTGCAGGGAGGAAGCAGGGAACAAAAAACGGTTTTTTACACCGCGCTCTATCACGCCTTTATTCATCCCAATATTTTCACTGACGCTGACGGACAATACCGCGGAATGGACAATAAAATCCACAAAGCCGAAGGATTTACCTACTACACTCTTTTTTCGCTGTGGGATACCTTCCGCGCCGTACATCCCCTGTTTAATCTGCTGGTTCCCGAAAAAAACAGCGACTTTGTGCGCAGCCTGTTGGCAAAGTATGACGAACAGGGCATTCTTCCGGTTTGGGAATTGGCGAGCAACGAAACCTGGACCATGATCGGATATCACTCCGTTCCCGTTATCGCCGAAGCCCTGCTCACCAAAACCGCCGAGGTTGACGCCCTGCGCGCCCTGAAGGCAATGAAACACAGCGCGGAGGCGGATCATCAGGGACTTGATAATTACAAAAAAATGGGTTATGTCCCCATGGACAGAGAAGGCGATTCGGTTTCCAAAACTCTCGAATACGCTTACGACGACTGGTGCATTGCCTTAATCGCCAAAATGCTCGGCAGAGAAGATGATTACCGATATTATCTGCGCCGCGCCAAAAACTATTTGAATGTGTTCGATGCGGGCAGCGGTTTTATGCGCGGAAGATATTACGACGGACGATGGAAAGCGGATTTCGATCCTTTTGATTCCTATCCCCTCGGTTCGGGCGAATATACGGAAGCCAACGCCTGGCAATATTTATGGTTTGCGCCTCAGGATGTTAACGGATTGATTAAAGCCATGGGCGGAGATGAGGAGTTCGTGAAAAAGCTGGATGAATTTTTCTCCGCGGAGGTAAAGGAGGGACAAACTCTTCCGGCTGATGTCTCCGGTCTGGTGGGGCAATACGCGCAGGGAAACGAACCCGACCACCATGTCGCCTATTTGTACGATTACATCGGAACGCCTTACAAAACCCAGAAAATCGTTCGTCATATTATGGACAGGTGGTACACCGCGGAACGCGACGGATTGAGCGGCAACGAAGACTGCGGACAGATGTCCGCCTGGTATATTTTTAGCGCCATGGGATTTTATCCGGTAACTCCGGGCTCCGGAATTTACGCCGTCGGCAGCCCGATTTTTGATAAGGTAACCGTGCGTTTGCCCGACGGGAAAAATTTTATCATCGAAACCAAAAACAACAGTCCGCGTGCGGTTTATATTCAGTCCGCCGAAAAAGACGGAAATTCGTACGAAAAATCTTATTTGAAATATGAAGATATTATTAACGGCAGCCGGTTTGTCTTTGTCATGGGCGACAATCCGAACAAAGCGTGGGCAAGCGAACCGCAAAATCGTCCCGTGGCAAAGATCGATGAAAAAATCAAACCCATCGGCGACGGCTACCTGTTTGTCCCTTACGTAAATACCGATGTCCGGCTTTTTACGGATAAAATGTCCGTCGAATTGGGCTGCGTTACCAAAGGCGCCGAAATCCGTTACACGCTCGACGGCAGCGAACCGACGCACGATTCCCCCAAATACACAAAACCTCTTGAGCTTAAGAGTTCGGTAACTTTAAAGATGCGTTCTTTTATGGGAAACAGGGAAAGCGAGGTGCGAAGCGAAAACTTTAAAAAAGGCTTTTTCCGCCGCGATCCGGACGCCGAGTACCCGTCCGTTACCCTAAAGTACCCGATACATCCAAACTATTTGCACGGCGGAGCCAACGGGCTGCTGGACGGCATATTGGGAACCATCCAGTACACAGACGGCAAGTGGCAGGGCATCGAAGAAAACGATTTGATCGCCACGGTTGATCTTGGCGAAGTCAGGTCGGTCAAGCGCTTTGGCGTCCGCTTTTTGGAAAACCAGAACGTCTGGATTTTTGCTCCGCTTTGGGTGGAATTCCAAATTTCGGATGACGGGCGGAGCTTTCGTTCGATCGCTAAAATCGAAAACAAAGAATTTAAACCGTACCGATCCGTTCGAATT
The DNA here is from genome assembly GCA_013151275.1 of Calditrichota bacterium. Taxonomy (GTDB): domain Bacteria; phylum Calditrichota; class Calditrichia; order Calditrichales; family Calditrichaceae; genus Caldithrix. The sequence continues at coordinate 10,516 of JAADIP010000010.1, read as the reverse complement.
CGTGAATTTATTACGGAACCCTTAAGCATTAAAACCCGTTACATCCGCGTCGTCGCAAAGAATGTGGGACGCAATCCGCAGTGGCATCACGCGGCGGGCGGAAAATCGTGGCTGTTTTTCGATGAATTGGTCATTGAGAAATATTGAATTTAATCGTTAATTTTGTTAAATCATGGGCGGAATGTATTCAATTAAGGAGTTACGACAATGAAGATCAAGTCGCTTGCCCTGACGGCGCTTATTTTGGGAATACTTTTCTCCTGCCAACAAAATAGGCTAACCGTCGCCTCGCCCGACAATCAGGTTAAAGTGAGTTTTGTTCTGGAAAAGGGAAAAGCCGTTTATTCCGTTTCATATCGGAAACATCGGGTCATCCTTCCTTCCGCCATGGGATTTAAATTAAAAGACAGTCGGGATTTAACCGGACCGTTTGAGATAATTACTTCGACCCGCAGAACATTCGATGAAGTCTGGCATCCGGTCTGGGGAACCGACAGGGACATTCGCAATCATTTCAACGAATTAAGCGTTCTTCTGCAGGAAAATGATTCTTTAAAACGACGGATAAAAATTGTATTCCGGGTTTACAACGACGGTTTGGGCTTTCGCTACGAATTCCCGGAACAGCCGAATTTAAAGAACTTTCAGATTACCTCCGAAGAAACCTATTTCCGTTTGACCGGCGGTAAAGCCTGGTGGATTCCCGGAGATTACGACTCGTACGAATTTTTGTATCGCCATACCCCGCTGGCTCAGGTTGATTCGGCTGCCACGCCTTTCACGGTGCAAACCAAAGACGGTTTATTCCTGAGCATTCATGAAGCGGCTCTTTACGATTACGCCGGAATGACTCTGCAGCGTCAGCCCGCGGACAGCGCTTTATTGAAAAGTAAATTGGTTCCCTGGCTTGACGGCGTGAAAGTTAAAGCCAAAACCCCTTTCAAAACTCCCTGGCGGACGATCATGATCGCCGATCGACCGGGTAAACTGATCGAATCGCATTTAATCCAAAATCTTAACGAACCGTCGAAAATTGAGGACACCTCGTGGATTAAGCCGATGAAGTATGTGGGAATCTGGTGGGGAATGCACATCGGAAAGTGGACCTGGTATTACGGACCCCGGCACGGCGCAACCACGGAAAACGCCAAACGGTACATCGATTTTGCAAGCAAGCACGGCATTTCCGGTCTGCTGGTAGAAGGGTGGAATAAAGGATGGGAAACCTGGCTTAAGGGTAAAAATGTGCAGGATTACACAACGCCCTATCCCGACTTTGATTTGGAGGAAGTTGTCCGCTACGGCAAACAAAAGGGCGTGGAATTGATCGGGCATCACGAAACCGGCGGCAATGTTCCCGAATACGAACGACAAATCGATGACGCCTTTGCCTTGTATCAGCGTCTCGGCGTTCCGGCTGTAAAAACCGGTTACGCCGGCAAAATGTTCCCGCAGGGCATGCACCATCACGGGCAGCGAATGGTTCGGCATTATCAGATGGTAATAGAGAAAGCCGCCAAATACCGTTTAATGATCGATGCTCACGAGCCGATTAAAGACACGGGGATTTCCCGCACCTGGCCCAATTTTTTAACCCGCGAAGGCGCCCGCGGAATGGAATACAACGCCTGGAGCGAAGGCAATCCGCCCGAACACACCGTGATTTTGCCCTTTACCCGTCTTTTAGCCGGACCCATGGATTACACGCCCGGGATTTTTAATCTAAAATTCGACCCCACCGGTAATCACCGGGTTTACACCACGCTCGCCAAACAGTTAGCCTATTACGTGGTGATTTACAGCCCAATGCAAATGGCTGCGGATCTGGTGGAAAATTACGAAATTCAACCAGCCTTTAAATTTATTGAAGACGTGCCCGTGAACTGGGACGAGTCAAAAGTGTTGGCGGCAAAAATCGGTGATTATCTTTCAGTCGCCAGAAGAAACGGCGACCAGTGGTATCTGGGAACAATTACCGATGAAAAGGCGCGTGAGCTTAAAATCTCTTTGAATTTTCTGAAAACGGGACAGGTTTATCAGGCGGAAATTTATACCGACGCTTTTGAAACCAACTGGCGGTCGAATCCCGCGGCTATTGAAATCGGAAAATACCGGGCAAGCGCAGATGATTCGTTGTACGTTTCGCTTTCGCCTTCCGGAGGGCAGGCGGTTCGGTTTTTGCCCGTGAATGAACAAGAGGCGCAAAAACTGACTTCCGTCAAAATCTTTAATCAAAATCAAAAAGCAAAAGCCGAAGTCTTCTCCAAAATCCGTCCCTTCGGCGTTCCGCAAAAGATAGCACACAAAGCGGTCGGCAAGCCGGTTTCCTTAAGAAATCCATTTTCCGAAGAATATTCCGCCGGAGGAGCAAAAGCGCTGACGGACGGCGTTATCGGGGATACCCGTGATTTTCAATACTGGCAGGGCTATCGCGGGGTTGAATTCTCCGCCACAATCGATCTTGGTTCGGAACGGATAATCAGAAGGATTGCCGTGGGATTTCTGGAAAAACAACCTTTCTGGGCTTTTCTGCCGGCTTCGGTTACATTTTTGGTATCCACGGACGGCAAATCGTTTAAAAGAGTGGCGGGCTTTAAAGAAAAAGCGCCCGAAAAAAGGGAAGCCTGGCAACGAAAGGAATACTCAAAAATTCTGCCGGAAGTCGCCGCAAGATTTATCAGAGTTCGGGCAAAGCCTCTGAATAGCTGTCCGTCCTGGCATCAGGGAAAGGGACAAAAACCGTGGCTGTTTGTGGATGAAATCGTTGTGCAATAGCGATAGGTAACGGCAGTAAGTAGTAGGGAGTAAAAAGTAAGAAGGTGGGGGGAACTTATTTCTAAAAAAACTATTTCATTAGCGGATTACGCAGAAGATAAAAATTACAAATTGATAATTGTGCCCACTCTAAAAAGGTCTGTATTTGTCATTTCGAGGAGCGTAGCGACGAGAAAGCTTTTGTTTTTATTGGAGTTATAAGATTTCTCTCTTCGTTCGAAATGACAGAACACGGTTTTTAGAGCGGACTCATAATTACTTGGAATCCGACGCATCGATTGGAATTGATCGAAAGAAAATTTTACAGGAATAATCGGCGGATTACCGTGATTATTTTTTAAATCTGATTCTCCGGGGAGTAATTTTGGATTATTCAAATTCGTTTTTTATTATTGACGGTTAATTGAATTTAAGTTGAAAAACAATAAAAAATTGACAATTCAAAAGATTTTTATTGCATTGTTTAAAGTTAAATCATAAATTGTGCTCGCAATCACGTTTAATTTACTCTTTGGAGGAGGGCAAGCAAATGTCAAGACTTTTTATGTTTCTTCTTGTTGCAGTTTTTTCTTTAGGTTTGATGGCATGCGGTGGTGAGAAAAAGGTTGAGCAAAAAGAGGAAATTAAAACCGAAGCGGCTCAGCCGGATACAACGAAAGCTGATACTGCTATGACGCAGACAGACACTACGCAAGCGGAAACACCGCAACAGTAGTAGTAGCGAGTCTTAAGACGGTTTTGGTAAAGAGGCTGCCCTGATCAGGTCAGCCTCTTTTTTTTATAGGAGGTACTAAATGCAGCTTATTGATTTCTTAAAAGCGTTTGAGCTTTTCAAAGACCTTTCGGATCAGGAATTACAACTGATCACCAATTATCTCCACAGGCAGGTATTGGAAAAAAATGACCATCTGTTCAGAGAAAATCAGCCTCGCTCCGCCGTGTTTTTGATTTTTGAAGGCAGAGTCGAACTTTATAAATCGACCCCATTGGGAGAAGAAAAGCGCATTACCATTTTCGGCGGCAAGGATTTTTTGGGCGAAGGAGCTTTGCTGGATGACGATCCTCATTCCACATCGGCGCGCGCCCTCGAAAAAACGGTTGCGTTTAAGATTGATGTAAGCGATTTTAAGCGGCTGTTACAGGAACGTCCCGAAATCAGCGCCCGCATTCTTGCCCGCACGGCGCGGGTAATTGCAAGAAGAATGCGTCAAACCACTACGCATGTGGCTAATATCGCCGCGCAGTATCTCTCGGGAAAAACCCGCACCGAACACGACCTGCTTGGCGAACGGCAAATTCCCTTTGAAGTTTATTACGGAATTCAAACCTTACGCGCGGTGGAGAATTTCAATATTACGGGCATCAGCATTTACCACTACCAAATTTTGATTGAAAGTCTGGCGATGGTTAAAATGGCTGCGGCACGGGCAAATCATGATCTCGGTTTGCTGGATGACCACATTTCCGACGCGATCTGTCAGACTTGCCGCGAAATTATCGACGGAAGGTGGCACACGCATTTTGTGATCGATGTGATTCAGGGCGGAGCGGGCACCTCCACAAATATGAACGCCAACGAAGTCATTGCCAACCGCGCTCTGGAAATTTTGGGACACGAAAAAGGCGAATATCAATATTGCCATCCCAACAATCATGTCAATCTCTCTCAATCCACAAATGATGTTTACCCAACTGCTTTGAAAATTGCTCTCTATCGGAGTACCCGCAAGTTGATCGGGGTGTTAAAGGATTTAATCGATTCGTTTAAAACCAAGGCTGAAGAATTTAAAGATGTGATCAAATTGGGACGCACTCAGTTGCAGGACGCCGTGCCGATGACCCTGGGGCAGGAAATGGAGGCTTACGCGGCGACCTTAGCCGAGGAAATTGAGCGGCTGCGGCAGAATGCGGATCTTTTTCTGGAAATAAATCTCGGCGGTACGGCAATCGGCACGGGAATTAACGCCCATCCCGATTACGGCAAAAAGGCGGTAGAGTTTTTAAGAGAAATAACCGGCATTCCGGTAAAATTAGCGCCTAATTTGGTCGAAGCCACTCAGGACACCGGCTCTTTTGTGATGTTCTCCTCGGCATTAAAGCGCCTGTCCGTTAAATTGTCTAAAATTGCCAATGATTTGCGGCTGCTTTCTTCCGGACCAAGAGCGGGGCTGAATGAGATTAATCTTCCTAAAATGCAGCCGGGTTCTTCGATTATGCCCGGTAAGGTAAATCCGGTGATTCCCGAAGTAGTCAATCAGGTCGCTTACAAGGTGATCGGAAACGATTTGACCGTCACCATGGCAGCCGAAGCGGGACAACTTGAACTGAATGTAATGGAGCCCGTGATCGCCCAGAGTTTGTTTGAATCGATAGAAATGCTCAGGAACGGGATGATTACCTTCAAGTACCGTTGCGTGGACGGCATTACGGCGAACCGAGAGCATTGCCGGGAAATGGTTGAAAACAGTATCAGTTTGATTACCGCATTGAATCCTGTTCTGGGTTACGAAGCGTGCTCGCAGTTGGCAAAAGAGGCTCTGGAATCGAATAAAGGAGCGTATGAGTTGGTTTTGGAGAAGGGTCTTCTTTCCAAAGAAGAGCTGGATGAATATCTGAAGCCGGAGAATATGCTTTCGCCGAGGACTTTTACGAAAAAGCGGGTTAAGTAGCGGGAAAGGAACAGAGTTAAGGGTGAAAGAGTAACAAAATGCGTAATGCGTAATGCGTGATGCGTGATGCGTGAAGAGTGACAAAGTAACAAGGTCATAATGCGTGACGCGTGACAAGTGACGAGCAACCAGTAACCCTTAACCCTTAACCCTTAACGAAAAGCAGAAATAAAACAGAATTATGGGCAAAAAATTTAAACTGGTATCTTCGTATCAGCCGCAGGGAGACCAGCCGCAGGCGATCAAAGAATTGGTTGAAGGATTAAAACGCGGCGACCGCTTTCAGACTCTGCTTGGAGTCACCGGAAGCGGTAAAACTTACACCATGGCTAATGTGATCGCTCAAATCAATAAGCCCACGCTGGTGATTTCTCACAACAAAACATTGGCGGCTCAACTCTACGGCGAATTCAAAGGATTTTTTCCCGAAAATGCCGTGGAATACTTCATCAGTTATTACGACTATTATCAACCCGAAGCCTACCTGCCGACCACGGATACCTATATTGAAAAGGACTCGTCGATAAACGAAGAAATAGACCGCCTGCGTTTAAAGGCTACCAGTTCTCTTCTGGCGAGAGAAGACGTTATCGTCGTGGCGAGTGTCAGTTGCATCTACGGCATCGGCTCGCCTACGGATTACATGAGCATGCTGGTAATGATCAAGCGCGGCGAGCTCTGCAATCGTCAGGACCTGTTAATGCGCCTGGTGGACATTCAATACACCAGAAACGATTATGATTTTCAGCGCGGGACGTTTCGCATTCGCGGGGACATCATCGACGTTTACCCCGCTTACGAGGAGTTTGCCTACCGGATCGAGTTCTTCGGCAATGAGGTGGATTCCATCAAAAAGCTCGATCCTGTCAGCGGTCATTCCCTCGGGCAACTCGATCATGTGATCATTTTTCCCGCAAAACATTTTGTCACTCCTCCGGAACGATTGAAAGAAGCAATCAAAAATATTCGAATTGAGCTTGATGAGCGGTTAAAAGAGCTGCGTTCTCAGAATAAATTATTGGAAGCCCAGCGCCTTGAAATGCGCACAAATTTTGATCTGGAAATGATGCAGGAAATCGGATATTGTTCGGGCATCGAGAACTACTCCCGCCATCTTTCGGGACGCAAACCCGGCGAACCTCCTTACACCCTCATCGATTTCTTTCCAAAAGATTTTTTGATGATCATCGACGAGTCGCATCAAACAATCCCGCAGCTCCGCGCCATGTACAACGGCGATCGTTCGCGAAAAGAGACTCTGGTCAATTACGGATTCCGCCTGCCAAGCGCACTGGACAATCGTCCCCTTAAATTCGAAGAATTCGAGCAGCGCATTCGTCAGGTGGTTTTTGTTTCGGCGACGCCCAGCGATTATGAGCTGGAGAAATGCGGCGGCGTGGTGGTGGAACAGGTAATTCGACCCACGGGATTGATTGATCCGGTGATCGAGGTGCGTCCCGTCGCCACTCAAATCGACGACCTGATTCATGAAATAAAATTACGCGTCGCCCGTAAGGAGCGGACGCTTGTAACCACTCTTACCAAGCGTATGGCGGAAGATTTAACCGATTATCTTCAGGCTGCCGGAATTCGCGTGCGCTATTTACATTCCGAAATCGATGCTCTGGAACGCGTCGGTATTTTGCGCGATCTTCGTCTTGCCGAATTCGATGTGCTTGTGGGCGTAAACCTGTTGCGCGAAGGTCTTGATTTACCCGAGGTCTCGCTGGTTGCCGTTCTGGACGCGGATAAGGAAGGTTTTTTGAGATCTTATGTTTCGTTAATGCAAACCGCCGGAAGAGCGGCGCGTAATGTGGGCGGAAAGGTGATTTTTTACGCCGATCGCATTACGGAATCTATGCGCAAAACCATGGACGAGTGCAACCGCCGACGAAAAAAACAGATCGAATACAATAAGAAAATGGGGATTACACCGCAGACCATTTACAAAACAGCGGAAGAAATCATGCGCACCACGGCGGTGGCGGATGTCCGCAAGCAGTTGCCAAAGGTAGCCGCTCCAGAATTGCACTACGGCGATAATTTGAGCAGGGAAGAGCTGATAGAGCGTTTGACAAGCGAGATGAATGCGGCTGCGGCAAATCTGGAATTTGAAAGGGCGGCAATTTTAAGGGATGAAATTAAACGGTTAAAATCAACGCGGTCGAAAATGTAGTGAGGGGTGATAAAGTCGTGATGCGTGATGCGTGATGAGTAACAGAGTAACAAAGTTACGAGTTAAGTTGTTTAATTTAAAGCGGAAGATGAGTGTAAGAATGCAGGAGCAGATAGCCGTGACGCGTGGGGCGTAAGAAAAATGACAAATGACAAAGGAAAAAAGAGAAAGCAGTAGTTAGGTAGTAAGAAGTAGGTTGAAAATAGCAAAATGTTCTTGTTAAAAAGTAAATGCTCTTTTATTCTCTAAAAAATAATTTGGCTGGATTATCTAAACATTTAAGTAACAGTGGAGATAACCCATTATTCATTATTCATTATTCATTATTCATTATTCATTACGATGACCGGAGAAGCCGCTCAACTCTTAACCCTTAACCCTCAAATCATAATTCCGATCTTCTCCGAAATTATTCTCTTTTGAGAAAATTTTCTAACTCTGTCGGAGAAGGAAGCTGCTTTCCGGGTTGCGGGCGAAACACTACCTCATCATTTACAATCAGGTTGGGCGATTGGTTTACGTTAAACTTTTGAGCCAATTCCGGATTTTCGTCGATATATTGCACCTCATAAGAAATCCCCAGCGCCTGAAGATGTTTTTCCAGCATCGGACGATGATTACAATTTTTTGTGGCAATAATGATAACTTCCATGATGTACCTCTTTCTGTTTCTGTTCTTGTTCTTAATGTCTAAAATTAATAAATAATTTGGAAATTCTCTAAAAAATATTCCTCTGTATCGTTCAGCAATCAATTCCATAAATCCGTACTTATCCGGTTTTTTCGGTTGGAATCGTTTGGAACGGACTCAGTGAAAATCTTTTGAAAAATGATCTGTTAAGTTAAAGATTCCTCCTTCATGTACTTTAATTCTTTTTTATAAGCTTTTACTTACTTCCTTGCCGCATCTGCACCATACGCAATTACAGTTTTGATGCATACATTGCTTGTCGATTAAGCGGGTGCGATACCAGCGATAGGCAATTAAAAAAAGCGTCTTTTTTAGCAGTGAATATTTATTGTGTCTTTGCAGAATTAATCTGGCGTCTTTTACGCGCGAGAATTTGTTGAGCAGCCACTGATAACCCCTGTTGCCGAGATGAGCAAATATCATGCGGTTCGCAAGCGATACTTTTAGAAAAGGATGGATGTGTTGTTTACACAATTCGTCGTATGATTTTCCCGTGATAATGCTTTGGGCGGCTAAAAAACCGGACATAAGCGCGTATCTGATTCCGAATCCCCACAAGGCATCCTGAAAACCGGCGTTTTCTCCCACATAAAGGATGCGTCCGTTTTTTGTTACGAAAGGATTCAGATAAAAATTGGCAAAGCCGCCGAACTCTTTAGGCTGAGAAATCTCAATATCCACAACCTTTTGCATGGTTTGCAGCGCTTTCTCAAAATACATCTTTTCGTTTTTGAAATCTTCAAAAAGACAGGTAGCGAAAGTTGCGCTTCCGTTGTTTACCAGTAAATACGCATAAGCTCTGGGAGCTATTCTGTTATCGACAAATCCCACACACATATCCGGATGAGACGTTTTAAAGACAATGCCTTTTGCAATAGCGTCGGCGGCTTTAGGCCCTGTTCCCACAATCACTTTTCCGGGAGGAGTGGTTTCCAGCTTATCGTTCCATGATATCTTAACACCCGCCTTTAGCGCTTGTTGTTTAAGTCCCTGATCAAACGATCCTTCATTAACCCCCCGTTCGATCAGATAAAATAGAGGTTTTTGAGTTTTAATGGGTATTTTTTTCAGGTTGGGTCCGTAGAAATCTCCGCCAAAATAAGGGACGCAGCGAAAGTTTATCTCAATTCCGATCGAATCAAGAAATTCCGTAACATCTTCCTCGGTTGTCCAGTTCTCAAGACCCTGGAAGTCCCCGTTAAATCGCTTACCGACGTCTTCGTGTTGTTCGTGAACAATCGGGTTAAAGCCTGCTTTGGCAAGATTTATCGCCGCTACCAGACCCGCAGGGCCGGCTCCTACAATGTGAATTGTGCGATCAGTGTTTGACATTATCGGTCCCCCCTTTGTTAAATTTTAAACGAGTCGCCCTTATTTTTAATTTCCAATTTCGGAAAAAAAGCGGGCACTTGTTGTTTGTAAAGTGAATAAGCTTCGCCGAATTTTGCTTCAGCTTCCCGTTCTTCTCTTTTTGCCAAACGGTAATAGGCATACATGAGAATCGGCCACATTACCAAAGTGATCAGAGTGGGCCATTGGACAAGCATACCGACGGTGATGAGAAAAAGTCCGGAATACTGGGGATGACGCATATAAGCATAGATGCCGTCGGTAACCAATTCTCCTTTTGCCGCATGGATTAATTTCCAGCCTTTTTGCATAATAATCAATCCCATTAACATAATAAAACCGCCCAACAGGCAAACCGACAGTTTTATCCATTCAGCGGCGCCGAACAAGGTTCCCAGCAAATGACCGTTGACATGCTGAAAAGGATCCGCAATTCCTACTTTGTCGCCGAAAAGGGAAAGCAGAACGTAAATGGTTAAAGGAAAGCCGTACATCTCCGTAAAAAGGGCAACGATGAAAGCAGCGAATACTCCTAATGTGCGCCATTCGTACTTCTTTTTGGGACGGAGAAATCCTATTGCAAATGCCCCGAAAAGAAGCACATTAAACAGCACCATAAGCCAGAGTCCGTAATCATACGATAGATGCATAAGCCTTCTTTCTCAATTTGTTTAAAATTACACTTTTTAAATACAAAATTCTATTTTCCGTTTATGTCCGGGTTCTTTAATACAAATTAGGCACTATTTATATTTTCACCGGAAATTGTAGTTTAGATAATATCAACTATTATGCCATGAAAGGAGATCAGACTCTAAGTCAGTAATTTTATGTGAATTATAATGCACGATAAAT
>JAADIP010000026.1 GCA_013151275.1 Calditrichota bacterium | reverse complement strand
ATAGAAGATTAAAGATTAAAGATGAAAGATGAAAGTGATAAAGAGGTGATGGGTGACGAGTAACAAAGTTACAGAGTGACAAAGTAACAAAGTTACGAGTTTATGGGTTTAGAAGTTTAGAGGTTTAGGCGTTTAGTTGTTTAGTTTAGAGCAAAAAATGAGTGTCAGAAAGCAGAAAGCCGTGATCATAATTTACCGTGTTAAGGGAGTTGAAGAGGTCCGCTTAACCCTTACACCCATAACCCTTAACCCATAACCCTTAACCCATAACTCTTAACCCATAACCCTCTACCACGCTTAACGAATTATTTTCTTTCTTTAAAATGCCAATTATATTAAATTACAAAAAAAATATCGAGACGCTGAAATGAGAAAAAAATTTTCAATTGTCGGTAAACCGGTCGTCCGCCGCGACGGATTGGAAAAGGTCACAGGTCAGGCTAAGTTCGCGGATGATATCAACGTTCCCGGTCAGCTTTACGGTGTGATGGTGCGGATTCCCGTCAGCCACGCCAAAATACTTTCCGTCGATTATTCCGCCGTCGAAAATCATCCCGCCGTTGCCGCAATTTGCCATGCCGGCGATATTCCCGGAGCTAAAAAGGTGGGACCCATCAAACAGGATCAGCCCGTTTTTTGTTACGATAAAGTGGTTACCCCCGGCGACGTAATAGCCATGCTGGTGGGAGAATCCGAGGAAGAATTGCTTAAACTGCGTGATCTGGTAAAAGTGGAATACGAACCTCTGCCCGTTTTGACAGATCCTCTCAAGGCGCTGAAATCCGACGCTCCGCTCATTCATCCCGACCAGAAAAGCAACCTGATCGTGCATCATCGGTTGCGAAAAGGAGACGTCGATGCGGGATTTGCCGAAAGCGATTACATTCTGGAACAGACCTACACAACGCCGTTTATCGAGCACGCCTATATTGAACCCGAAGCTGTTATCGCCGTTCCCCGCGAAGGAGACAAGGGCGTGCACATTACCGGAAGCATTCAAAATCCGTTTACAACGCGAAAGATCGTGGCAAAGGTTCTTGGCTTTCCGCTGGCAAAGGTGCGCATTCAGCAAGCCGAGTTGGGCGGTTCTTTCGGCGGCAAAGACGATATCATGAACATCCTTTCGGCGCGGGCGGCATTGGCGGCGCTTAAAACCGGCAGACCGGTAAAAATCCGCTATCGCAGAGAAGATTCGATTCTGGAATCTTACAAACGGCACGCCTATCACCTGCACTACAAAGTGGGATTTAACAAAGACGGCAAAATCAAAGCCATGAAAATCGACGTGGTGGCGGACGGCGGAGCGTATTCTTCCATGACGCCCTTTGTTACCTGGCGTACGGTGGTGCAGGCTACCGGTCCTTACGAAACAGAAAACGTATGGACCGACGTGCGCGGCGTTTACACGAACAATCCTTACACCGGCGCGATGCGCGGATTCGGTTCGCCGCAGCCTATTTTTGCGCAGGAATCCATCATGGACGAAATTGCAATTCAATTGGGCATGACGCCGGACGAGATCCGCAGGATTAACGGCTTTAAACCCGGATCGGTCACCGCCACCGGGCACAAACTGGAAAATCACGATGTGAATCTTTTGACCGTTCTGGAAACCGCGGTAACAAAAACCGGCTTTAGCGAAAAATGGAAGAAAAATCAGCGCCGCGGAAAAATGCTGCCCGACTACGCGGCGTTGGAAGAAATATCCGCCAATCCGGGACCGTTCATTTTACATAAAGACGATTTTTTAGAACCCGATGAAGTTTACCGGAAAGGGATCGGACTTGCCGTTAGTTTTCGCGGCTGTTCTCTCGGCGCGGAAGGGGTAGATGCCGTGGCGGCTTATCTTTCACTGCAACAGGACGGTTCCGCTTATCTGCTTTCGGGACTGGCTGAAAACGGTCAGGGCATGCGCACCACCTATTCCATCGTGGCTGCCGAAGTGCTTGGAATTTCGCCCGATGACGTATTTTATCTTGATCTGGATACCGGCTACGTGGGAGACAGCGGACCGACCGTCGCCTCCCGCGCTACTCTGATGGGAGGCGGAGCCACCAGAGCCGCCGCCGAAATCCTGCGCTCGCGGTTAGAAAACGTTTTGCGTCAACACTGGAATTTGCCGGAAAACGCCTGTTTTGTATTCCGCGACCGACAGGTTTACGCCGAAAATAATCCCGAACGAAAAATCGCTTTCGCCGAACTGTGCGATCTGGCATATAATCAGGCTGTCAATCTTGCCGCCATCGGTTGGTACGCAGGACCCAAAGTGCACTGGGACGAAACCGTGGGTCAGGGTCCCGCCTATTTCACTTACGTTTACGGCTGTCAGGTGGCGGAGGTAACGGTAAATATTGCCACCGGCGAGGTCTATGTGGATCGCGTGGTTGCCGTGCACGATCCTGGAACGGTGATAAATCTGCTGGGAGCGCAGGGGCAGGTTTACGGCGGAGTTACGCAGGGCGCCGGCTACGGATTATGGGAGGAAATCAGCGTTGACAAGGGATTTATCCGCGAACTGAATTTTGATCAGTATTTAATTCCCACCAGTAAAGATATTGGCGAGATTGTGCCCATTTTCGTGGAAGGAGAAGATCAGTACGGTCCCTGGGGCGCCAAATCTCTGGGGGAACCCACTCTGGAACTCACCGCAGCGGCTATTGCCAATGCCGTGCGCAACGCCACGGGCAAGCGATTTTTCCATTTGCCTTTGAATTTAGAAGAAATTTTATTGAGCAAAAAACTGCATCCCACTTCAAAAAATCGGGGAAGCGCATAATGATACCTGAAATCGGATACATCAGACCGCGTAATCTTCGTGAAGCTTTAGAGGCTCTTGGCGAAAACAGAGAAACAATCCGCGTAATTGCCGGAGGCACGGACATCATCCCCGGATTTCACATCAACTCCCGGCGTTTTCGGGATATTCGAACCCTGGTGGATATTTCCGGTTTGCCCGATTTAACATTCGTTGATTTAGAAAACGACGGATTGCATATCGGCGGCGCCGTGACCTTTACCGATATTGTCAAAAATCCGATCATCAGGGAAGAGTACCCGTTATTAGCACAGGCGGCTTTTCGGGTGGGAAGCGTGCAGATTCGCAACCGGGCTACAATTGCCGGTAACTTTGTAAACAACGCCCCCTGCGCGGACAGCGTTCCCCCTTTGTTGGTTTACGACGCCGTGATAAAAATTCAATCAACGCGGTCTGAGAAAACGCTTCCTCTGGAAGATTTTTTGCTGAAGCCGTACAAAACACAGTTACAGCCGGATGAGATCGTCAGCGAAATCGTTTTGCCTCCGTTGAAAAAAGAATATCGCGGAGAATTTTACAAACTGGGTCGCCGACGTTCCGTAGCCATCAGCCGCATTACGCTGGCTGTTCTGGTTAAGCTCCAAGACCGGACAATCGAAGATATCAGAATTGCCTCGGGCGCAGTAACGCCCATTGGCAGGCGCTTTCGCGAGCTGGAAGATTTGGCAAAAGGGGAAACGGCTGAAGTCGATTTCTTAAAAGAACTGTCCGTTAAACTGGGCGAGGAAATTCTGAAAATCACGGGCTTACGCTGGTCTTCGGCTTACAAACTTCCGGTTGTGCAGCAAATGTTTTACCTTTTGTTACGAAGGGTCTGTAACCGGTAATCATCGCTTGACGAAAGAGGAAATCATGAAAAAGATAAACATCCGCTTCAAAGTAAACGGCAGGCAGGCGGATTTAAACATCGCTCCGAATAAACGCCTTCTGGATGTTTTACGCGACGATTTGGGATTGACGGGCACCAAAGAAGGCTGCGACATCGGCGAATGCGGCGCCTGCACGGTGGTACTCAACGGTCGGGCGGTACATTCCTGTCTGATTCTTGCAGCCCAGGCAAACGGCGCGGAAATTATTACGGTAGAAGGTCTGACGCAAAACGGCGAACTCCATCCCCTGCAGAAAAATTTCCTTGAACACGGCGCAGTGCAGTGCGGTTTTTGCATACCCGGTATGCTGTTGTCTTCTTACGCTCTTCTTAAAGAAAATCCCCATCCCAGGGAAGACGATATCAAAGAAGCCATCGCCGGAAATCTCTGCCGCTGCACGGGATACAAGCAAATTATTCAGGCTGTGGAAGCCGCGGCAAACGAAAATAACGAATAAACGACATTCAATCCATTGTCGTTAAAATTGTTAAGCGTTAAGGGTATAAGGGTTAAGCGTGTAAGCGGCTTCTCAAGTCACTGGCTTCTGGTCGCTGGTTACTCGTTACGCGTCACGGCTTTCTGCATTCTGCTTTCTCTTTTTTCCTTTTTCCTTTTTCTTATTCCCCACGCATCACGTCCTTGTTACTCGTCACTTGTAACTTGTCACCCGTTATTCATCTGCTATTAAATAATCGTGATTTTTAATTATTTCGACCATCATTTGCAAAATCCGTTTAAAACTTTGGTCATCTTCTTCCCAATCGGATTTTAAAACAGCGCCGTTTTCATTTAGAAAAACATGCCCTGTTTTGGAAGAATAGCGAACTTTAAATTTTAAATTGTCCTTATCCGAAAGCAGGCAGAATCCCTCATTTGAACTGTTCTCAAAATCTTCCTCATTCCGGAACAGGGTAATTTTATCCTTGTACGGCGCGCCCCGATACGGACAAAACGTCTCGCAATTGCCGCATTCGTTACACATACTGTCGATGTGCAGAATTTGAAACATGTCTTTAAAGTCGCCGTTTTTTGACGGCACGGCAATCGCCACGTTGGCGCGATTCGGACACACTTCCACACATTTGTCGCAAATAAGATTACATTCAAGACAGCGCGCGGCTTCCTTAAGGGGATCGTCTTTCTGAAACGGCAAAATCATGCCCTTACGCCGATTAATATCCGCGATCCGTTGCGCCGGATCAAACATCTCATTAAAATCCAGACCGAACCCAGGGCTAAGGTTTTCTTTTTTCATAATGGCTTCGGCTGCCTTTTTTCCGTCGGCAACGGATTCCACAACAGTAGATGGTCCGCGCAAAGCGTCGCCGCCGATGAAGACATTTTCCGCGCAGGTTTCGTTTGTCTCGTCGTTTACAACTATCTTTTGATTGTGATCCGGACGAATGCCGTTTCGGATGAGGTGACGATCTTCCACCTGCTCGCCGATGGCTGAAATAAGCGAATCGATTTGAAACACCTCAAATTCTCCTTCCAGCGGAAGCGCTTTCCGCCGCCCGTCTTCGTCCCTTTCGCCCAGAATCATTTTCTGACACTTTAACTGTCCCGATTCAAATTCAACCGGTAATAGTAATTCACGAAAAACAACGCCTTCTGCGACTGCGGCGTCAAATTCTTCGCGGTCCGCGGGCATAAACTCCTTTGTGCGCCGATAGATAATCGTTACCTCTTTAACGCCTTTAACGCGCAGCGCAGCCCGGGCAGCGTCCATGGCTGAATTTCCGCCTCCTGTTACCGCTACCCTTTCGCCCAATTTTATTTCGTTTTTGCTGTTAAAATCACGCAGAAAATCCAGAGCGTCGATCACGCTTTCATTCCCTTTTTTTAAGCGAAGCTTCCTGGACTTCCCCGCGCCTATCGCCAGAAAAATATATTTAAATCCTTCGTTCTTTAAAGCCTCAATCGAAAAATCTTCTTTGACGCCAAAACGGAATTGTACTCCGTGGCTGCGAATGAACTCCACGTCGCGATCGATGGCGTATTGAGGCAGACGAAAATCCGGTATCACGTTTTGCACAACACCGCCGGCGCGTTCGTTCTTTTCGAATACTGTCACCTTAAATCCCGCTTTTGCCAAAAAATAAGCCGCCGACAATCCCGCCGGTCCTGCGCCGATTACAGCCGCCTCGATTCCATTGGAGGGAGGTACGAGCTGCCGCCCGTATTTTTTCATGAACTCGCTATATGCTTTTTCAGCCGCCACTTTTTTCATCTCGCGAATGTAAACGGGACTCTCATAATCCCAGCGCGTGCAGTGGTCCATGCACTTGTGATCGCAGATGTAGCCGGTGATGTGCGGAAGCGGATTGGTTTCCACAATCACCTTAAAGGCTTCGAGGTAACGCTCCTCTTTCACCAGACGAATGTACTCCGAAACATCCTGATGAATGGGACAAATTTCCCTGCAGGGCGAAACGTAGCAATCAAATCGCGGCAACCGGCTCCTTAATTTAATCGAATCTATTTCCCGCCTCTCTTTGCGGTAATAAGGATCATTCTGCGCTTCTTTAACAAGGTTTTCCAAATTTTTAATATTTAAACGTTCGCCTTTTAACCAGTCGGTCCATTGCAGCGCTTCGACCTTTTCCGTCATTTGCAGCAATCGGGCATATCCGCCCGGTTTCAGCAAATCGGTTACCATGGTCACGGGATAAATGCCGGTTTTCAAAATGCGTTCCACATTATGATGCGAAGCGCCGCCGGAATAGGAAACTTGCAGCCGCCCGTCAAATTCTTTGCCTAACTCACAGGCAAGGGCGACGGTGAGCGGAAAAAGAGCTCTTCCGGACATGTACATTTCTTCGCCGGGCAGCCGCTTCCGAACATTCTTCATTCCCAGAGTATTGGAAAGTTTTATTCCGAATTGTTTACCGCGAGAAGCGGCAAATTCCTGCAAACGGCGAATCATCGGCACGGCATCCGAATATTGCAGATCGTGATCAAACGCCTTCCGATCCAACTCAATATATTTGTACCCCAGACGATCGAGCGTGCTCCGTACTTTCTCAAATCCCAATAAAGTCGGATTTAACTTAACGTAAGTGTGCAGTCCTTTTTCGCCTATCAGGTATCGGCAAATGGCTTCGATTTCGTCCGGAGGACAACCGTGCATTGTCGATACGGTGACGGAAGAAGATATATTGGGAGAGATATTTTCAATCGCGCTTTTAATTCGATCCGTCGTTTGTCTGCGACTATTTCCGGCAATTCCGGTTATCAAATCATTAAATTCCCGCTGATCTAATTTTTTCATTAAGATTTTTTGGTATTCGGAAAATAATTCGGTTGAAGAGGCGTCGATTAATTCGTTAATAAAGCGCTCCATGCCGGGCGTTTTAATTCCTTCCAGATCGTAACCCACGCTCATATTAAAAATAAATCCCCGCTCCTCCGTTCGGGAAAATCCGAACAACTCCTTTAAAAAACTGATCAAAAACCAGGCTTTTACGTATTCGCGATACGATTGCTCAAGCGTGAGTTCCTGTGACCATTCCACATTATAGCCTTCGTCTTCGGCTTCGATGCAGGGTTTGTCAATTTTTAAACGGTCAAGTTTTTGCACGGTTTTCAGTTCAAAAAACCGTCCCCCGGCGAGATATGAAACCACAATATTCTGGGCGAGCTGAGTATGCGGACCGGCTGCCGGTCCCAGCGGAGTTTCCAAAAAGTCTCCGAATATTTTAATCCCGATGTCATTTTTTTTGAAGAAAAATTTTTCAAAGGGAAGACCGAAAATCTTGCGGGTGCGGGTAAATTCTTTTAAAATCCGGTTCAATAAATTCTCAAAGGGAATTGGACGCATTATGTCTGACATGTTCGACTCCTGATTTAACTCTCGTTTAATAAATTAAAGTAATTTGATTTTTTTTACAAACATAATCGCAGATTTAGCGGGAGATAATGGTTCTAACACGCCGAAATTCAGGAAGCGATGAAAATAATTGATTCGTAAACGAGATACTTTTATTATCAATCAAATTCAAAAGCGGCTGAGATGTTTCGCGCCGCTGAAACCGGTCTTGAACTATCTTGAGAAACAAACAAATAAAACCAAAACGGAGTGTTTTTTATGTCTGACAAACGATGTGTATTGATTACCGGCGCGGCGCAGGGTATTGGCAAGTGCATAGCCGCATTGTTGCTTAAAAACAGCATGCGCGTGGGAATAATCGATATCCAAAGAGAAAAATTGGCAAGGACAAAAACGGAGTTATCCGCTTTAGGAGAGGTTTTTGTTTACCGCGGCGATTTGGGCGACGAGGATTTTATCCGGCAAAGCATCGCGGATTTAGCGGAAAAAGCCGGTCGCTTAGATGCGGTTATCAACAATGCCGCAACAGCCGTTAATAAACCGATAACCGAATTGGAGTCGGAAGAGTGGAATCGCGTGCTTTCTGTCAATCTGACCGCTTGCTTTTTAACGGCAAAACACGCTGTTCCCTATTTAAAAAAATCTCGCGGCAGCATCATCAACATTGCTTCAACCCGCGCCTTGATGTCCGAGCCGGACACCGAAGCTTATTCAGCATCCAAAGGCGGAATTCTCGCTTTAACCCATGCGCTGGCGATCAGTCTGGGACCCGAAGTGCGCGTCAATTGCATCAGTCCCGGCTGGATCGACACGCGGGAATGGCAGGACGCAAAACCGAGCGGGATCGACGAGCTCACTCCGGAAGACCATTCACAGCATCCCGCGGGACGCGTGGGTAAGCCTGAGGATATCGCCAATATGGCGCTTTTTTTACTTAAACCGGAGAACGACTTTATCACTGGCGCTAATTTTGTCATTGACGGCGGCATGACGCGCAAAATGATTTACGAGTAAGGCAACGTTCGGAATCCGCAAAACGATCCGCTTTAATAACGAAATTTTAACCGTAAATCGAACAATAATTATTGAGTCCGCTCCGAAAGCGTATTCCGTCATTCCGAAAACAGAGACTCCGTTAAAAACAGAAGATTTCTCGTCGCTGCGCTCCTCTGACAATTACAGACATTTTTAGAGCGGACGCCTCGATGTTTTATGAAAGATTTCAGAGCTGCGGAGTATCAAACGGTGCTCAGATAAAAATGCCAGAGCAGTCGCGCCGCCACCGCCCGGTACGGTTTCCAGCGCTGACTCAATTCATGGAGTTCGTCAAAGGTGGGCAGGCTCTCCGATTTTTTCAACCGTTTAACGGCGATTGCCAGAGCAAGGTCCTTTCGCGGGAAGATATCGGCGCGTTTTAAAGCCATCAACAAATACACTTCCGCGGTCCAGGTGCCTATTCCCTTCAAACTCATTAAACGCTCCATGGCTTGCCGATCATCAGCTTTTTGCAGATCGTCAAAATCAAACTCGCCCGATTCGATGGTTTTAGCCAGTTCACGACAGTAATGCGCCTTTTGTCTGCTGAATCCGATTTGTTTCAACTCCTGTTCGTCCAATGTCAGAAATTTTCGCGGCGTCAATGTTTTGAGTCTTTTTAACAATTTTTGATAGGCGGAGCGGGCGGAGGCAAGAGACACCTGCTGCTCCAGAATTATTTGAACCAGCGTGGCAAATCCCGGTTCGCGTCTCCAAAAAGGCGGCTTGCCAAAGGTTTCCACGATAAAGTTTAAATCTTTATCCCGAAGCGTTAATTCCGTTAAGGCGCTTTCAAAGCCGCGTTCGTCGAGAATTTTTATCGGACTCATTTGAACTTCCGGTAAGTTTTTATTGGGAATAATAATTTACAGCCATCGATTCAAATCGAATAGGAAAGGGACTCACGTCCCTTGTCCTCTCACACCACCGGAAATACGGTTCACGTATCACGCCGGTTCCTGAATTTAGTGATAGTTAATACCATTAACAAAATTAAACATTGAGAACAGATTGAGGCGATCAAAGTATTTCTTTCGGAAGGCAGCATTCATGTGCCATGGTGGTTGACGGGATTGACCGGTACCGCATCACTATCAATATTGAGTCCTTACCCGTCGGGACGACGAAGCAATCGCATTCCGGGTAAGCTCTCTTAATTAAATATTTACTTCCGCCCATTCTTAGCTTAAATTTAAAACAACCAAACAAAGGGCTATAGCCATGCGCGTAAAAGAAACCGCTGCAAAATATCGGGAAAAGAAAAAAGTCCTCACCTACCAGGATTACTTAAACCTGCCGCCCGACGATTTTCGTTACCAGTTGATCGAGGGGGAATTGGTCATGACGCCTGCTCCAAAGGTCATTCATCAAATCGTTAAAAGCAATCTTGAAAAGCATTTACGAAATTTTATTGAAGTCAAACAATTGGGAATTGTACTGGACGCTCCGTGCGACGTCTATCTTGACGATAAGAACGTGGTGCAGCCGATCTTTTTCATTTCCCGAAAGCGTTCGCACATCATTGGTGAAGACCTGATCAAGGGCGCACCGGATTTGATCATCGAAGTGCTTTCGCCCCACAGCGCCTATTACGATCTGGTAGAAAAAAAGGTGCTTTACGAACGCTTTGGCGTGCAGGAGTACTGGCTTGCCGATCCCAAAATGAAATGGATTGAGATTTACGTTTTAAAAGATCAAAAATTCCATCTGCACCGGCGTGCCGAAAATAATCAGACCGTTACCTCCGTCCTGTTAAAAGGTTTCCGCCTTTCTTTGGATCAGGTTTTTACCAGGATTTAACCACAGAGGACTCCGAGAAGCACTGAGAAAATTAAAAATTAATCTATTTACCACACTAAGAGTAGGTTAAGGGTTAAGGGTTAAGAGGGACTGGGAATTGGGGAAAATTCTCCGTGATTTTTGGGTAAAAAAATATTTCCGTGAATTTCGGTGTTATTAGCTGGCTTTTATTGTTTTTACCACGGAGGACACAGAGAAACGCAGAAAAATTAAATAATCTTTTTGTCACCTCTGTGACTCATTAGTGCCCTCTGTGGTAAAAAGATCAGTGGTTATCGGTGTAAATCGATGGCTAAAAACTCCCCGTTCCGTAAAATGTACCGAACGGGGAGCTTTTCATTTCATACCAATTAATTTCGATCCACACAATTTAAATCCTCAAACGCCTGCTTTAAACGGGCAATCATCGATTTTTCGGCTTCGCGCAGCCATTTTCGCGGATCGTAGTATTTTTTATTCGGCTTGTCTTCCCCTTCGGGATTACCGATTTGACTCTGCAAATAGGCTTCGTATTTTTTGTAATAATCCATCACACCCTTCCAGGCAGCCCATTGCGTATCGGTATCGATATTCATTTTGATTACCCCGTAAGAAATGGCTTCACGAATCTCTTCCAGGCTGGAGCCCGAGCCGCCGTGAAAGACAAAATTAATGGGATTTTTGCCGGTACTAAATTTTTCCCGAATGAATTCCTGCGAGTTCTTCAGAATTACGGGACGCAAAACGACATTTCCCGGTTTGTAAACGCCGTGCACATTGCCGAAAGCCGCGGCAATTGTAAAATTCGGGCTGATCGCCAATAGTTTTTCGTAAGCGTAAGCCACTTCTTCCGGTTGCGTGTAAAGACGTTTGCTGTCCACATTGGTGTTATCAACGCCGTCTTCTTCTCCGCCGGTTACGCCCAACTCGATCTCCAGAGTCATTCCCATTTTTGCCATGCGTTCCAAATACCGCGCCGAGATCGAAACATTTTCTTCCAACGGCTCTTCCGAAAGGTCGAGCATGTGCGAACTAAAAAGGGGTTGTCCGGTTTGCTCAAAATGTTCTTCGTTAGCTTTCAAAAGACCGTCGATCCAGGGTAACAATTTTTTTGCGGCGTGATCGGTGTGCACAATAACCGGAACGCCGTACAATTCCGCCATTTGACGGATGTGGCGCGCGCCCGAAATCGCCCCGGCAACGGAAGCCTGCTGCCCGTCGTTCGACAAACCCTTGCCGGCATAAAAAGAGGCGCCGCCGTTAGAAAATTGAATGATCACAGGCGAATTCACATCGCGAGCCGCTTCCAATACCGCATTCACCGAATTTGTTCCGACCACATTCACCGCCGGCAGCGCAAAACCCTCTTCTTTAGCTATCTGAAAAACCGTTTGCACATCTTTACCGATAAGCACACCAGGTTTCACATGATTCAGTATTTTAGCCATCCTTTTTTCTCCCTGTCTTTATGAGTTCTACATTATTTTAAATAAAAGACGTAAATATCGTAAGTTTATTCAAAAATAAAAAATTTTTTTGCGATCGGACTTTAACTGCGTAAAAGTCTAAATTCTGCAGATGACCAAAAGCTTACGGCGTTTCACGGTTTACCGATTTGTCAAAATAAAATATCCGTTGAAAGAAGATAAAAAGCGCTTAATGCAATATTCCGGAACCCCCCTGCTCCGTTTAATTCAAAAAATGAAATCCATTTTTTTAAATTATCAACGGAAGCGACGGGCGATCGATAATCCCGTTTCAACTTCTTTCAACGGACATCATTTAAAATTCTCTGTCATTTCCGATTCCGTCAGGCTGTCAAATATTTTTAACAGCCTTCGGTTTACCGTTCAAAACATCGGGGAGAATTTTTACGCGTTTCAATAAATTGGCATTGCTTACAACCGTTATGGAAGAAGAAGCCATGGCAATTTCCGCCAGCACCGGATGCATCCAGCCGATCATCGCCAGAGGAATCATCGCCACATTGTAGAAAAACGCCCAGAACAAATTTTGTCTGATTTTACGAAAAGTTTCTCTGCTCAAAAGAATTGCTTCGACCACGCCGGTGAGTTCGCCCCGTACCAGTGTCACGTCACTGGCTTCAATTGCAATATCGGTTCCTGTGCCGATGGCAATTCCCACATTAGCCTGTGTCAGCGCAGGGGCGTCATTAATTCCGTCTCCCACAAATCCGACCTTTCCGAAACGCGATTGAAGATTCTTAATTTCCTGTAATTTTCTTTCAGGCAAAACGCCAGCCATTACGTGATCAATTCCCACCATGCGGGCAATTGCCTCTGCTGTATGCTGATTATCTCCGGTAATCATAGTCGTTTCAATTCCCATTCGACGTAATTCAGCTATTGCGGGAGCGGAATCTTCTTTCACCTGATCGGCTACGGCAATAATGCCCAGAACCTCGGAGTCAACGCTGACAATCATGGCGGTTTTGGCTTCTTCTTCAAGCTGCCGTAATTCTTCTTCCACCGAGGAATAATCCACTTTATAATCGCTTAGCAATTTACGGGTGCCGACCAATACCTGCCGATCGTCGATTTTTGCAATAATGCCTTTTCCGCGTACGGCTTGGAAATGTTCCGGTTTTTTGAGTTCAATTCCCTCCTGCTCAGCCTTTTTAACGATCGCTCCAGCCAAAGGATGCTCGCTGCCCTGTTCCGCGGATGAAGCGTAAAATAAAACGGACTTCACATCATTTTTGCCTAAGCTAATGATATTCGTAACCTCCGGCTTTCCCTTGGTTATGGTGCCGGTCTTGTCGAATACCACAACATTTACATCCTTCAGGGTTTGAATGGCTTCTCCGGAGCGGAAAAGAATTCCGTGATTTGCCGCGATTCCGCTCCCCACCATCAAAGCGGTAGGCGTCGCCAGACCCAGCGCACAGGGACAGGCGATAACCAGCACGGCGACCATGGAGACAATTGCCAGAGTTATGATGCCGAGATCGGGATTAACCCAGGGCAAAAACGATCCGAAATTAACCAGCGATTGCATAAAGCCGGGAAATATCAGCCAAAGCGCCACGGTCAGCAAGGCTATGGCAATCACAGCCGGCACGAAAAATCCGGTGACCTTATCGGCAAATTCCTGAATGGGAACCTTCGATCCCTGACATTCCTCCACCATCTTAATCACCTGGGATAAAAAAGTATCCTTTCCGATCTTTGTCGCCTTTATCTTCAACAAGCCTTCCTGATTAATGGTGGCTCCGATTACCTCATCGCCGGGTTTGTGAGTAACGGGCATGCTTTCTCCGGTCGCCATGGATTCATCCACCGCGCCTTCTCCTTCCACTACTACGCCGTCGGTGGGAATTTTTTCGCCTGGTCTGATAACCATGATGTCTCCCACTATCACTTCTTCGATGGGAATTTCCACCTCTTTGCCGTCGCGCAGAATACGGGCTGTTTTGGCGCCCAGATCCAGCAATTTACGAATCGCCTGCGAAGCTCGTCCTTTGGCAGTTTCTTCGATATAACGACCGGTTAAATGAAACGCCATAATCATGGCAGCCACACCTGCGTAATTGGTTACCGGCAGGAAAAAAGAAGCCGGTCCGGTTAGCAGAGAGACTCCCGTTCCGAGCATTATCAGGGAGTCCATATTGGCGTAACCGTGCACAATTGCCGACCAACCGCTTGTAAACGTTTTCCGTCCCACCCAGAATAACACCGGAAGCGACAGAACGACCATTCCCAGATTGTAAATGGTTTCGTTGGGCCAGACCACCCCAAAGAACATTTCGCCGAACATCCATATAATTATCGGAACGGTAAGCACCCAGGCTACTTTCATGCGGAAACGAGCGGTTTGCATTTTTATTTCCGCTTCATCCACTTCCTCGGTTGCTTCCGACTCCGGAATTTTCAAAACCTGATAGCCGGCGTCTGCCACCGCCTTTTCCATATCTTTCAGAGTAACTTCGCCGGCAATATATTCTACCTGGGCTCTTTCGGTCGCCAAATTCACATTGACATCGATTACGCCCTCAATATTCTTCAGAGCTTGAGTAACATGGTTCGCACACGAAGCGCAGGTCATTCCCCCTATGGGAAGCGTCATTGTCGCCGTAGCGATTTCGTATCCGGTGTCGTGTACCGTCTTAACCAATTCCTTCAGATCCACTTCTTTGGGCAGGAACTCCACTGTCGCCTGCTCGGTTGCCAGATTCACCGTCGCATACGCGACTCCGTCGGCGCTATTTAAGGCGTGTTCCACATGCGAAACACACGAGGCGCACGTCATTCCCTTAATCGGCAGAACCAATTTCCTGCTTTTATTTCGCCCGCTTTTTTCACGGGCAACAGGGGATTTATTTGAATGTTCAGACGCCTTTTCTGCTACGATTTCTTTACCCTTCTCCGTATATTTTTCGGGATTGGCGTCAAACTCTT
The DNA here is from genome assembly GCA_013151275.1 of Calditrichota bacterium. GTDB lineage: Bacteria > Calditrichota > Calditrichia > Calditrichales > Calditrichaceae > Caldithrix. Next base: position 1,253 of record JAADIP010000026.1, on the reverse strand, counting down.
CCTTACAATTTTCCGAACAGAAAAAGTAAGATTCTCCTTTATAATTACTGACAGCGACGGCATGTTTCGGATCAACCATCATGCCGCAAACCGGATCTCGTATCATTTCGTTCTCCCTTCCGAATAACTTTTGTTCGTTAGATTACACATTGATTTTTATGAATGAACCCTCATTCATTTTTAGACCATTTACAAGTCAAAAGCGTTAATCCTTCCATTCCGATTATTTTTGCCTTTTCTCCCTTTCGAATGTAATCGGAAGATTGCGCCTGCCATATTTCTCCGTGTACCAGCACCTGTCCGACGGGATTCAGATTTTTTATTACCTCAGCCATCTGTCCCATCATTCCCTCTTTTCCGGTACTGACTTTTTTATGTTTGCCGCGCATCAGCACAGAATAAAGAATTCCGGAAATCACCAAAATTAACAAATATAGCGGGAGGGCAAGGTAGAGGGGCATGACATAAAAAAGGATCAAACCCCAGAAAGGCATTGTCAACAATATATGACACATCTTAATCCTCCGTAAATTATCTTTTACGGCATAAATGAATTACAATAAATGTGCCAAGGTTGATATTTCGGGAATCTTCAGAAATGACAAAGGATAAAGGGATTATTGAAACGAAAAAAAATTTAATGATTTCAGAAATCAGATAATATTCTACAATTTTACGAATTTAATGTAGAATATTCTACAGTGATACAAAGGTTTGGATTTATGATTTACTTTTTGTTAAGCGGATTCTCCGGGCATCGTAATGCGTGATGCGTGATGCGTAATGCGTAATGCGTAATGCGTAATGAGTTATCCTCACCATCGCTCAAAATCTTAAATAATTCAGCCAAATTATTTTTAGGAGAATTAAAAAAACATCTACTTCTTTACAAAAAACATTTTACTATCTTCTACCTACTTCTTACTACCTGCTACTCCTGCTTTCTGCATTCTGCATTCTGCTTTCTCTTTTGTCATTTGTCATTTGTCATTTTTCTTACGCACCACGCGCATGGCTCTCCGCTCTCTGCTTTCTGACAATCATTTTCCGCTCCAAATTAAACTTCTAAATTCTTAAACTCGTAACTCTGTTACTTTGTTACTTTGTTACTCTGTTACTTTGTCACTCGTCACCCATCACGCCCCTGCCGCCAACTGCTTTCTTCTGACTCCGACAGATGTGAACAGGGCTATCAGAACGTACAGACCGGCGCCCAGATAAACGGCATACGAAAAGCCGAACAGAATACCGAT
>JAADIP010000211.1 GCA_013151275.1 Calditrichota bacterium | reverse complement strand
TGAAAAGATTTAAGATGTTTCTTTTTCCATTGTTCATCCGCAAATCTTACTTCTGTGTACAGTACTTTGCCTTCTTTGCCCTTGGGAAGTGAAACCGGGATTGTTAAATATGTGGCTCCGTTTGGTGTTTTTATGCGGTTACGAGCGGCAAAACTTTTCCCTCGCGGAAATTGAACAATATCCAAATAAACAAAAATATCTGCTTTGGCAATTTTATAAAAATAACCCAGCCAGGGAATATAATTTGGCTGGTGCATTGCCATAATCCGTCTTTTACTCATTCCTCTTCTCTCTTGGCAAAACCTTCGATCAATTTCTCGAATTTCTGTCTCTCTTCCTTTCGGTCAATATAGCTGCGAAAGGGAAAAGAAGCAGGCGGTTGATTAATGATCGGGATTTTTTCTCCAAATAATTTATACACTTTTTGATTAATAATATCAAGAATTTCAGAAGGATTTTCGGTCAATTTTTGGTATTCAATAACCAACACATTGGACAATTTTTCACTCATCCGATCATAATAACGATTTAAATAATAAACCTGTCCGGCAATCTGTTCCCAATAGTTCAGGTCTTTTATTTTATCATACTCAACAGGCATGTAGCTCCACCATGTGTTTAGATCGGTGTAATATCTTTTTCGAGCTTCCAAAATCGAAATTGCCGAATCAAGAATATCACGCTTGATGTAAATATAAAGCACTTTCCCCAGAACTTTATTCAATCTTTCCTGATGATATGATCCAAAAATATTTTTAAAGATCATGGGTTTCCCGAATTCATGTTGAATATTAGATAGTATTAGTTTCAACCCCTTCCAATCAATTTCCTTCTCGACTTCCCTGGCTCGTGTCACACCGGTAAACGTTTCTTTTTTCAGCCAATAGCGCCAAAAATATCCGAACTCATGAATATCGGTCAAATCATGGGTACGAGCATAATCCGATCGAAAATCAGTAGATCTTTGGTCTCCAAACAGAGCCCTGGAAAAACGAATACCATGGATCGGCGCCAAATAAAAGCGAGCCATTAAATTATTAATGAACCCGACATCCATACTATGGGCGATAAGCTGCGTAATCAGTGTAGTGCCTGATCTCGGTAAGCCATAAACAAAAAGGAAAGGGTGCTCAACAGGGAACTCACGATACCATTCCTGTTCTTTTGCTTTTAAAGTTTGATTCAGTTCCTCGAGGAAATTTTCATCCTCCCGGCGTTTCACATAACTTCCCTGACGCTTCGAATACAAATCCCTTAATTTTTCTTCCAAAGCAACCTTTCCTTCCTATTTGATAATCCAACGGATTACTTCGAAGGTTTCCGCATATTCAACTCCGCACTGGACGCCTCGCGTCCTTGCCAGTCCTCGGATAAATTCCTCATTAGCATATTTGCGCCCGGTTTGCGATCGATAGCATTTAACCGACTCTAATTTTTTATCAATATGACGTTTTTGCAAATGAACAAAACTACGGGTTTCAAAATTAATATTGTTCCAGGGCATCTCATAGCCAAGAATAGATGTAAATTTAAAAGCCCGCAAACCCTCCATCGAAATCGTGTAATGATCCTGATGTAAATCATGCGGAGAAGGCATTAAAACGAGATCGGGATCCAAATCTTTCTTGAGCTTAACCAAATCTTCCAATATTTCCTGACGGTGGTGGTCAAATTTCCGCACCGGATAGCGGTAAATCAATAAATTCTCTTCTTTTATGCCAAGCACCTCGCTGGAAGCTTTTACTTCGGTAAATAAGATATCTTTTGGTAAACCGGGCGGAACCGATTCTTCTGCTAAAGAAAAGGTGGCGTAGTAAACGTCTCTGTTTTCTTCGACAAATCGAGCAATTGTACCGCCGCAGCCAAATTCGCCGTCATCGGTATGCGGACCAAGAATGAGTATTTTCCTAAAATCGAGTAACATAATTTTACCTAACTTTAATGTTTATCAGCATTAAAACAAGTTTGCAATTTAAGGTGATAGAGTTTTTAAGTCAATGACCGCCTTATTCAATTCTTTTATTTTCTTTACTCTCAAAGCAAATCTCCGAGCAGCAGTTCAATTCCCTCCTTTGCGCGGCAGGCTAAACCGATGTGTCCTTCGGGAGTCGAATATTCCCGCGGATTTATGCGAATCAACACGCCGTCCGTAAATTGCGCTACCCGTTCCGATGTGTAACGAACCGTCGGAACCGCTGTCCCGGCTCCCATCTCTATGATTACCAAACGGTACCCTTCCCGATTTATCTGCGCAAGCCAGTTATTCAGCCGTTCTTCCTGCTCATCGGTTCGATGCGAAATCCAGCTCCAGTCGTTAAACATCAGAATATTGGGTCGGGCAAGATTGCCGCAATACGGACATTCGGGCAGGGGCGGTTTTGCACGGAATGTCTCCGCATCTATTTCAATCTCAACTTCGTCGGCGCTCCGGATTTCGTTTGTGCAAGGCTCTACGCATTGCAGATGATGGATGGAGCCGTGACACTCCACAATCCGCCGCTCATCATAACCAGCCTTTTGAAAATGTCCGTCAACGTTGGAAGTAAACACGAAATAACCGCCCGCTAAAGTTCGGGCGAATTTTAACAATTGATAGAAACCGTCATGGGGTTCGGTTTTCCGATAGAGATTCAGCCGATGCCCGTAAAACGCCCAGGCTAAGCGCGGATCATTCCGAAACCAATAGGGATTAGCCATATCCGTAAACGACAGCCCTAATTTTTGAGCGACGGGATACGCCTTCCAAAAACCATGATTGCCCCTGAAGTCGGGCAAACCCGAATCCACGCCCATTCCCGCTCCGGCGGCAATAAGCACGGCGTCTGCGTTTTTTATTGCCTGTTTTGCTTTCCGGAATTTTTCCTGCAAAATCATCGCTTTATTCCCAGCCCATTGCTACATATCCGACCCAGTGATGCATATTGGCGGGCGCGGTAAAACCCATGCGTAAATCCTTTACCGGCAACGGCGCGTGATCAATGCTGTTGGCGTATCCGATAAATCTTCCCTTTAGCGGCTGTTCCAGAATTTCGGAAAGATAGTACGCCGTCAACAGTCCCATGGGAACCGAATAACGCCCGCACCAGGTCCATTTGTACTGCTTAAAATCATCCGCCGAGACTGTATATTCGGTGAATTTTCTGATTCGTTCTTCGGAAAGCTTTCCGCTCAAACATTGGTTTATGATTTCGCGTTCATGCTCAACCGCCTTTTTGTATCCGGCTTCATCGGTTCCGTAAAAGGCGAAATTTTTATCGCCCCACCCTTCATCGCCGTAATGCACGGCGTCGTTGCTGATAACAATGGCAAAATCTTTACCCCACTGCCAGTTATTTTGCCGGACGACTTTCGCGATTGCCGCCGCCAAAGGCTTGGCGATTTCCCGCATCCGCTCAAAAGGCATATAGGGAACCAAAACGGACACAATTTCCCTGTCTTTCCTGAAATATTGCAGGAAGGGAATCAGAGCCTCCACCGAATGCTCAATAGTCTGCATGGAATCGTTCACCTGATAATAGTTTTGCGGTAATTGACGAATGATCTCTTCTCTGACGGGTGAAGCGCCGATCGGACCGTAGGGTCCGTGCCAGTAAGGATACGTGTCAAAAATAATCTGATTTTCCAGTTTCAACAAACGGGCTTTGTGCGCCACGCCGAACAAAATAACCGTTTTGGCTTTAATATTTCTGTGTACAGCCGGATACAGGTATCCCACATAACCGTAATCGTCATGCGGACTAACGGCTACCTTCCAGCTTGTTTGCTGCGTGATTTTACCCCGTTCAAGCGCTTTTTTCAGCTCATCCTTTTGCAACCGATCAATCCGCTGCATCACAGAATCCATTTGCCAGCCAAGATGGGCAAAACCGACCGTGTCAACCAAACCGCGGATTTGGCGTGAAGTCTGAGTTTTTTCCTCTTTTTTTGAACAGTTGAAAAAGAGAGCAAAGGCGAAAATAAGAATCAAGGCTTTTTCAGGAGAAATGTGCAACATGGTTGAACCTCCGTCAATATTATCACAAATTGCTCATCAGAAAATCAAGTTTAAAAATAATGTAAGGATTGATATTAGCCAAAGCAACGCTTTTTACGGGAAGTTCCGCTTTGCCCTACACCGGCTATCAAATTAAAAGAGATTAAAAATAAATCCAATAAACCATAAAAATAGCAATGGTGGTAACCACAATGTGCAGGGGAATACCGATGCGCACAAAATCCTTAAAACGATAACCGCCGGGACCGTAAACCATAATATTTGTCTGGTAGCTGATCGGTGTGGCAAAACTTGACGAAGCGGCGATGGCAAGAGTCAAAATAAAAGGTCTGGGATCCACCTGTATTTCGGTAGTCACAGCCAGAACAACGGGAAATACCAGAGCAGCCGTGGCGTTGTTGGTGATGATATTGGAATAGGCGCTGGTGATCAGAAAAATTCCGGTCAATATGCCGATGGTGCCAAATACGCTGCCGGCTTGAATAATGTAATGGGCAAGAAACTCCGCCACTCCCGAATTTTTGACCCCCGCCGCAATTCCGAAGGCAGAGGCGATAATGATCAAAACCCTGAAATCAATCGATTCGCGGGCTTCCTCTAATGTAACGGTTCGCGTAAGAAGAAGAATCATAACCGCAATACCCGCAGCCACTAAAATAGGCACGATATGCCACACAAATAAAACAACCATCAAAGCCAGGGTAGAAATGGCAATAACCCGATGCTTAAGCGGTTTGGACGGCACGAGGTCGCTCTCGGAGACCAAAAGGAAATCGCGCGAATGATACCATTTTTTAAAGAACTCCTTGCCCGCCAAAAGCAAAAGAGTATCTCCGGCGCGTAAAACAATATCGCCGATTTTTTTTTGGATGCGTTCACCGTTGCGATGAATGGCAACAATCACGGCGTCGTATTTTTCACGGAAATTACTTTCGCGGACATTTTTACCGATCAGCGGAGAGCTGTTGGAAATAACCGCTTCATAAGGACGTATCCGCGAAGAATCGTATTGTTTCAGATCAAAGCGGGCGTCCTCAATTACTTTAAGACCCGGAGTTTTTTGCAGTTCCAGAATCGTCTTCGGCAAACCGGTAAAAAACAATCGGTCGTTCAACTGAATCACCTCGTCCGGTTTTGCCGGCGCGATCACCTTTCCGTTGCGCTCGATCTGGAATAAAAACAATCCTGTCAAATGGCGCAATCCTGCTTCTTCGATCGTTTTTCCGATCCCTTTGAAATCAGGAGTGACCTTTAAAGCTATTACAAATTCTCTCGTGTTTTCCTGCAGTTCCAGCATTGCTTCTTTTCGATCGGGCAGCAATTTTCCGGCAAAAAGGATAAGAAACAAAAGACCTCCGATAGCAACCGGAACGCCGATTTTGGAGATTTCGAACATTCCCATGCCTTGCATGCCGTTCTGTTCCATCAATCCGTAAATAATCAAATTGGTGCTGGTTCCGATCAAAGTGCACATTCCCCCGAGCATGGCGGCATAAGAGAGGGGAATAAAAAATTTGGAAGGCGAAAGATTCATCCGTTCGGTCCAGCTTTTAAGAGCGGGAATTAACAGCGCGACTACCGGAGTATTGTTCATAAACGCCGAAATCGCGGACACGGGAGATAAAATTCTGAAAAGCTTAACGGCGTATTTTGAGTTATTCTTTTTCCCGAAAAGCAAACCCTGGAACTGAGCTATCACGCCCGAATTATTGAGAGCCGCGGCTACAATGAACAAGAAAGCTATGGTCAGCATCCCTTCGTTGGAAAAACCGGAAAAGGCTTCTTTTACCGTTACCACCTTCCCGATAATCAACAAAAAGAGAGACGCGATCAGGGTCAGCTCGGTCTCAATCACTTCTTTTAATAAAAAAACAGTCATGCCGGCAATGACAATAACCGTAAACCAGAATTGGAAATCCATTTATTTCTTCCGACGAAAAATGTTAAACTCCGGAATCACTTGATTTTAGCCTGAATTACAAGATCTACTTTCGGCAAATCGGGCATTTTTTTTCAACAGACTAAAGAGTTCTCGTACCGCACTTTTTTTTATTACCGAAATATAGTAAATCGGGTAATTTAATTCTAATTATAAATTAATCAGGAAATTTTTGTTTGATCTTTGTCAAATAAAAGAGCGTCGTTTAGAGATAAGCGATAAATGCCTTTTAAAATTTTCGATTGATCCCCCGCATTTTATTAATTCAAGAACGCCATAAAACCGCTCGAACCGTTTTTGATACTTTGCCCCAAAGGAATTGTGATTACGGAGCTTATACGCTTTCCAGTTGAGGCACTTTTTTAACAAAGTCTCTGTCTATGTCAACCGAAACCGATTGCATAATTCCCTCGATGGTAATGACCAACCGGGTTTCGTTTTTCAGACATTTGATCATACCCCGCATACCTTTAAAGGGTCCTTCGATTACTTCGACAATTTCACCCGGACGGATATAATTTTCCAGACGAATTTTTTCGGGATGCTCTAACATCTTTTTCAGAGATTCTATTTGCCAATCCGGAACAATTGCGGGGATGCCGTTAAAATTAATAATCTTGACAACTCCTTTGGTCTGCAAAACATCAAACCGGTATTTATAATCAAAATGAACAAATAAGTAACTGCTGAACAAGGGCATCTCAACCCTTTTCTTCCTGTCTTTCCACTGCCGAACGCGGGTAATAAGCGGAAGGAAGGTTTCGATCCTTTTCTCTGTCAGTGATTCGAAAACTTTTTTCTCGTGTCGGGGTCTTGTGTAGATGGCGTACCAATGCTCCATATTTTTAGAATCCTCTCTAAATTAAACCGTTTTCCGTTTCAATCGTAACTTTATTTTCCGGAACAAATGAGCGGATAAGAATTTATAACAAATTTTACACAAATCAATTTTTTTCTATTATCAGAAAAAAACATGAATCGTTAAGCGCGCTTATTCGCAGCCCGGCAAGGTTTTTTATTCCGCAATGCTTCATCGCTGTTTTTTTAAGGGAACAACTCAGTACGCGCCTGTGGAAAATTTGCTTTGTACCCGCACGTCACGCGTCGTTTGTTACTTTATTCAACTTTTTGTGTTTATCCCGCCGCCTCATCTGAAAATCAATCATTAAAAAAAGCAAGAATAGGGTTAAAAATCCGGTCGATCGATTCCGGAACTAAATTTAACGGAAAATTTTTTACAAACAAAAAGGCGTCGTCCACCGTATGAGTCCCGTTGAAAACCGTTTGATCGAAAACGGTGCTATGCCATAACACGCCCTTTAAATCGTAGCCTTCATAAGGCAGGGCGATTAAATCGGGAACGGCTCCGAGTTTCAGAGGATCAACGAAAATCGGCTCATTAATTTCATTCGGAATTCCGTAAACCTCGTAACCCCTGCGAACTTCTTTAATAACCGGATTACCCTGCGGATCTCTGATCTTGAGCAATTTTTCGGACAGTTCGCCGCATAAGCGTTCATATTCCAATCCCGGATTAACGGAGCCTTTTTTTTCGCGACCTTTTAGGTTGACGTAAATTCTGCCCGGATACAGGCTGTACGCTTTGCTAAAAGGATGCATATCCCGCAAAGATTTGGGAGGCACCGATTCGTAGAACAAATATCCGTTCTCCGCCAGCCAGCGATTCAGGTAAACCTCTAATTTCAAACGGGTAAAGCCATGATCGGAAAGCAGCATTAAAGCCGAATCCTCTGGTATTTTTGCGGACACTTCGCCCAAAAGCCGATCGATTCTGCCGTAAAAATCTCTGAACATTCCGGCGAAAGGCTGCGAATCTTCCTCAAAATACTTCCAGAAAAGATGGTGTAAGCGATCGGTTTCCATGATGTGCGTCATAAAAAAATTCCATGTTTCCTGATCGTAGAAATGCCACATCATTTCAATCCGCTTCTCCAGAACGCGTTGCAGCTCCCGGTAAAAACGGTTTAAATCTTTTTTTGCGATTTCCACATCGGCGTCGATGACATAGCCCTTTGCCTTTAAAAACGAACCGACAGCTGGCGGGTAGGTTCCCCTGGCAATATCGCTTCCCAAAAATCCGCAGATTGCAATGCCGTTAACTTTTGGCGGCGGATAGGTCATGGGAACGTTCATTACAAAAACGCGTTGTTTCAGTTCGGATAAAATATGGAAAAGCGTCGGCGCCCGCAGTCGATCGGCTTTGGGAACGAACCAGTTTAGAGTTTCGGGATCGCGTTCAATAAAGCCGAATATTCCGTGTTTTGCGGGTTTTTCTCCCGTCATAAACGAAGCCCAGGCAACGGATGACAACGGCGGCTGAACGGAATTCAGACTGTGAAAAGAGCCACCTGCGATCAACTTTTTAAGATTGGGCATAACGCCTTCGTCCATTAATCGTTTTAATAAACTGTAAGGCGTTCCGTCAAGAGCCAAAATAAAAAGTCGCTTGTCAGCTTTCATTATGAATTCAATTTTTTCCCATAAACAAGGTTATTGGTAATTCAGTTTAAAGAATCTTCCGGAATCATTCAATTAAAACGAATTCATTAAACTCATTAATACAATTTTTGGTAATAAGCATCCAGTTGCTCAACCACTTCCGCCGGGATTATCAAATTTCCCGTGCCCACGGCGGGTTTGATGTCCGGTTTGGCGTCTCCGTGAAAATCCGTTCCTCCGGAAATTGCCATTCCGTTTTTGCGGGCGTATTCGATTAAAGTTTGCGTAAATTCTTCGGAGTGATAAGAATAATACGCCTCAACACCGTCCAGACCAGCCGCGCGAAATTCATCGAGATATTTAAAAAGTTCCGATTTATCGGCAGCCCCCAGACTAACGGGATGCGCAATTAACGCCAGACCCTTAGCCTGATGAATGAGTTCGATAGCCTGCTCCAGATTCAACTTTTTCTTGGGCACAAAGGCTGGACCGCTTCTTCCGATGTATTTTTGAAAAGCCTCTTTTATCGATTTGACTATCTTCATCTCCACCAGCAGTTTCGCGATGTGCGGACGTCCGATGCTCTCTCCCCTTTTTCTAAGCTCAAGATCATCAAAACGAATATCGATATTCAACCTTTTAAGGCGCTCGATAATTTCCTTCGCGCGTTCCCTTCGGGCTAAGCGGAGATTTTGTAACGCCTTTATCAAAACGGGATTGTGAATATCAATGTACAAACCCAACAGATGCAAATGGGCGGAACCCGAAAGCGGATAGTCAATACTCAGTTCCGTACCGGGAATAACTCTGATGCCCGTTTGCCGCCCGCGTTCAGCGGCTTCTTCAATGCCGGAGATAACGTCATGATCGGTAACGGAAAGCGTATCGACATCGTATTGAGCCGCCAGGTCGATCAGTTCCGACGGCGAATAAGAACCGTCCGAATGTGTGGTGTGAACATGAAGATCGATTGCCATTTACATGTATCCCAGGTCTTCCAGGCGTTTACGGATTTCTTCGTTTTCATCGATTTCCTGCGACGGTTTCGCATCCAATCCGTCCAGATAATTTTGAAGAACGGACAGAATAAAATCTTCCATCGACTTAAGTCCGCTTTTTTCCATCGACTCCTGCAATTTTTCGTAAACGGCGTCGGGAATTTGAAGGGTTATTTGTTTCATACTCCGTCCGTAATTTTATTCTACCTTTTGCTTACAAAAAAGGCGGACAGAGTCCGCCGTAAATTTTACTTACGCTTTTACAATTTTATTTCTGTTTCCGATCACCTTCTTTGTGGCGTTTCTGGTATCCACAACCAAATTGGAATGTTTAACGATAAAATCCCAGTCATAAACCGAATGATCCGTGGAAATCAGAACGCAATCGTACTTTTGCAGATTTTCGGGGGTGAGTTCCACGCTCTTCTTTTGTTCCACTTCGTACATTCGCATTTTAGGCAGAACCGGAATCAACGGATCGTTGTAATCGACAAGCGCGCCTTTTTCTTCAAGAATTTCAATAAGCTTAAATGTCGGCGATTCGCGGGGATCGTCCACGTCTTTTTTATAAGCCGCGCCGAGAACCAAAATTCTGGAGCCTTTAATACTCTTGGTGTGATTATTCAACGCATCGCTGATTTTATTAACCACATAATACGGCATGGAGGTGTTTACTTCGCCCGCCAATTCAATAAAGCGGGTGTTCATTTCAAATTCGCGCGCCTTCCAGGTAAGGTAAAACGGATCGATGGGAATGCAATGCCCGCCCAGACCGGGACCGGGATAAAACGGCATAAACCCGAAAGGTTTGGTCGAAGCCGCTTCGATAACTTCCCACACATCAATACCCATGCGGTCCAGAATCATTTTCATTTCGTTAACCAGAGCGATATTTACGCTGCGGAAAATGTTTTCCAGCAGTTTGGTTGCTTCCGCCGCCTGAGTGCTGGAGACCGCAACGGTTTTCACAATTACCTGATCGTACAGGGTAGCGACTAACTCACGGGCGTATTCGTTGTTCGCGCCCACAACTTTCGGAATGGTGCGGGTGTTAAACTTGGGGTTTGCCGGATCTTCGCGTTCCGGCGAAAAAGCCACCCAAAAATCACGGTCGCCTTTAAGTCCCGATTTTTCAAGAATAGGTTTGAGCACTTCTTCGGTAGTGCCCGGAAAAGTGGAGCTTTCCAATACCACTAACTGCCCTTTGCGAATGTGTTTGCAAAGGGTTTCGCCCGTTCCCGTGATGTAAGAAAGATCGGGTTCGCGATGTTTTGTCAAAGGCGTGGGAACGCAAATTAAAATGGCATCGACTTCGGGGATGCGGGTAAAATCGGTTGTCGCCTCAAACAGCTTGCTATCGCGCACCTTTTTGACTCTTGATTCGTCGATGTGTTTGATGTAGGATTTTCCGGCATTCAGTTTTTCGACTTTTACCGGATCGATATCAAAACCGATTGTTTGAAAACCCTGTTCGACAAATTCCATTAAAAGCGGCAACCCGACATAACCGAGTCCCACAACTCCTATTTTGGCTTCTTTATTTTTAATCTTCTGTAAAAGGTCCATTTTTATTACTCCATGCTAATTACAACTTTGATTCCGGTTAAATTTCAAGAACGAGCGCCGATGCGCCGCAATTTGAGCGCTCTGACAATCGGCGATTTCCGCTTTTACGCGGCGGATATTCGCAGTGTCTATTTTTTGAATTTTACTGAAGGCGGTCGTCCTATCGGAAAATAATCTATGCCCAAACGCGCCATTCTCTTCGGGTCGTAAAGATTTCGCCCGTCGAAGATCGCCGGATGTTTTAACAGCTCTTTAATCAGATAAAAATCCGGTTCGCGAAATTCATTCCATTCCGTCATTATCACCAAAGCGTCGGCTCCTTCCAGGGCGTTATATCGTTTATTGATGAGGAACAATTCCTTATTCAGAATGTCTTCAAATCTCCATTCGGCTTCTTTTAAAGCTTCGGGATCATGGGCTTTTATTTTTGCGCCTTCTTTGACCAGGGCGCGGATTAAAGCGATAGCCGGGGCTTCGCGCATATCGTCGGTATTGGGTTTAAAGGAAAGTCCCCAAACCGCAACGGTTTTTCCGGAGAGATTTCCGTTAAAGTAATTTTTGATTTTATCCAGAAGAATCGTCTTTTGCCGCTCGTTTACCGCTTCCACAGCTTCCAGAATTTGCAGGTTCATTCCGTAACTACGCGCCGTGCGGATGATGGCTTTAACGTCTTTAGGAAAACATGATCCGCCATAACCGGTTCCGGGAAAAATAAAATAGGGTCCGATCCGGCGGTCCGTTCCGATGCCTTTGCGCACCATATCCACATCGGCTCCCACTTTTTCGCAGAAGTTCGCGATTTCGTTGATGAACGAAATTTTGGTGGCTAACATGGCGTTAGCCGCGTATTTGGTCAATTCCGCGCTTCGGATATCCATTATTATAATCGGCTTGCCTGTTCTTACAAAAGGCGCGTACAAGTCGCGCATTAATTCCGCCACTTCTTCGTTATCCGTACCGACCACAACGCGATCTGGTTTGAGAAAGTCATCGATTGCCGCTCCCTCCTTAAGGAATTCGGGATTGGAGACAACCGCGAAATCGTGTTTCGTGTATTTGCTGACCTCTTCTTTTACCCTGTCCGCGGTGCCAACCGGAACCGTGCTCTTGTTGACGATAACCTTAAAATCGTTCATGTGTTTTCCGATTTCTTTGGCAACCGCCAGAACATGCTGAAGGTCCGCCGACCCGTCTTCATTGGGCGGGGTGCCGACCGCAATAAAAATAATTTTTGACTTCTGAACCGCGTCTTTAATATCGGTAGAAAACGAAAGACGCTCCTGCTCATAATTCCGTTTTACCATCTCCTCAAGTCCGGGTTCGTAAATGGGTATCCGACCGGCTTTTAACATTTTGATTTTTTCAACGTCTTTATCCACGCAAATCACGTCATTGCCCACATCGGCAAAGCATGTTCCCGCCACAAGTCCAACATATCCGGTACCCACAACGGCAATTCTCATAGACTGTCTCCTTTATCTTTTTAACTTTATTTTTAACGTTCATTCCTTTATCGGAAAGAAATCAACTTATGATTAGCCGACCTTATTTGACTCATTTTAATACGACAGATTTTAAGTTGACTTTAAAAATTAAAAATTTTTCCCGTGAATTTTATAAACCGGCAAATCTACGCCCTTTTCTTTTGGACGATTGTCCGTAATATTGATGATAATAGTAATAATAATAAGAGCCGTAAATACCCTGAACATCAAAACCGTTTAATACTATTCCCAACAGGCGGCTTGAAATGGATGACAACATGTTTTTGGCTCGTTTTATGGCGTCGCGTTCCGTTTGACCCGCATAAACAACCAGCAAAGTGCCGTCCGCTTTGGTGCTGAGGATCGAGGCGTCGGTTACGGCAATAACCGGCGGACTGTCCAGAAGAACGATGTCAAATTCATCCTGCAAACGTTTCAGCAAATCGGTCATTTTATTTGTCGCCAATAATTCGGAAGGATTCGGCGGCAAAATTCCGCTGGTGATCAACTTAAGGTTTTCGACAATCGTGTCTTTTAACAAGTCGTCGTACTTAAGGGAACCCGCGAGATAATTGGTTAATCCTTCTTCCTTATCCATGCCGAAAACCGAGTGAAGAATGGGACGGCGCAGGTCGCCGTCGATCAGCATTACCCGATTTCCCGCCTGAGCCATGGCAATCGCCAGATTGGCTACGGTAGTCGATTTTCCTTCTTTCGGTCCCGCGCTGGTCACAAGAATGGTTTTTAATTCCTTTTCCACCTTGCTGAATTGCAAATTGGTGCGCAAAGTACGGTAGGCTTCGGAAACCGGAGATTTGGGATCGATGTGGGTAATTAAACGCGCTTCGATTCTTGCGCCGTCGCTCAGCCGCTTTTTGGATTTTTCCATTTTCTCCGTTTCGATTTTCGGAATGGTGGCTAATACGTTTAATCCCATTCGTTCCAGGTCTTCCGGCTTGCGCACGGAGCGATCGAGATATTCGATCATAAATGTCAATCCCACGCCCAGACCAAGACCGAGCAAAGCGCCCAGCATCATGTTCATCCGGACGTTGGGCTTCACCGGTCTTATGGGAGATATCGCCCGGTCGATAATTCTTACATTGCGCGCCTGTGCCGACTCCTGAATTTTGGTCTCCTCCAGCTTTTGCGTTAACATCATGTAAGTCTGCTCGTCAACCTGCTTTCTGCGCTCCAGCCGGGCTAATTCAAGAACTCTTTCCGGAAGCTCTTCCAGATGGGAATTGTATTTTTTAAGCACTCCCTCCAGAGCATTGATTTTAGCCTGAACAGCGGGAATCTCGGCGCTTAGATTGATCAATTGCGTAATTAAATCCTGTGAAATTTGCAAAGGATCCGAAATCATGCTAAAAGAAACGATCTTCTCCGCTTCTTCCTCCAATTTATCTTTTAACGCCTTTATTTTATCGTCGTATTGACGTAATGTATTTTCGAAAAACTCTTTTTTGTTGCCCTGCACTTCCGATTGAAGAGCCGTCACATAAATGGTTCGGTCGGCGACAATCTTTGCCAGTTCCTGTTGCAGGGACTGAATGTAAGGGGTCGAAATTTCGCTTAAATTTTTGGGCAGCGTTTTCTTGCGTTCTTCCAGCTTTTTTTCCAGACTCTTCTTTAAGCCCTCTTTTGTTTCCAGTTCAATCCGAGCCTGTTCCAGCATCGATTCGGCTTCCGACAGCCTGGTAACCAGTTCCGAAGTTTCCGCATCAAGGCTGGCAATCTTTTCTCTTTCCTGATAGGCGCGAAGTTTTTCTTCGGATTTTTTCAATTCCTGCGCCTTAATCTTTAAGCGCGTTTCGATAAACTTGCGCATCTCGCTTACTTCAAGACGATTGGTTTCGGCGTTTTGCTCGGAGAACTCTTCGGCAATCACATTGGCGATATAAGCGGCTTCAAAAGAAGAACCCGCCTGATATTTTAAAGTGATGATATCAGTATCGCGTTTCGGTTCGACTTCCAGATTACCCATCACAATTTGCACACAACTGCTAAACGGCAATTGCGTTCCGTCTTCCAGCGGCTTGAAAAAACTGATGGAATCCCGAACGTCTGATTCGCTCAAGCGGCGCACAACCCGTTCGGCAATATTGCGGCTTTTAAGAATTTCGATTTGATTAGTCAGCAAATTAGATTGATTGCCCAGATAAGTCATATTAAACAGAGAACGCTCCATGGAATCGCTGCTTTCGATGAGGAGCGTGGTCGTCGCTTCATAAGTGGGCGAGGCGGTAAAGGTGTAATAAACCGTCGCCGTAAAAACAATTATAAAAGAAAGCACAATTATCCAACGACCGCGATAGAGAATTCTTAAATAGTCGGTTAAATGTAAGGGCTGTTCCTGACCTTCGAAAAATTCATTTTCGATCGGACTTGGGACTTGATTTTCCACGTCTCTTCCCTGCCTCCGGATTCCTTTTGATTTATTTTATTTTTACCTATTATCTGATTGTCGAAACAGAAATTCCGGAACTTTAAGAAAATAATCTTCTCTTAATAAACTTCACCCAGCGTTTTAACTGTTCGCTGCGCGGAGCAAAAAAATCGTCTTTAACCTCTCCGCTCTTGATTGTCTCGCCGTTTAACGCTTTTTTGGGATTGGCGTAAAACAGAGCGTCAAGCGTTTCTTCGTCAACAATCCTTCTCAATTCGGATCGGGCTTCTATAAGCGTTTTGTAACTCCGGCGTTCCGTCTCGTGCGCGTCGGAAGCGATAAAATGCACGAACCGACCCTTAATCAGGTTTAAGGCTACATTTTGAATAGACGCTCCGAATTGTCCGGTAACGCTGCCTGCGTTTATCTGTATTAAGCATCCCTGCTGAAACCAGGTGTATAATTTACTTAATTTATCGTGTAAATACACATAACGTTCGGGATGAGCCAGAATCGGAGTAATGCCTTTCAGACGGCATTGAAAAATCAAATCGCCGACGTCATCCGGAAGATCGTACAAGGGCAATTCAAACAACAAATAGCGCAAATTATTATCGAAGGTCGTCCAGGGATAATGGAACCATTCCAGAATTCGCTTGCTAAAAAACAGTTCCGCGGCGAGCGACAGCTTTACCGGAATTCCCGCTTTTTCAATTTCCGATTTAACAAACCTGAATCGCCGCAAAAGCTGATCGCTGAACACATCGTCGGTTAAATCGGTAGCATGAGGAGTAGCCAACAATTGTTTGATATTTAAAGACGCCGCCTGATCGACCATCGCCAGGGTCTCATCCAGATCACGCGCGCCGTCGTCCAGCCCAAAAACAAAGTGAGAATGAAGATCAATAAATTCCGGTTTACTCATTCAGTCCTCAACCCGTTATTGACGCATATCAACAACATTCATTTCCGATGTCGGCGTAAAACTGAACAGGCTGTCGGCGAGTCTGTTTTTTGTATCGATATTCGACAGATTAAATATCGATTTATTACCGTTCAAATCCGTGATTTCAATTTTAACGATCTGCCATGCGTGGTCCTGAATCCAGACTTTTAAAGAGCTGAAATAGCCGTGCACATCTTCTTTGGGATCCAATTTAACGACATAGACTTTTTTGCCCCGGATTTTATCCTCGCCGAGAAGGGTGGCGTAGTGGGTTTTAGGATATTTAAACAAGATGTCCCGCGGTAATAAAACTCCGGAATTCTTCCGTACGCGGTCGATTAAAACCTGATTGTTTATCCGATTGTAAGTCCACACCGTTTTGCCGTCGCTGACGATCAACTGGTCTTCGGTCTCGAAACGATATTTTTTGCCGTCTTTTACGTACAACGTCCCTTCGGTTTTGGAAACAGAGCCGGTCAACTGAAAGGTTTCGACCTTTTCGAACGTCGCTTTAAAGTTTTCGATATCGTCATATTTTTTTTGCAGTTTTTTGATGATATCT
The DNA here is from genome assembly GCA_013151275.1 of Calditrichota bacterium. Lineage (GTDB taxonomy): Bacteria > Calditrichota > Calditrichia > Calditrichales > Calditrichaceae > Caldithrix. The sequence continues at coordinate 20,260 of JAADIP010000211.1, read as the reverse complement.
TTCACGTCAATCGCAAAGACCGTATTTATGGCGATTAAGACAATAAAGCCGATGATAATTTTAGTCCGCATAGTTCTCCTATCGCATATTTTGTAATTCTTGTAGCGTAATCAAAACCTGCCGCGGTTTACTTCCTTCGGCGGGACCCACAACGCCGTCGCGTTCCAATTCGTCCATGATCCGCGCGGCTCGCGAAAAGCCGATTTTCAATCTACGCTGCAGAAACGAGATGGATCCCTGCTGGTGCCTGACCACAATGGCTCTCGCCTCTTCATATAAGGGATCGCGATCCATCATATCGTCGCCCGCTCCGATACCCGCGGAACTTCCCGGCTGAGGAATGCTGTAATAGGGAAGCTTCGGCTGTCTGCTGATGTGGCGGATAACCCTTTCCACTTCATCCGTGGTGACAAAGGGATTCTGCAGCCGGATTGGTTTCGGACTGCCCGGCGGCTGATATAACATATCGCCGTTACCCAACAATTGCTCCGCTCCGTTGATATCAAGAATGGTTCGCGAATCGACTTTACTCGAAACCAGATATGCGATCCGCGCCGAAAAGTTAGCCTTAATCACGCCGGTGATTACGTCCACGCTCGGACGCTGCGTAGCCACAATCAAATGGATTCCCACCGCCCTTGCCATTTGCGCCAGCCGCGCAATGGGAGTTTCGACCTCTTTGGCGGCAACCAGCATTAAATCGGCTAATTCATCGATCACAACAACAATATAGGGCAATTGCCTGAATTTTGATTCCGCGTCGCCGGGCATATTCTGAATTTTTTTATTGTACTCAACAATATTACGCGCTCCGAGCTTGGAAAGCCACTCGTACCGGCGCTCCATCTCGAGGGTCATGCTGTTAAGTATGCTTACCGAATTGCTCGGTTTTGTAATGACCACTTCATCCAGATCCGGACGCCAGATGAGATAATGTTCCTGCAAATCCCGATAGATCGAAAGCTCCAGTTTTTTGGGATCAATCAAAACAAATTTAACTTTAGCCGGATTCACCGAATAAATCAACGACATTAAAATGGTATTAATTCCCACGCTTTTACCCGAACCCGTGGCTCCGGCAATCAGCAAATGGGGCATCTTGGTCAAATCGGCGATGTACGATTCGCCGCTGATCGTTTTTCCCAGAGCAAGCGGAAGCTCGTAATCGCTGCGGGCGAATTTTTCGGATCGAATCAAAGGTTTTAGATGAACGATCTGCGGTTGCCTGTTTGGAATTTCGATACCGACGGCTGCTTTCCCGGGAATGGGCGCGATAATACGAATCCCTCTCGCCTCCATCGACAGCGCCAGATCGTTGGCAAGAGAAACAATGGAGCTTACCTTTACGCCGGGCGCCGGCTGCAATTCATAAAGCGTAATCACGGGACCGGCGGTCACGCGAATGACTTTTGCCTTAATTCCGAATTCCGCCAGGCGCGATTCCAGGAGTTCGGCGTTCGTTTTTAATTCCTCGCGGGTAATGCTGGTCTCCACGTCCGGCGGATCCGTCAAAAAATCGGTGGAAGGAAATTCATATTTGGCGATACTCTCTTTTACCAATTTGTCATAATCCAATTCCGCGTCTTTGACCTCTTCCTGAACTTCAAAATCCATATCCTCATCGGCGGGGGCGGGGAAATCGGGCGCTTCTTCTTCCGGTTGACCGCTTCGGGCTTCGTCCAGGCGGGCTAACAGCGAATCGAGATCGGTTTGAATACCCTCTTCCGCAGTCTCCGCTTCGGATTGCTGCAACTGTTCCAACAAATCTTTGTCGTCGGGTTCGGGCGGAATGTTTTCCGAAAGGTCTTCTTTTATTTTTGCCATGGGAAGATGAATTTCGGGCAGATTTTGCGCGGGCGCTTCGTCGGTTATTTCCGGAAGCTGACTGATTTCGGATTCGTTTGTCAGGGCGGAAGAGACCTCGCCCGCAAGACCGGCTTTTTTTGTCTTTAATTTTTCGAATACGACAACTGTAAAATCCTTTAACGCCGAGGCAAATTTCCGCGCCGCTTTACTCAACACTTCCAGAACCGGCGCGACCTCCAGACGGATGCTCAGAATTAACAGGGTTACCGTTAATATGATGAGCAGGGTTACACTGCCGAACGAACCTAAAAAAAGCACAAGTTTTGAAGCGAGCCACCCGCCGATCAAACCGCTTGGGTAATACTCGGTAATTTGCCCGCCGGTGCTTAAGGCTTCGGGCATGGCTAAATAAACAGAAAACATTACGCCCCAAACAACCAAAGCGATCGCCGATTTTTTAAAGCCCGGAAAGCTGCGATCCATTATCAATTGAAAGGCAAATATGCTTAAAATAATCGGAAGGATTAACACCGGATAACCCAACGTCCACTGCATCAGGTAGTATGCGAGAACAGCGCCCAGCCGCCCGAACCAGTTGTGGATGATGTTACCCTGACCAATCGCATTTAGCGATACGGGGTCCCGAACATCAAACGAAATGACGGACAACGCCAGAATAAGCGCAATACCTAAAAGCAGAACGCCGTTTGCCTGCCTGCGGTGCTGCTTTGTATTTTTCTTTTTTGTTTTTCTACGAGCCATTTTCCATTTTGAGAAATTTAATAAAAAGTTTAAAGTGTAATTTACGGATTCCAGTCTGCAAAAACAAGTTGCCGCCCTTTATAAGTTGTTTTATTTTATTAATTTGCCTTCCTTTAAACGGGGAATGATTTTTATCTCGTTTAATCTCGCGCAGTAGCTGACATCTTTTTCGAATCCCGAATTTATTAAGGTTTTGGCGTGGGCGCTTGTTTTTATTACGCGCAGAATTTCCGCGGCATTGTTCTCATCCTGCGGTCGAATAAATTTCAGGCTGGCTTCCAGCGACCATTTCGCGCTATCCGAAAGCCGCATCGCCTCTTGTTCTTTTAATATTTTTCTGAGAATCAAGGTCGCGCACAGCGTGTCTTCCAGAGAAAATTGTCCGTTTGTGCCGGCGCAGTAAAACGCGACATCCTGTTTGCCGGTCGATAAATAACGGGCAACCTGCAGCAAATTTAAAAAGGAGCCGATCAGAACCTCGGAGGCGTTTTCAATGCTTTTTAAGGCTTTGGTTCCGTTTGTGGTTGTGAATACGATGGTTCTGCCTTTAACCCGCTTACCGGTATATTCAAGAGGCGAATTTCCCAGATCAAAGTGTGCGGGCTTTATTGAATCGCGTTCTCCCGCTAAAAGCGCGTCATCAAACTCAGCCGCGGTTTTCAGAGATTCGCTGAGCGACCCGACGGGAATAATCGCCGAGCACCCGTTTGCAAGCGCCGTAACAATGGTTGAGCTTGCCCTTAACACATCGATAACCACGACTATTGAATTTTCAAAATCGATGAAATCGCCCGCCGTGAATCGGATATCCGCTTTTCTCATAAACACTCAATTGATTTGTTGTTGAACAAAAAAAGGGCGCGGCGCCCTTTTTAATTTTTTACCACCTCGTTAACTCTCACACAAAAGGCGGTTTTATTATTTTAGCGGGAACCCTTCTTCCGCGGATATCGATTTCCAATTCCGTTCCCACTTTGGCGAATTCGGCTGCCACATACCCCATGGCAATTCCCTGATTCAATATCGGAGAAACAGTGCCGCTTGTTACGTATCCCACTTCCTTTTCGCCTTTAAAAATTTTATAACCGTGGCGAGGGAATCCCTGTCCCTCCATGATGATGGCTACCAATTTACGTTTGGGACCTTCTTCTTTTACTTTAAGAATCGCTTCTCTTCCGATAAAGTCGCCTTTGTCCAGTTTTGTTATCCAGCTCAATCCCGCCTCGATGGGATTTGTGGTTTCATCGATATCGTTACCGTAAAGGCACATCTTCTTTTCCAGACGCAATGAATCTCTTGCTCCCAGACCGATAGGTTCTATGTCGAATTCCTTTCCGGCTTCCATTACTTTATTCCACACATCCGCGGCGTATTTGTTTTCAAAATAAAGTTCAAAACCCGGCTCGCCCGTATAACCGGTTCGCGAAATGATCATCGGCGCCCCGGCTAACTCGTCTTCGACAAACCGGTAATATTTTACGGAGCCGAGATCGACTCTGGTCAATTTTTGCAGAGTAGATTCCGCTTTTTTCCCCTGAACAGCCAACTGGGTTATTTCGTCGCTTTTGTCAATTACTTCGCAGCCGTCAATCTTATTCTTTAATATCCACCGGTAATCTTTATCCTTATTAGCCGCGTTCACAACAAGCATGTAATGTTCGGGAAAGCGATACACCAATAAATCATCGACAATTCCGCCGTTCTCGTAGCACATTGCCGAATATTGAACCTGACCGACCTCTAATTTCGAGGCGTCGTTGATGGTTATTTTTTGTACCATATCCAAAGCTTTTGTTCCTTTAATGATAATTTCTCCCATGTGGGAGACGTCAAACACCCCGACCGTTTCCCGCACGCGACGATGTTCGTCGCGGATGCTGTGATATTGGATGGGCATACGAAATCCGGCAAATTCCACCATCCGCGCGCCGAGATTAACATGCACATCGTGCAAGGCAGTTTTTTTAAGATTCATGGTTCATCTCCGTTTGAAATTTTAAAACGTTTTTGTTCCACCAAATCCGGAATACGTTCCAGATGTCTTTGAAAAATCAGCATAGAAACGATTAATATAAGTAATAGTGTATCATCAGTAAAATAAATGTTTTGAGTAAAAAAGACGAATACCGGCAGACCGAAAGTGGCAATCATATTTGCGATAATGTGCTGACGAATAAACAGATAAAAAACAAAAAACAGAACAAGCCAGATCAAAACCAACCGCGGTTCAACAACCAATAAGGCTCCGGCTGCCACATTCAAGCCTCGTCCGCCTTTAAAGCCGAGCCAGACCGGAAATAAATCCCCCAATAAAACGCCTCCCACGGCGACAATGACAACCGTAAAATCCTGAGGATATTGCGTCAACCCGTACCAGACGGGGAGCATTCCCTTAAAAAGATCAAAAAGCGCGATGCTTAAGGCAAGCGGTTTATTCTTCCTGATGCGGTAGGCGTTTAAAGCGCCCACATCCCCGCTGCCCGTTTTTCGCAGGTCTTGTTTATAAAATAATTTTACAGCCAAAAACGCGAAGGGAACAGAACCGATCGAATAGGAGATTAAAAAAACAACTGTAAAATGCACGGGGTTCATTTTTTACTTCTCACAAATTTAATTCCGCTTTTAAAAACTTGCCGGTATAAGATTTCGGATGTCTGGCGACCTGCTCGGGCGTTCCTTCGGCAACGATGTATCCCCCGTTTTCACCGCCCTCGGGTCCCAAATCGATAATCCAGTCGGCGGTTTTAATCACATCCATGTTATGTTCGATTACAATGACCGTGTTTCCTTTTTCCACCAGCTTATTCAACACGTTAAGCAACATGCTGATATCCTCAAAGTGAAGACCGGTTGTGGGCTCATCCAGAATGTAAAGGGTATTTCCCGTGCCCACCTTGCTCAGCTCGCTCGAAAGTTTCACGCGCTGGGCTTCACCGCCGGATAACGTTGTCGCCGATTGTCCCAATTTGATATAGCCCAGACCCACGTCATAAAGCGTCTGCAAACGTCGTTTTACAGCCGGAATGTTCGCCAAAAATTCCAACGCCTCTTCCACGGTCATATTCAGAACATCGGCGATTGATTTTCCTCTGTATTTTATCTGCAAAGTTTCGCGATTGTACCTTTTGCCCTTGCAAACCTCGCACTGCACGTAAACATCCGGCAAAAAGTGCATTTCGATCTTTTTGATTCCGTCGCCTTCACAATGCTCGCAGCGCCCGCCTTTTACATTAAAACTGAATCGCCCGGGTTTGTATCCTCTGATTTTTGATTCGGGCAACTGGCTGAATAAATCGCGAATCGGAGTAAACAAGCCTGTGTAGGTCGCCGGATTGGAGCGCGGCGTTCTGCCTATCGGCGACTGGTCCAGATCGATGACTTTATCGATATTTTCAATTCCTTCAATCCGTTCGTGCGGCAGAGGCGTTTTTTTTGTGCGGTAAAAATAGCGCGACAACGCGGCGTACAGGGTTTCGTTAACCAGCGTGCTTTTTCCCGAACCCGACACTCCGGTCACGCAAATGAATTTACCAAGCGGAAATTTGACGTCGATCTTTTTCAGATTGTTTCCGCTTGCTTTAAGAACGACCAGATCCTTTCCGTTCCCCTTTCTTCTTTTCCGGGGAACCGGAATGCTCTTTTTGTGAGAAAGATAGAGTCCAGTAAGGCTCTTTGAATTTTCGGCGATCGCCGACGGTTTTCCCACGGCAATCACTTCTCCTCCGTGAACTCCCGCTCTCGGTCCAAGATCAATCACATAATCCGCTTCTTCAATGGTCTCCCGATCGTGTTCCACCACAAGAACGGTATTTCCCAGATTGCGCAATTGTTTTAACGTATGAATCAATTTCTGATTATCCCGCTGATGAAGCCCGATACTCGGTTCGTCCAGAATGTACAGCACGCCTACCAACTGAGAGCCGATTTGCGTTGCAAGACGAATGCGCTGCGCCTCGCCTCCGGAAAGCGTGCCCGCAGTCCGGCTCAACGTTAAATAATCCAAACCGACATTGATTAAAAACTGCAAGCGCTGCCGGATTTCCTTTAAAATTTGGCGGGCGATCTGTTCTTCCTGAGCCGTTAACGACAAATTCTCAAAAAATTCTTTCGCTTCCCGAATCGACATTTGCGTGACCTGATGAATGTTTTTGCCGTTGAGAGTGACAGCCAAAGCCTCTTTCCGCAATCGCGTTCCGCCGCATTCGTCGCAAATCAGATTGTTCATAAAACCTTCGATCCAACGCCGCACATGCACCGAGCTGGTTTGTTTGTAACGCCGCAACAAATTGTTTACGATGCCTTCGTAATTGGAGTACCACTCCAGATAGGCTTTATTTCGCTTGTAAACAAATTTGACCTGTTCGTCTCCCATGCCGTACAAAATAACCTGCCGGATGTCTTCAGGTAAATCCTTCCACGGAGTATCTAAGCTAAAACCCAGTTTTACGGCGAGGCTGGTTATCATTTCGTAAATCCAGCCTTCATGGCGACCGCCGAGCATGGCAATTGCGCCCTCGTTAATCGATTTGTCTTCGTCGGGCACAATCAATTTGGGATCGATCTGGGTAAGCACGCCCAGTCCGTCGCATTTAGGACAGGCGCCGTAAGGACTGTTGAAAGAAAAGGTGCGCGGAGCGGGCTCTTCGAAAGACAGATTACACTGCGGACAGGCAAATTGCTCGCTAAACATCACATCTTCGCCCCGTTCCGGTTTATTGATGTAAACCAATCCCCCGCTCTGCTTAATCGCCAATTCAACCGAATCCGTCAGCCGCTTTTGGATATCTCCGTTTAAGATTAAGCGATCGACCACCAGTTCGATATTGTGCTTTTTATTTTTCTCCAAGGTAATCTCTTCGTCGAGCGATTTTATTTCGCCGTCCACCCGAACCCGCACAAAACCGTCTTTGCGGAACTGGTTAAAGACCTCGCGGTATTCGCCTTTTCTGCCTCTCACCACCGGAGATAAAACCTGAAAGCGCGTTCCTTCATCCCACGACAGAATGGTATCCACGATTTGCTGGACGGTTTGTCTTTCAACCGGGCGACCGCACTGATAGCAATGGGGCTTGCCTATTCTGGCGAATAGCAGGCGCAGATAGTCGTAAATTTCCGTTACCGTCCCTACGGTGGAGCGGGGATTTCTGCTTGTTGATTTTTGTTCTATCGAAATTGCCGGCGATAAGCCTTCGATGTAATCCACATCGGGTTTTTCCATCAAACCCAAAAACTGCCGCGCGTAAGCGCTTAACGATTCAACGTAGCGCCTCTGTCCCTCGGCGTAAATGGTGTCAAAGGCAAGACTCGATTTTCCCGATCCGGACAAACCGGTAATAACTACAAATTTATCCCGTGGTATTTTAACATCGATATTTTTTAAATTGTGCTCGCGGGCTCCTTTAACCAAAATGTAATTCTTTTTACTCATTCGCTGTCACTCGATTAACCATTTTCTTTTTAAATTCACAAACGCTTAACATTGATTTAAATAATATTTTTCAATTTAATCGTGAGCACCGGCTGTTTTATCGAGCGAATAACGCGCTCGGTGGTGCTTCCCAGTAAAAACCGATCGAGTCCGACCAAACCGTGCGTTCCGATTACGATTAAATCTGGTTGAACCTCCTCAACATATTTGCTTATTTGTTTGTGCGGCTTTCCCTCCCGAACGGTTTTAACAATTTTCGCCTTTTTAAGTTCGGGAATTTGCGACACAATATTTTCCATTCTCTCTTCAACCTTGCTAATAATATCCGGAATAATTTCAATCACCGATCTCATCCCCCAGGCGTACAGTGCGGGATGAACTTCCTCCTCTACCACATAAATCAAATGGATTTCACTCTCGGGAGAATCCATTACTTCTATGGCAGATTTTAAAGCTAAAATCGACGGTTCGCTGAAGTCAAAAGGAACAACAATCTTGGTGAACTGCTCTGTAATATATTCTTTCGATCGAACTGTAAGCACCGGGCATCTGGCGTACCGAACCACCTTTTCCGCCACGCTGCCGATCAAAAAATGCTCCAAACCCGATCTACCGTGCGTGCCGATAACCACCAAATCGAATTCCTTATTGTTAATGTAACCCAGAATAGCCGAGGGAGCCGAATAGCCGCGGATTATTTCATGTTGAATTTTTAAATGCGCGTATTCCGAAGTTTTTGCCTTTAAACGCGACAATAACTTTGCTTCCACATCGTGTTCTTCCTTTTCAAGAGAAGCTAATTTTTTGGGAAGTTCGGAGGGATCGTCTTCAAACATCAAACGCGCATGCAGCACCGTCAACTCGGCATTATATTTGGCGGTTAAAAACAACGCCTGATCCACTGCGGCGCGGGCGGTCTCAGAAAAATCCGTCGGAACAAGGATTTTTTTTATTCTCATTTTTAATCCTTTCTTTTTAATGATCGTCGATAATTTACGTATTGATTCAATTTGAACCAAAAAGTAAAACGCTCCCGCTCAAAACCGTAACTTATTTAATTCCGCAAATATTTCTTAACGCCACGGCGACGACGAAGCCTGTCGGGAATTAATTAAAATCGGTATTAACTATTTATTAATTTGATATTTAAATCAATTTATCAGACGTCTGCCATTAAATAATTCTAAATTTAGGACGGATTATTCCGATTGCAATTTGTACAAATGAACGATTCGATTTTATCGCTTCGATCAAAATGCAAACAAATATTCATTTTAATTTAACATTTTTTAAAAAACTTACGATATATACTTTTCATTAATCACAACGAGGGGCATCAGGCGCTTAATGATTTATTGCGGGAACTTTTTACCGTCGGAAATAATTAAGGGTTTAATTTAAAAAAAATAAATTGATAATTTTTACAGAACTTTGTAAACTTAAAATAGTTGGAACAGAAAAACGGTGTGAGTATGAAAAAAATTCTAATTGTTGATGACGACGATTTAATTCGCGAATTACTTTACGAAATTTTGGAATCTAACGGGTATCATGTTATCGAAGCCGAGAATGGTAACAGAGCGCTCGAAATTTTAGAGAATGAATCGGTTAATCTGATTATCACCGATATTATTATGCCGGATAAAGAGGGAATAGAGACGATCATTGAGATAAAGAAAAAACTACCAAAGACCAAAATAATTGCCATGTCGGGCGGCGGGCAGTTGGACGCCAACAGTTACCTGAGCATAGCCAAAAAACTGGGTGTGACAAAAACCATCAGTAAACCGTTCGATCCAAAAAGCTTACTGAACATAGTGAGCGAATTATTAGGCGAATAATTTTAAAATTTCATAGCGTCTGGATTTTTTAATTCAAAAACGATTAGCTTAGCCGAAATAATTTTCTATCCTAAAAAAATTTAACAATAAAGTTTTTTGGTTACCTTTTTTCCTTAAAAAACTGACTTCATTTACATTTCCATTTTAATTCAGGATATTATTACGAAAAAACGTGTTTCGTGAAACATTTTTTTTGGGTAAAGTTTCTTATTAATTTTCAAGCGATTAACTACATTTTAACCGTAAAAAACCCAAAAAAAAATCTTGCAGTTTACTTGATTTTTATTAGTAGAATATTAAAATGTTAAAGGGACGCACACTGGTTGTGGATAATTTGTGGATAACCGGCGCTTATTCACAGTCAGGAAATAACGTCGATCTCAATGATTTCATAAACTTACAGCATCGATCGGTCATAACTTGTTAATTATTTTAATGTTATGGCTATGTTTGTTAAAAATTACAACATAAACAAATTATTTGTCCGTTAATAAATCGTAAATCCTTTAAAATCGGGAAATTGTGGATAACTAAACGATAAGGAATGGAAATGGAATCAGAATTAGCGCATAATCTCTCGACATCAGAGTCCGTCTGGAAGAGTATTCAACAAGTTCTAAAAGAGTACATAAATATTCGCAGTTTTAACACCTGGTTTGCGCCTCTCGAATTAGTCAACCTTGACGCCCAATACCTTGAGCTCAGGGTTCCCAACCGCTTTTTTTGCGAATGGATTGACAATCACTACGCCAAGATTTTCAATAACGCCATTGTTCAGGTTTTGGGAGAACATCGTAAAATAAAATATCACATTAAAAATCACAATCTCCCGGATTCGCCTTATATGGACGCGGACCTGCAGCCGTCTTCGGTAAATCACAGGACAAATTTTCCCCAGGCTACGATCAATTCTCCTTTTTACACGCGGATTAACGAGCGATACACATTTAATAACTTTATCGTCGGAGACGGAAACAACTTTGCTTACGCCGCGGCGCGCGCGGTGGCTTCCTCGCCCGGACGCACCAATTACAATCCTTTGATCATCTATGGCGGAACCGGACTCGGCAAAACACACTTAATTCAAGCGATCGGTAATTTCGCTCTTGCCAAATATCCGTTGACCAAGGTCTATTACACCTCAAGCGAAACCTTTACCTCGCATTTCATCAATTCCATTCAGCAAAACCGCATTTCGGAATTCTCCGCCTACTACCGCTCGTGCGATATTTTGCTTTTGGATGACATTCACTTTTTTTCCAACAAAGGAAAAACTCAGGAAGAATTTTTCCATACTTTTAATGATTTGCACCAAAACGGCAAACAGATCGTTTTAACCTCCGATCGTCCCATTAACGAATTGGTGGCTTTGGAAGAACGATTGATATCGCGGTTCAAGTGGGGATTAATCGTTGACGTTCAGCCGCCCGATTTTGAAACGCGTTTAGCCATTCTGCGGAAAAAGTGCGACGAAAGCGATCTGGATATTCCGGGCGACGTGCTGGAGTATTTAGCCGCAAATCTGGTGGAAAACGTACGGGAATTGGAAGGAGCGTTGACAAAAATTATGGCGCAGGTTACTTTTACCGCGGCGGAGCCTACGCTGGAACTTGCCAGACAAATTGTTAACGAAATCGCCAGACCCGACAAAAAGATTCTGACCATCGAGCATATTGTGGAATATACCGCAAAAATCTTCCATCTCTCTCCCGATCATTTACGGGCTAAGACCCGTAAAAAAGACATTGTCCGCGCCAGACAGGTGGCGATGTACCTGGCAAAGCATCTGACAAATTACTCGTTGATCACCATCGGTTTGCATTTCGGCGGGCGCGATCATTCCACGGTGATTCATTCGATTAACACGATAGAAAAACTTCTGAAACAGGATGTTAATCTCAGACATCAGATCGAATCGATGAAAAAACATCTGGAATTTCAGAAATGACCGCAGATGACCGCAGATTTGACCGCAGATTAAGCTGATTACACAGATTGCGCTGATCTAGTGGAGGGTTTTTTTGATTTTTAACGCTTAAAATTAGGAGAATTTGTTTTAATTGTAATTTCTAATTTATTTTTCTCCGTGCGCTTTGTGAATTCTTTGTGTGCTCTGTGGTTATTATTCTCCACAGATGACCGCAGATTAAGCTGATTGCGCTGATGTCGCTGATAAAATTAAGGTCATTTTTAATTTTTAGCCTTTAAAACAAGAGAATTTGTTTTCATCTTAATTCTCTGATTCTCTATAAGATCTTTGTTCTGTCATTTCGATCCCGCCAATGCGGGAGAGAAATCTTTTAACACTGACAAAAACAAAAGATTTCTCTTCGCTACGCTCATCGAAATGACAGTTTCAGAACTTTTTAGAACGGACACATTTTAATTTTAAATTCAATTTAATCTCCGTGCGCTTTGTGAATTCTTTGTGTGCATGGTGTTTATTTTTACTGCAGATGGGCGGAGCTTTTTTCTTTCGAATCTTTTTCAACAAATTAAGAGAGTTTGTTCCGTATCCTTTTTTATTTCCTCAGGCTTTTCAATAAGGCGATGTTTTCGGCGAACTTCTCCGTTCCTCCGGGAATTTCCAGTATCGCCGGATGTTCTTTAAAGGAATCGTAATTCATCAGATAAGAAAAAGCTTCCAATCCGATCATTCCTTCGCCCAGGGGAGCGTGGCGGTCGCGCTTACTTCCCCTTTCTTTTAAAGAGTCGTTAAAATGCCAGACTTTAACCCGGTTAAACCCGAGAATCTCCCGTACCTCATTTAAAGTTGTTTCAATACTGTCCGCATCATCCAACGGATACCCAGCCGCCCAGATATGACAGGTATCTATGCAGACGCCCATCCCGTCCGAACGGTTGACCAGTCCGATAATGTCCCTTAAGTGTTCAAATTTGTATCCCAGGTTGCTGCCCTGACCCGCCGTGGTTTCCAGTAAAATTTGCACTTTGGGCATGTATTGCTCCATACACAGGTTTAACGTTTCGGCAACAGCGTTAACTCCCCATTCTTCTCCTTTACTTCCGTGGCTGCCGGGATGAATGACCAGATACTCGATTCCGAGAATATCACAGCGCTTTAGTTCTTCGACAAATGCCGAGCGGGATTTCTCCAGTTTTTCGGGATCCTCCGCGCAAAGATTGATAAGATACGAAGCGTGAGCGATTAAAGGAACGTTTTTGTATTTGCCTTTTGTTCTGAGTTCGCGGAAGCGGTTAACATCATCCTCGCTGTATTGCACCGATTTCCATTGACGCTGATTTTGAGTAAAAATCTGGAAGACCTCGCATTTTACCGATTCCGCTCTTTCGAAACACTCCCAGATGTTACCGGCAATTGAAACATGACAACCGACTTTCATAAAGCAAACTCCTGTTTTCACTAAATATTTCTTTTTTAACAAATAAATAATCAGAGTTTAAGTCTGATTATTTTTATTCGATAATAAAGGTGTTGATTCCGCCGGGAATCGACATAATTTAATAAATTGCGCAGATTAAAAACAAAAAAGTTAAAATTGAGGTTCTTCATGAAAAAGGGTGATTCTGAAAGTAAAAATGACACACAGGAGCCTGTTAAATTTTTAATGACAGATCCTTCTTTAAAAAACTTATTCGATCGGATTGCTCAAAAGAATTCACATCAAAAGACCATTAAGGATAACACGGAGACATACCCGACCGGTAAAATTACTATTCGCATCAACACGGAGCACGGAGACGCCAGCGTATCATTTTCCGATATGCAGGTGTTTTATGATAAGGACTCCGGCTCTTTCGGTCTCATTAGCTCTGAAAACGGTTTTTCCTTTAACGGCGCTCAAGCCGAAAATCAAAACGAACCGTTAGCGATTGATGGGCATAATTTAAACGAAAAGAGCTGGAAAAAATATTTTGACGCCATTTTCAAGGCATCCGAAAAAATATACCTGAGCCAAAATGTCGAGGAAGTCGGTCTGGCGATCGGAGAGTGTTTTAAAGAACTTTTTTATCACGAAGCCTATCAAATTTATTGGGTGGATGATAACAGAGAGTTTTTAGTTCCTGTCTTTTCGGATAAAACATTTAAAATGAACGAAATGGTTTCCAATTATAAAATTTCCGTAAAGAACGGAATTATCGGTAAAATTTTCCGCACAAAAAAACCTATTATCTGCAACGACGTTAAAAATCATCCGGACGTTTACTATCTGCCCAATGAAAAACCGATTGACGAGTCGATGATCGGCGCGCCGTTGATAATAAACAACAAAGCCACCGGGGTTATTGTATTTCTTAAGCGGGGATTAAACCAGTTTAATCCGGACGATCTTCAATTATTGACGATCATAAGTCGTCAGGCGGCAATTGCCATGGAAAACGCCCGCCTTTTGGAAAAAGAGCGCAAAAGCAGAGAAATCGCCGAGAGAGCGAGCAAATTCAAAAGCGAATTTCTTGCAAACATGAGTCACGAAATCCGCACGCCCATGAATGCCGTAATCGGTTTAACCGAGCTTTTGCTCGATACGGAATTGAACGAAGAACAACACGACTTTTTATCCACCATCAAAGAAAGCGCTTACGGACTTTTGACCCTTATTAACGACATTCTGGATTTTTCCAAAATTGAAGCCGGAAAATTAGACCTGACCAAAGAAGAATTTGACGTAAGAACCATGGTCGAAACCACAATTGAAGGTCTTGCGCACAAAGCCGACGAGAAAGGACTGGAATTGGCGGTATTTATTGATCCGGAAATCCCTTCGAATTTGATCGGCGATCCGGGAAGGCTGCGCCAGATATTGACAAATTTGGTCAGTAATGCAATAAAATTCACTCACAAAGGCGAAATTGTTGTTCAGGCAAAATTAAACAAATTCACTTCCGACAAAGTGGATATTCTGTTTTCGGTAAGAGACACGGGCATCGGAATACCCAAAAGCAAAGCGAAGGTTATTTTTGACGAATTCATTCAGGCTGACGGCTCCACGACCAGAAAGTACGGGGGCACCGGTCTCGGGCTTTCCATTTCCAAAAAACTTACCGAGATGATGGGCGGAAACATTTGGGTGGAAAGCGAAACGGGCAAGGGAAGCACTTTTTATTTTAATGTCGTCTTAAAGCCGGGCACCATCAAGCCGCGGCAAAGTTTACTCGATATTGAAGAAATTCACAACTTACATATTTTAATTATCGATGATAACAGAACCAACCGCTTTATTCTGACTCAGATTCTTCAAAACTGGAACTTCAGACCGGTATCGTGCGATAACGGTCACAAGGGAATTGAATTATTAAAATCCGCCCAAAAAGCCAACGATCCGTTTCCGGTTGTATTGCTCGATATGCAGATGCCCGGAATTGACGGCGAGGAGACGGCACGCAGGATTTTAAACGACCCCGAAATAAACGGCACGAATATCATTGTCCTTACCTCTCTCGGGCAGAGAGGCGACGTCAGCCGCCTGAAAGACCTGGGATGCAAGGCATACCTTGTAAAACCCGTTAAGCAATCGCATCTGTTTAATACCATAGTCAATGTTCTTCAACAACATAAAGAAGATACTTCGCCGTGCGAGGAACAATTTATTACCGCCCATACCATTGAAGAACAAATCCGTAACGGCGTACGGATACTGTTGGCGGAAGACAATCTTATTAATCAAAAGGTTGCAACCAAAATTCTGGAAAAAAAGAACTACTCGGTGGATGTGGTCAATAACGGAAAGGAGGCTTTAAAAGCGGCGCTTCGCCAACACTACGACATTATTCTGATGGATGTTCAGATGCCCGTGATGGACGGTTTTGAAGCCGCGCAAAAGCTTCGCAATAAATTTGCCGGGAAAAAACACATACCGATCATTGCCATGACCGCCCATGCCATGAAAGGAGACAAGGAGAAATGTCTTGCCGCCGGAATGGACGATTATATTTCCAAACCTATCAAACCCGATGATTTGTACAAATTGTTGGAAAAGTGGATAAAAAAAATCAGATAAGTTTATCGTTTAAGAAACTGTTTGTCGGTCACATAACGGGCTAATTTTGACAAGGTGTCGCCTTTAATCTTCGGAAAGGCAGGCATAAATAACCCGCCGTTTTTGATGATTTTCGTAACTTCTTCAATTGAATGCGTTTTATTGTCCAGATCGGGATAGAACAAATTACTACTCTTTCCGCTTTGACCGTGACAAGCAGAGCAAGCCTCTTTGTAAATCGTAACCGGATTATCACTACCCGGACGATATGCGCTTTTTTGCCCGGAGAACAAAAGATAGGCGGTGGCAAAAAGAACTATCAGCATTAAAGCCACAAAGGGCGTCCATTTGCGGATTGCCGGCGAAATCATTGCGCAACGCTCCCCTGTTTAAACATTTTCTGCCAGAGAATGGTAGCCAGACTCCCTTTTTGAATAAGCCAGTCGCGGTAAGCGACAGGAGTGTTTAAAGCGCCTTCCAATTTCTTCTTCAATGTTTTCGGAGAATCCGGACGATACACATTAAATCTGCGAAAAGTCAGATTCGTAAAACCGTTAAACTTTTCGTTGCCGGAAAAATAAAGCGCCGCCGCTCCGAAGCGGTAACCGGATTTCTTGGTTAAATTCAAAACCAGGCGGTTGAAGCGACCGAAAGGATAGCTGACGGAATAAACGGCGGTCCCGAGCAACGTTTCCAGAACTTTTTTGCTTTCGCTTAATTCAAAGGAAAGCAGGTCCGTTCCCATTCCGACAAACGATCGGTGCGAGCATCCGTGGGAGCCGATTTCAAAACCGTGATTTTTTAAAAAGACAAGCTCCGCTGCGGAGAGGTGTTCAAATTTCCTGTTTCCGAATTGCACATCCCAGTCATTTGTTTTTCCGATGTAGTCGGTGGGAACAAAAACAACTCCGGGGAATTCAAAACGCTCCATAATCGGAAACGCCCGATCAATGACCGATTTGTAGCCGTCGTCAAAGGTGATAATAACAGGTTTGTCCGGCAATTCACGCTTATCGAGCAAATCGACAAACGTAATGGGTTTAAATCCCAAATCGCGGATAATCTGCAAATCTTCGGTAAATTTCCGCGGGTGTCTGGCGGTAATCCCGATATCCGATCGGGAATCGACTTTGTGATAATTGATTATGGGGATTTTAAGAGCCTGCATGGCTTAAATATTCAATTCCAAAAGTTCAAAGATGTTGTAAAAATCCTGTTTGTAATAATCGGCTATTAAACGATTGGTAATTTTGCCCTTGTAAATGCCGATCGCCGGTATCAGTCCCGGTTCTTCCAGCAGGGCGTCTTTCAGGTCTTTTAACGCCAAAAGCTTAACATAGGGCAGCAGTTTTTTGGTCAATACCCGGCTTGCCGTTTGAGGCACCAAAGCCGCAATGTTCGGAACACAGTAATGAACAATTCCGTCCACTATAAAGGTCGGTTGATCGTGATTGGTGATATGCGAAGTTTCCACCACATTAGCCTCGGCTACCGAAATATCGATAAGAACGCTTCCCTTCTCCATTAAGCCGATCATTTCACGCGTGATTTTGATGTCGAATTCTTTTTTGAGAGAATGGATCGCCACGATCAGCACATCAGTTTGCGGCAAGAGCTCCCTAAGCAATTCTTCCGAATAGGCATAGACGGGAATATCGTGCAAATCCTCTTTTAACTGATCCAATTTTTCCGGTTTTAACGTAAGCAGATTGACTTTGGCTCCGTTCCGGAAGGCGGACAAAGCCACCGTGCGTCCGACGGTTCCGGCGCCGACAATGGTAATAACCGACGGCTTGGAAAATTCGGTTTTGCTTAAAAGTTTTCCTTTTCCGCCTTCGGGGTCTGTTAGCAGCATGGCGGCTAAAAAAACCGCCATCTTTCCGGCAATTTCGCTCATTCCGATCAAAAGAGGATATTTGCCTTCGGAATCCTGCAATAATTCGGCGCTGATAAATGTGCTTTTTGTTTTAACTAACGCCGAAAGCCGATCAGCCTGATGCACTAAATTCATGAACGAAATAAGAATGTGCGACTCGTCGAGCAATTCAAACTGGACGGGATGCGGGGCTTGCACCTGAATGATAAGTCTGGCTTTTTGAAGCACCTTTTCCATGGTAGGAAGAATTATCGCGCCGGCTCTTTCGTATTGTAAATCGCCGAAGCCGCAATTTTCGCCTGCGCCGTTTTCCACGAAAACGGTTAAACCGTTGCGAACCAAAACGCCTACTCCTTCCGGCGTAATCATCACGCGGCTCTCATAAGGTCTCAATTCTTTTACAATTCCAACATTAAGCATCCGAACTCATCTGAATTATATTAAACTTATCAACATTAAATAAACTTCGGGCTAAAATCAAAAGGCGTTCCGCTGTTATGGCGTCAATGTGGTCGATCATTTCGGAGATGGGTATCTGTCTTCCAAAATAGATTTCATTTTTTGCCAGACGCGACATTCTGCGCGACGTGCTTTCCAAACCCAATAACAAATGACCTTTTAATTGCTCTCGTATTCTTGCCACTATGCTTTCACTTATTCGGTTTTCGGTAACTTTCTTGATTTCCTTAAATAATAAATTCAAAGCCTTGCCGCGCTTTTTCCTGTCGGTGCCCATGTAAAAGCTGAAAATCCCCGTGTCTCTGAAAAAATCCACGCTCGAATATACGGTATAGGCAAGTCCGTGATGTTCGCGGATGGTCTGAAACAGGCGCGAACTCATTCCGGCGCCCAAATAGGAATTCAAGGCGATCAAATCGTAACGGTCTTCGGATTTGTAAGAAAGTCCTTCGATACCCGCAATAATATGAGCCTGATTAAAGGGTTCGCGAATCTGCAGGTTTACTTCGTTCGCCGCCACAGGTTTTTTAAATTTTACCCTCGTTCCTTTTTGTTCAAAATGGAAATAACGTTCAACCAGTTTCAGCAATTTTTCGTGATCCAGATTTCCGGCGGCAGCGATAACCATATTGTCCGGCGTGTAAAAGCGTTTCCAGAATGAGAGCACGTCCTTTGAAGTGAGTTTTTCGATTATCTCCGGCACGCCTAAAATGGGAAGTCCCAAAGAATCTTCGGGAAAGAGTTTTTCCTGAAAGAGATCGTAAATGTATTCGTCGGGAGTATCCTTAACCGAACTGATTTCTTCAAAGATAACCTGTTTCTCTTTTTCGATATCTTTTTCCCTGAAAAGCGGATTGCAGATCAGATCGGCTAAAACATTCACACACACGGGAAGATGGCTGTCCAGAGCAAAAGCGTAAAAATTGGTTATCTCTTTACTGGTATAGGCGTTTAAACTTCCGCCGAGGTCTTCCAACGAACGGGCTATTTGAAGTGAAGAGCGCTTTTTTGTTCCTTTAAAAACCAGATGTTCAATGAAATGGGCGACGCCGTTATTTTCAATGTGTTCATAACGGGAGCCGGTCTTAACCCAAACTCCGATTGAAATGGATCTCACCGCGGGAATTTGTTCGCTTATCACGGTGAGTCCATCGGAAAAAACTGTTTTTTTAATATTCTGATCCATTATAATTACTGAATCAGTAATTTTTCCTGTAACTTGGTTTTTCTTGTTTCATCTTTCGGTGCAAAAAGGCTTTACGGCTAAGAGCAATTTTACCGGTGGGATCAATTTTTGTAATAACAACATCGATCTCGTCGCCCTCTTTTACCACATCGGTCACGCGGTTAGTGCGTTGAACATCCAATTCCGAAATATGAACCATTCCTTCGCGACCCGGCAAAAATTCCACAAAACAGCCAAAATCCTTAACCCGCTTGACGATTCCGCGATAAGCCTTGCCGATAATAGGTTCTTCTATCATGGAGAGGATTATTTTTTTAGCTTTATCGGCGGCTTCCGTATCGGGAGAAGCGACCGTTACCCTGCCGGTTTCGTCAATATTAATATCGATTTCGTTTCCGGATTCTTCGATAATGCTGCGGATGGTCTTTCCGCCCGGTCCGATAATCAAACCGATTTTATCCACAGGCACCTGTATTTCGATAATCTTCGGAGCCCATTTGCTGATTTCGGGACGCGGCTTGTCTATGGTCTCGTTCATTTTCTGCATTATGTGGAGGCGTCCTTCATGCGCCTGCTGCAAAGCCGAAGCCATTATTTCTTCCGAAATACCGTCGATTTTAATATCCATCTGCACGGCGGTAATGCCCTTTTCCGTACCGGCGACCTTAAAGTCCATGTCTCCGAGATGATCCTCATCGCCTAAAATATCCGACAGAATGGCGATGTTGTCGTCTTCTTTGATCAATCCCATGGCAATTCCGGCAACCGGACTCTTTACGGGAACGCCCGCCGCCATTAACGCCATCGATCCGGCGCAGACCGTCGCCATTGACGAAGAACCGTTGGATTCAAGAATTTCGGATACAATGCGAATGGTGTAGGGGAAATCTTCCGCCGGCGGAATAACCGGTTTAAGAGCGCGTTCCGCCAGGTTGCCATGCC
>JAADIP010000138.1 GCA_013151275.1 Calditrichota bacterium | reverse complement strand
TTTTCAGAATAAAAATAAGAAGCGGGATTAACAAATAATTTCTTGTTTTAAATCGGATATCGGGCATTTTTTCGACTTTCCCTCTTCCCCCTGCCCGCATTGCGGGGCAGGGAGCGGGGAATCAATAAAAACACATCGTTTTGCTTTTCAGAAGTCGGCGGTTTTTAATTTTCTTCCAATTTATTGTACCAGTTAAGCTTTAAGAACAGCGAAGTGGTCACCAAAATGGTTATGGAAATCATCAGACCGTTCATCTGCTCCAGAACAAGATAAACCGGTATAAGAACCAACATTAGCTGCCACACAATTCCCACTACCACATTGACCATATCTCTTTTAAAGTTTTTATTTTCATTGAAATTCGGGTTTTCGCGGACAACCATTTCATGAACGGGTTTCCAGAAACCCCACGGTCGCACCGAACTATAAAACGCTTTTAAAATTTCATCTTTTTCCGGAGGCGTAAGATAACTGGCTACAATCGAAACGATCAACGAAACAAAGAAAATAAAAGGAAACGTGTAAAGAGCGATAACGCTGGGGAACAGCAACGGCATTAACAGAGCTGCGGCGATACCCGAAATCATTCCCCAGAAAAAACCGTATCCGTTGAACCGCCACCAGTACCATTTCAGAAAATTGGGAGCAGTGTAGCCGCCCCATAATCCGGAAACGATAAACTGCATGGCTGTGTTGATGTTTTCGGCGTAAAATCCGGCGATCATTCCGATAACCACAAGAACCACCGAGGCGATGTAACTCATTGTTACAAACTGTTTGTCGCTTCCTTTGGGGTTGATGTATCGTTTGTAAATATCGTTCACGATATACGAGGCGCCGGCGTTAACCGTGGCGTCAAAGGTGGACATAAACGCAGCCAGCAATCCGGCAAGCAGCAGTCCCAACAAGCCGGTGGGAATAAAATTGTTCACCACGTACGGCAAAATCATCTCAAAATCGAGATTGGTTCCCATGGCGCTCAATTGCGGCATAAAAAAGACCAGCGCCAAAACCGTGATACTCGTAACCATTATCCAGCGCGGCGCAAGGCAAACAGAGACAATTCCGCTCATAAGCGCCGATTCCTTCGGAGTTCTGGTCGCCAGAACCCGCTGCATATCATAATTCGGAGAAGGTCCCGCCATGCTCACCAGAAAGCCTTTAAACAACATCATCATAAATACGATCGTAAAGAGATTCCATCCGTCCAGAGCAATGCGTTGATTAACCGAAGGCAGCACCTGACTCCAGTCCAGATTCAATTTCCACCCAAAAAAGAGATCGTGCCAGCCGTTAGGAACAATTGCGGCGATCTGTGCGGGACTCACCTTGTCAATAGCAATGATGCCGATAAAAATCGCGGCAACGGTCATAATGCTGAACTGCAGCAAGTCGGTCAGCACAACGCTGTACATTCCGCCTGTGATCACATAGATTGTGGTAATACTCATCAGAATAATGGCGTACATATCCGGCGACAAATCCCAGGGCAAAAAGACGGCGGCAAATTTACCGATTCCCTTAAAAGCATAGCTCAAAAATCCGATCACGCTTATCAAGGCAAAGATAACCACGCTGATTCGCGAAAGCTCTCCGCCCTTTTCTTCGCCAAAGCGGGTGGTAATCCATTCCGCTCCGGTAATCACATTAGACCTGCGGATCCATATCGAAAGATAGATCATTAAAAAAACCTGATTAAACGTGGGCCACATCCAGGGCAGCCAGACCGCTTTTAATCCGTAAACAAAAAGGATGTAAACGCTCCACATGGTACCGGTAATATCGAACATGGAAGAGGCATTGGCAACGCCGAGAAGCCACCAGGGCATGGTATTTTCACCGAGGAAATACGATTTGATATTCTTTCCGGCGCGGCGCATGACAAAAAAACCGATGGAAACAACAATTATCAGGTAGGCAAGAATAATTAAGAGATCAATAAGCTTGAGTTTCATAAACAATCCTCTTAGTATATTCCGAATGGCAATGCTTAATTTTTGAATTGAGAGTTATTACAAAAAAATTACATTTTATTCAATTTTTTTTATCTGAATTGCGGCGGATTTTTTCCAATCGGGACAAATTTTACGCCTTCCTTAAAAAAATTAAAATACTCAGAATTGTTGACGATTCGTCGCAGCGCGCGATTCGAATATCACTTGCAGTGCCAGGGCAATCGCTCCGCGCAATCCGGCTTCGTCTTTCAGCTCCCCTTTGACCAATTTTGTGCTGAAAAACGAAATGTCCTTGGCGCTGTCTTTGATGAATTCGCGCACTCTGTCAAACACATAAGGACTGTTATCGATCACCTTGCCGCTTAAAATCAACACTTTGGGATTAACGATTTTGATTAAAGTCGAACAGGCGATTCCGAGAAGATAGGCGAATTCGTCGAGAATGTCCCGGAAAAGAGGCAGATAGTTTTTTGACCTCAGGAGTTTCTCCAGGGTCAGATGTTTTATTTTTGTTCCGTTGGTCTCCGCCAGCTTATTGATCAGAACCTCCTGCAGATAGGATTCCGAAAGAATATCGCCGAAGTATTTTTGTCCTCTGTAAAGCGTGGTCAAATGCTGCACGGGTTCGCAGAATCGATCCAGCACCAGATAACCCAATTCACCAGCGCCTCCGCCGAATCCCTGAATAAGCTGATTATTAACGATCAAACCCGCTCCGAGTCCCTCGCCGACCCAAACACAGGCTATGTCCGATTCCTCTCTGCCCGCTCCCAGAATACTCTCGCCAAGGGTTATGGTATTAACATCATTTTCAAGAAAAGTAGGGACATTGAATTTTTCGCTGAAAATTTTGGCTATGGGAACCTCAGCCCAGCCGCGCAGGGTGTCCGCGAAACGGAGCTGACCTTTCTGATAATCGATCAAACCCGGAACGCCCATTCCGATCGAAATCAGCTGCTCCTGCTGAACTCCGGCGTTCTTTAAAAGATTGTTTATTTTCCGAAATACTTTTTTGAAGACCTCTTCCGGCTTTGCGCCCACCGGATATTTCAGCCGGGTCGAATTAATGATCTCCGCTTCAATATTGGCAAGACTGATCTGCGCTTCCCTGCGCCTGAATTCTATTCCGATCACGTAATGATTTTCGGGATTTAACTTTACCAGCGAGGGACGTTTGCCTCCTTTGCTGGTCGATTCGCCCTTGCCCACGTCGATCACAAAACCCGCGTCTATTAAACGGTTAATGATCTCAAATACCGCGACTTTGGACATTTGAATCCGACGGGCTATTTCAATCCTGGAAATGGGTCCTTCTTCGCGGATTAAATTTAAAATTTGAATCTCGTTAAGAAGTTTTATCAATTGTGTATCCGCTTTTTTTAACATTTTTATCTCTCTCCTCTAAAATACATTAAAATACAATTCAAAAAAAATATTTAAAGCTTAACTTCGAATAATTTGTAAAAAGCGAATTTGCGCTTATTCTCCTCCGAATATTGATAACCTTGAGACTCCCCGACTTTACCTTCTCCGCTTCGGGGGAAAAAGCAGTAATCGGATCGTCGATATTACAAACGAATAAATATTCATGTTATTTCATTTTGACGAGTTTGTCAAATCCGTAATACGCATTTCATGTTGCAAAATTAAAATGCTTCTTTCCTTTCCCGCCCGATAGTGGTCGATAGCCGTCCTTTGTGAAAAGATCCGTTGTTTTCAGGAATGTGCCGCTTCCCGCCTTTTGCCGTGCGCGCGTTTGAGGGCGATGCTTTTCCGCCTGTTTCAATTTCCGTTTGGCTCCGATCTTTTGAAGCCGGTTAAATCAAAATTTTCAAAACGCTGCCCGAACAACAGTTCAGCGGATTTTTCAAAGGTTTTTATTTGACGATCAACCTCCTTTTTTCTAAAATATTTTAATTATTGCATTAATTTTTTTGTGCAATTTAACAATAAGTTAGTTAACTTACATAACCAATTTACAAAATAAATATACATTATTTTTTTTGTTAAATAAAGTCGGTCTTAGGTTTTATGGAAACAATTCAACTTTTCGCCTTTTTATTTATCTTCTTAATTATGGCTGTCGCCATGTTTTTACGCAAAATTCCGGCACTGATCGCCCTGCCCCTGATGGCTTTTTTAATTCCTCCGGTCAGCGGCGTTTCCGTCGCCGATACCATGCAGTTTGTAATCGGAGAAGGCGCTCTCAAATTGCACAACGCCTATACCGTGGCTCTTTTCGGAAGCATGCTGAGTATTCTGCTGCAAAAAACGGGCGTGGCTGAAAACATGATTAAACAGGGCGCCGAGTTAGCCGGCGATAATCCCTGGACTATTTCCGTGCTCATGCTTATTTTGATTACCCTTCTCTTTACTACGCTCGGCGGTTTGGGAGCCATTATCATGGTAGCCACCATCGTCTTACCCATTCTTTCTTCGGTCGGATTAAGCGCCATGTCGGTGGTCGGTATTTTTTTAATCGGGCTTTCCATGGGCGGAATAATGAACGCCGGCAACTGGGCTGTTTATGTGGACGTGATGGGACTGGGAATCGATGAAATTCGTCCTTTTGCATTGGTCATGTTCGGAATTACTTTTATCATGGGTCTCTGTTACATTACCATCCAACTTTACAGAGACGGACACGATTTACCCTTTAAAAAAATCATTCGCAACAGTCTTTTTACTATAGGGATTCTGGTTCTCTTGTTTTTACTCTACGGACAGCTTAACGCGGATTGGCGGCAATGGATTGAAGGCGGCGTTAAAAGAGGTCTTTACGGTTTAAAACTTCTTTTGGGTCTGTTCATGGCTTTTTCGTTTTTATTAAGTTTAAAATTTGCCGTTTCGCAGCGATCGAACACCCTTCACAAAATTCACTGGACTGCGTACTTAAGTCCTTTAATTCCGTTACTGCTAATTCTTATTTTCAGCATGAATTTCATTGCCGCCTTTATTTGCGGTTTGATTTACGCTTATTTTTCAACCTATCGCAAAGGTCATTTGAACACCTTCATCGGAGCCGTTTTGGAAGGCGGCGGCGTCGTGATGCCCGCGGTTGTTCTGATGTTCGGAATCGGAATGCTGCTCAACGCCATCATGGGTCCCGCCCAAAGCTGGGAAGGCGGATGGCCCGTGTTAACGCTGCTTCGTCCGGTAATGAGCCAGCTTGTGCCGCAAAACGGATTGATTTATGTCGTCTTGTTCGGAATAGCCGCTCCCCTTGCGCTGTACAGGGGACCGTTAAACGTATGGGGAATGGGTTACGGTCTTGCGGCGGTTTTTCTTGCCAGCGGAATGCATCCGGGCGCAATTATGGGACTGTTAATGGCTGTGGGTCAGGTACAGGGCATCAGCGATCCCACCAATACGCACAATGTCTGGCTCGCCAACGAAATGCAGGTTGACGTTCAAAAGGTATTGTGGAACACGATTCCCTTTACCTGGGTCGTTGCTTTTATCGGTTTGACGGCTTCGGCTCTGATATTTTTTAAGTGATTGTTGAAAAAGAAATTGAAAAAAACCGGAAAACATTTATGAAATCGCAGCGAAAAATCAAAATCGGAATTGATGTGGGAGGCACCTTTACCCATGCCGTGGCTGTGGATATTGCGGATTACTCCATAGTGGGAAAAGCCTGCGTGCCCACCACTCACCGGGCAAAAGAAGGCGTCGCCCGCGGCGTGGTCGATTCATTGCACAGAGTGCTGGATGAAGCCAAAATCGATCCGGACGAGGTGATCCTTATCGCGCATTCCACCACACAGGCTACCAACGCCCTGTTGGAAGGCGACGTTGCAACGGTTGGCATTATCGGCATGGGCAAAGGATTGCAGGGTAAAATTGCCGCCAGAGAGACGAATTTAAAGCACATCGAACTTGCGCCCGAAAAATTTCTTAAGACGCATCACGCGTATCTGGATTTGGAAGAACCGTTAACCCGCGAGCGCGCCGCGGAAGCCGTCGATTCTCTCGTTTCAAAGGGCGCGGAAGTGATTGTTGCCAGCGAGGCGTTTGGCGTGGATCATCCCGAAAACGAACTCCTTGTAAAAACAGTCGCCGAAGAAATGGGATATCAGGCGACGGCAGCCAGCGAAATCACCAAACTTTACGGTCTGCGCATCAGAACCCGAACTGCTGCCATTAACGCCAGCATGCTGCCCAAAATGTTAGAAACAGCCAATCTCACCGAAGAATCCGTTCGCAAAAGCGGAATTCGCGCGCCTTTAATGATCATGCGTTCCGACGGCGGAATTATGGACATTAACGAAATGCGCAAACGCCCCATTTTGACCATGCTGTCCGGACCGGCGGCGGGCGTGGCTGCGGCTTTAATGTACGTAAAAATTTCTGACGGAATTTTCATCGAAGTGGGAGGAACTTCCACCGATATTTCGGTGATTAAACACGGCAAACCGCAGGTTAAAACAGCCCGCGTCGGAGGACACCGGCTGTACGTCCGGACGCTGGATGTGCGGACATTGGGAATTGCGGGCGGTTCCATGCCGCGCCTTTCCGGTAAAAAGATCATTGATGTGGGTCCCCGCAGCGCGCACATTGCCAATCTCGATTACATCTCTTTTGCCCGGCGCTCCGATTTCGATTCGATTTCGATTCACACATTCCAGCCCCTGCCCGGCGATCCCAAAGACTATTTTTACATCACAACAACAAACGACGACAAACGTTACACCATCACTCCCACGGGCGCGGCTAATTTTACGGGTTACGTAAAAACCACGGGACACGGTCTGGCAAACTTAAAAGCGCTTGAGAATTTTTTTAACGCCTTTGCCGAAAAGCTGGGGCAAAAACCTCAGGAGCTTGCGCGCCAAATTCTGACCATCGCCGCCGAGAAAATCAAACCAACCATCAATCAACTGGCGCGTGAATACAAATTGGACGTCGATTTAATCAAGTTGATCGGAGGAGGAGGCGGTGCTCCGGCGATTGTTCCTTTTACAGCCGAACACCTCGGTTTACCCCATTCCATTGCCGAAAACACGGAAGTTCTTTCGGCTATCGGAGCGGCGCTTGGCATCATCCGCGATACGATTGAACGCACGGTGATTCAACCGACCGAAGCCGATATCCTGTCAATCAGGCAGGAAGCCGTGGAAAGCGTTCAATCAATGGGCGCCGTGCCCGAAAGCATTGAAGTAAGCGTGGAAGTGGATTCCAGAAACAAACGACTGATCGCCGTTGCAACGGGTTCCGGCGAAATGCGCATGCGCGATTTACAGCTAAAACCCAAAAGCGATAAAGAGCTGCTCTCTCTGGCTGCGCAGGTTTTACGCTGTCCTCAAAACCAGGTTACCCTCAGTGGAAAAACCTCTTATTTATCAGCCTTTACGGCGCTTAAAACGCAAACGCGGCTCTTTGGTCTTTTCCGCCGGCAATACCGCACCGTTCGCGTCATCGATCGCGAGGGAGTAATCCGCTTGCAGGTTAATGACTGCGAGGTCGTTCAGGTAACCGTTGAAGGCGTCCGTTCCGGTATTACCAATTTAATCGAAGAATTAACCACGTACGGCGATGCGGGTCCGCTGGTTCCCGATATTTTTCTCCTGGTTTCAGCGCGTATTATCGACATGACCGGTCTGGTTGAAGCCGGTCAGATTACGGCGCTGGTGGACGTTGAATTAAAAAACATGCCCGCAAAAGAGCCCGTTGTAATCATCGCGGCTCGCAAACAGTAACGGGGAAAAGCATGCGTCGCGCTTCAAATCTGGATGCTTTGCGCGGATTTGCCATTTTGACCATGGTGCTGACCGGAACCATACCCTTCACCGGTCTGCCCGCCTGGATGTATCACGCGCAACTGCCTCCGCCGACCAGGGAATTCAATCCCAATTTACCCGGCTTCACCTGGGTTGACCTTGTCTTTCCTTTGTTTCTTTTCTGCCTCGGCGCCGCCATCCCGCTGGCTTTAAACCGGCGCCTGCAAAAAGGAACCTTAACCAAAACTCTGACGCACGTTTTTGAGCGAACCTTTTTATTGGCTTTTTTTGCCGTCTTTCTGTTTCATATCCGCCCGCACATCATCAATCCGCAGCTTCCCGATTCGGCGCGGATCTTAGGATTGATCGGTTTTGGCGTCATGTTTGCCGTGTTTGTTCGACTGCCCTCCCGCTGGAGCGCAAAACGGCGTTATATTTTCAAAGCTGTTTCGTGGCTTGCCGCTTTAATTTTACTCGCGCTTTTGAGATACCCGGACGGCGGCGGCTTTTCTCTTTACCGATCCGATATTATCATCATTGTTCTGACCAACGTCTATCTTTCCGGGGCGCTGATATGGATTTTTACCCGTGAAAATCATCTGATCAGGCTGGGAGTTTTGGGCGTTTTGATCGGCTTTCGGCTTGCGCACACCGAACCGGGATGGATTCAGTGGCTTTGGGATTTCCGACCTTTGCCGTGGCTTTATTCTCTGTACTATCATCAGTATCTGTTTGTGGTCATTCCGGGGACAATTATCGGCGATTATCTGGTTTCATGGTTAAAAGAAGTGAATGAATCCGTTCAAAGCGAATTTTTTTGGTCGCGCCGAAAACAGATTTTCATTGTCTTGATCATGTTTTCCGTTTTACTTGTCAATCTCATCGGGTTGCAGGCTCGCTGGTTGATCTTCAATAATCTGGCGACATTGGGTCTGCTATTGAGCGGGTGGTATTTACTCAGGGACGACAAATCCGCGACGGAAAAATTCCTGAAAAAATTATTTCAATGGGCGTGTTACTGGATGATACTCGGTCTCGTTTTCGAACCCTACGAAGGGGGGATCAAAAAAGATCATCCGACCATGAGTTATTATCTGATCACTACCGCGCTTTCAATTTTTTTACTGATCGGCTTTACGCTTATTGAATCTCTCTTCAGAAAACCGTTCTGGTTCAAACTCTTGACGGGTAACGGGCGGAATCCCATGATTGCTTATGTGGGAATTGCCAATTTTATTTTGCCCGTTTTAAGCCTGACGGGTCTGGAGATAATTATCAATCAATGGACCGCGGACCCGTGGCTGGGATTTTTGCGGGGTCTGGGTTACACTATTATTTTATCTTACCTCGTCTATTGGCTTTCCGAAAAAAAGATTTACTGGAAAACATAGAAACTCATTGTTTTGCTTTTAAAGGCACTCTGAATCGTTTGTCAAACAGCTCTGCGCTTACTTCCAGTCCCAATTTTGAATAGACTTTTGCGGGAATCCCGATATCGGATAAAATTAAGTCGCCCGTCTTCTCGGGCAAAAGACCCGTTTTAGGCAGAGCCAGGGTCAGTGTTTTTGCGGCGCGAATAAACTCTCCCGGAGTTTCCCCTGAAGTGGAATCCACACCCGAGGGCGTATCCAGCGAAAGTTTTAAGGCGTCGCTTTGATTTGCCCAACGAATCATTTCCAGAGCGGGACCGGCAGGAGCCTGTTTAAGGTTGTAACCGATGACGGCATCCAAAATAATGGTTGGCTGTATTTTATCAAGATCGCTCAAAAGAACCTCGGTTCCGTTTGCCGCGCGGTAAATTTTGCGTTGAATCGCCGGCATCTCTCCGAGCCGATCCGGATTTGTGATGCAGAGGTAAACCTTCAAGCCGCGGTTAGCCAGATGTCGTGCGGCGCAAATACCTCCGCCGCCGTTTCCGCCCGTTCCCGCAAGAATAAGATAGGCGGCGTCTTTCCACCCGTCGCCCATTATTTCCATGGCGGTCAGCGCCAGATTCCGACCGGCGTTTTCCATCATCTGGAATAGATTGGGTCCGGTCTCTTCCACCACAATTCGATCCACTTCCCGCATTTGCTCTGTAGTGATCGCAGGAACCAAAATTTCGGTATCGGTTACAAATTCGCTAATCATCTTCAAATTCTCCAATACTTAGTCTGTTTTTGTTTATCGGCAACGATTTCGCATCGCTTGCGCACTTTGTAAAAGGATCTGATTAAAGTTTCGGAACTAAATTTAAAATCTGTATCAAAAATTTGACGAATTACTTTTTTGTTCCGAATTAGCGCCCTTTTTTATGCTGCTCCCGTTAATTTTCAGTCGCATTTTTTGTTTTGCTTTTAGAACCATAAGAAAAGCCAAAACTTTTAAATTGTACAAATAATTTTTCACAGGATCAAATATTTGATTTCATAGACTTGCTTTTTGCAATGAAATCCCGCTTCCGGATGCCGGGGGAAGGGTTAAGGGTTAAGGGTTAAGAGTTAAGCGTGATGCGTGATGCGTGATGCGTGATGCGTGATGCGTGATGCGTGATGCGTGATGCGTGATGCGTGATGCGT
>JAADIP010000140.1 GCA_013151275.1 Calditrichota bacterium | reverse complement strand
GTTGAATTATTTAAACTTTTAAGCGATTGTGAGGATAACTCATTACGATAAACAGAGAAGCCGCTTAACTCTTAACCAAAATTAAATCATCAATCATCAATCATCAATCATAAATCATAAATCATAAATCCGCCGCTTCGGTTTTAAATTTGAACTAATCCTTATTCTACGCTTAAATTACATCTTTTATGACGATGTTGTTTTTGAACCTTAACATTCGAGGTCAATAAAATGAAAAACATCCTTCTTGTCCATACGGGCGGCACATTCGGAATGGTTCCCGTAGAACCCGATCGCAGTCTTGCTCCCGCCGAAATTCAGGATCACATTCTGAATCTTGTTCCGGAAATAACCCGGCTGGCGGAAATCGATGTTGTGACTCCCTTCAACAAAGACAGCTCTAATGTGGGAATCCGCGATTGGGATCAATTGAGCGCTATTATTTACTCAAAATGGAATGAATACGACGGATTTGTAGTCATCCACGGCACCGATACCATGACCTACACCGCGTCGGCGTTATCGTTTTCGTTAAGGAATCTCGATAAACCCGTTATCCTTACAGGCTCGCAACGTCCGCTTTCTCAATCGCGTTCCGATGCCCGCCTGAATCTGATTGACGCCATCGAATTGGCGACCATGGACCTGCGGGAGGTGTTGATCGTTTTTAATCAAAGAATTATGCGCGGCAACAGGACAAAAAAGATCAGTATTAAAAGCTATCACGCCTTTGAATCGCCCAATTTTCCTTTATTGGGAGAGATCGGCGTTACCATAGATATCGACACGCGCAGAATGCTTTACAGCGATGGTCCGGTAATGCATCTTCCCGGATTTCAACCGAAGGTTGTCGTACTTCCCGTTCAGCCCTCCTTGACACCGGACTATTTTCTGCCCATATTGGATGAAGACCTGAAAGCATTGATTCTTTTGGGATTTGGGTCGGGTAATGTGCCCTTTCCCGATCCCGAATGGATTAACTTTATTAAAAATGCGGTTGGCAGAGGGTTAAGCGTTTTTATCGGCAGCCAATCAATTCAGGGTAAGGTAGATCTGCAATTGTATGAATGCGGGCATCAAGCCATGCTTTCGGGAGCGCAAAGCATCGGAGAAATGACCGTGGAAGCGGCGTATGTTAAACTATTGAAAATTTTATCGATCACTTGCCAACCGGAGGAGATTACAAGGATGT
Organism: Calditrichota bacterium; assembly: GCA_013151275.1. Lineage (GTDB taxonomy): Bacteria > Calditrichota > Calditrichia > Calditrichales > Calditrichaceae > Caldithrix. Next base: position 9,074 of record JAADIP010000140.1, on the reverse strand, counting down.
TCCATGAAAATTGGGCAGGCGAAATTTGAGAATGTGGAATCCTTTTCGACGCGAATATGTCCGGGTGGTTTATTCTTCCGATTACATTTACGGATTGCCGTCTGTGGGCGAACACCAGACCTTTGATATCATGCGCTTTAAGAAAATCCGGGATCGGCTGGTCAAAGAACGGCTTCTTACGCGCAGGAATATTTTAAGTCCCTCTCTGTGCTCGTATGATGAAATACGACTTGTGCACACGGATATCTATCTCAAAAGACTTCAGGATCCCCACTATGTCAGTCAGATTTTGCGACTCGACGCGGTAAATATGTTTTACAATTCTATTTTGGAGTATTACCGCGCCGTAACCGGAGGCACATTGTTGGCGACGGCTTTTGCTCTGCACAAAAACATTCCCACATTTAATCTGGGAGGAGGTTATCATCACGCCCATCCGGATCGAGCCGAAGGATTTTGTTTGTTAAATGACGTGGCTATAGCCATTGAAAAATTCCGTTCGCTGGATCGCGCCCGCCGTTATCTGATTATCGATCTGGATTATCATCAGGGAAACGGAACTTTACTCTATTTTCAGGACGACGAAGACGTTTTTACTTTTTCCATGCACGCGGATACCTGGGTAGAAGTCGATCGACCGCATAATCTTGATATTCTTCTTCCTCCCCATTGCAATGATGCTGCTTATATGACTATTTTAAAGCAGGAGCTTCCCTCTGTTTTCGAGGAATTTTGCCCGGATGTGGTTTTTTACATCGCCGGTTCCGATCCGTACGAAAAAGACGCCATCGGCGATATGAATTTGAGCCGCGAAGGAATGCTGGAAAGGAATTTATTTGTTTACCGGTTGGTGCGCTCCCGCGATATTCCGCTGATAATTTTAGCCGGCGGCGGATACGGAAAGGATAGTTGGGAAGTGTACTATGATTTTATTGCCTATTGTCTGAAAAACAAAAGATGAGTAAAAAATGAAATACAAAATACCGAAACGTTACTGGCGAATAGCAAAACGGCTGACAATCGCCGAATTGCAGGAATCCAACACATCGGACGCTTTTTTTTCCGAAAAAGATTTGTTCGAGGTGAATATTGCCCGTCGCTCGGAGGGACTTTTTCTCGGTTTCTATTCAAAGAAGGGCATTCAAACCGCTTTTGAGCGATACGGCATTATCAAGCAGTTGAAAGAACGCGGTTTTAACGATCTTATTTTTGAAATAGACACCAGCGATCCTTATATTCACCGCCTTATTATTTACGACGGCAAGGCGGACAGCAGTCGTTTATTGATTGAAGTTGTACTGAGGAAAAAAGTAATAGAAATTCAAATGCCCTTTTCCAACAGGCTTAACGGCAAGATGTTCGAATCTCTTGCCATTGAATGGTTGTGTATGCAAAATCCGAACAAGAGTTTTTCCGACGAAAAACCGCGTCTGCCCGGACAAAAACATCCCGGACTGGGCATGGCTTCAAAAGCCGTGGAAATTCTTATTATTACAGCCTGGCGCTTGCATTTAGCCGGATTGCTGAACACGCCCGATCATTTTCATAACGCCTATTTGTATTCAAGAATATTCTATTACTTAAATCCCGAAAATCAGGCGCGATTCATGGCTTTATGCCGCGATCTAAAGGATTATTCGCCGGATATGATATCATGGGCGGTGGAATGGGGAGTCGTGATCGATGAAATTCAAAATAGACCCATGGAATGGATCATCGGCGAACAGATTGTGCCTTTACATTCCGATTTAAAAGAATTGTTTGAATCCGCGGATTATCAAAATTGGGTTAAAGAAAAGAGTCGTTTGTTTAAGTTTCGTTTGGATATTGATAAATTTAAAAATATGAGAGCAAAATTAGGAGGTTATAATGAAGCTTAAAGCAGTTCAGTTGCGCAAAGGCAATATTATTCTTTTTAATAACGATTTGTACGTACTGACCGACGTGACGCATATTACGCCGGGCAAAGGGCAGGCTGTGGTTCAGACGAAAATGAAACATATCCAGACCGGTCAAAACGCCGAAAAGCGCTACCGCCCCGACGAAAACGTGGAAAAAGCCGAATTGGAAACCCGCAAAATGGAATACATTTACGAAGACGGCGATAATTTTATATTTATGGATCAGGAAACTTACGAACAAATTCCCATCAATAAAGATTTTTTGGGAGACGCGGTTTTCTATCTTTTACCCAATACTGTGGTTGATGTGAACTTTTACAAAGAAAAACCGATCGGCGTGGAATTACCGCTTTCGGTTGATCTTAAGGTTGTGGAAACGGAACCCACTCTTAAAACGGCAACCGTTACGTCATCTTACAAACCGGCTGTTCTGGAAACCGGATTAAAAGTTCAGATTCCTCCTTTTATCGGAGAAGGCGAGATCGTTCGCATCGATACCCGCGACGGTAAATATCTTGAAAGAGTTAAAACAAAGGAATAGAGAATTATTCGGGCTTGAGGCTGGTTCCGGCAATCAGCCTCTTTTTCTTCCGCAGTTAAAAATCAAACGCCGATTTTGAATTTAATTTTTTACCGCAACCTCAATTTCTGTTCCTCTTTTGTCCTTTTGAGAAAAAATTGGATTTAAAGGAAAATTTTATATAGCTTTACAACTGTTTTTTTGCAAACGGATTTTTGAGAATTTGCTTAGCTGCGGATTAAAAGAGCATTCGTGTTGGGTTATAGCGTAGATATGGCGAAAAGCGGATTATTTGTCGGGAATGAACTAAAATTTTTATTTGCCCGTTCAAAAGCTATATTCTTTTTTCAAAAGGGTCGAGGAGAATTTCGTTGAAACCGGGAAAATTAAAACGGAATAAGGATAGTATCCTACTTATCGAAGACGATATACACTATGCGAATCTGGAAAAACAAATACTTGAAGAAAATTTTGATTTCCGGATTGTCGTCCGATCCGGCAAGGCGGAAGTAAAAAAGTCCGATATTGCCAAAGCGGCGCTCATCATAGTCGATTTTAATTTACCCGATACCACAGGCGAAGAGCTGGTTAAGGAAATACGACAGCAAACAGATGTGCCGATACTGGTTGTTACCGGCAACCGCGAATTGGAAATAGCAATCAATACTTTAAAGACGGGAGCAACGGATTTTTTAATGAAATCGCCTCAAACATTAATTTTACTTCCCAATGTTGTGGAGCGGTCCATAAGAGACTACGAGACGCAAAATTTGTTAAAGGAAAAAGAATTAAAAAAGGAACGCTTTAACGCTCAAATTGAAACGCTGCGACAGGTTTTAACTACTCTGGCGCATTATATCAACAATTCAACCACTACAATTTACGGCTATGCGCAACTGTGTCAGCAGGATAAATCGGATAAGGACAGAGTCGAAAAATTAATACAGGTGAGCATTAAAGAAACGCAGCGGATCACCTTTGTTCTTCAGGAGCTGGAGAATTTTGTCAATAATCTGGAATTAAGAACCACGAGTTATTTGAATATTCCGGATGCCATGTTTGCTATTGAATCTCGGATTAATGAGAAAATAAAAAAATTTATTGAGGAAATGGAATCAAAAGAGCGGAAAGAGCGTAAAAAGCGAGGAAACGATGAAATTGAGACTTGATAGCAATTCAATAAAATATTATATTAGAAATTTAGGTTAATTCACTAAGGAGGTAGCCAAGTGAGAAATTATAGAACAATCGCTTTTTTAATAATTGCACTGCTTGTCGCGAGTTCCGCTTTATTGGCGCAGAAAAAAGCTCGCAGTCCGGAGGCAGGGCAAGCATATAATGCCGGACTGAATCTTGCGAAAAAGCAGAAGTATCAGGAAGCAATTGCCAAATTTGAGACTGCGGTGGCAAAAGACGACAGTTTTCCCGAAGCGCATTATATGATGGGTTATTGTTATAAAAAATTGCGTAAATATGAAGAAGCAAAAACGCAATTTAAAAAAGCTATAAATTTAAACAAAAAGTTTGAAACGGCTTATATTGCTCTCGGTAATTTATTGGCTGATGAAGGAAAAAGTCAGGAAGCGATTGCCACCTTTCAGGCGGTATTAGCTTTTAACGATAAATCTCCGAAAGCCAACTACGGACTCGGGAAGCTGTATTATGAAGCCAAAAATTATTCGAAGGCGGAGGAATATTTGCAAAAGGCGGTTCAGGCAAAACCGAAATATTCCAAGGCTTACAATATTCTTGGATTGACTCTGGAAAAGTTAAAAAAATATGACGAGTCGATAAGCGCCTTCAAAAAGGCTGTTGAAAACGAACGGAAAAAGAATCTTAAGGGCGATTATTATTATCGCATGGGTAAGGTGCTTGTAGAGGTCAAAAAATTTAAAGAAGCCGAAGCCGCTCTTAAAAAAGCCACGCAATTCAGCAGAAGCGCAACGATTAAAGCGGGCGCGAATTTCTATTTGGGCGAGGTTTACAAATTACGCGGACAGAAACAAAAAGCCTTGCAATACTATGAAAAAGCGGCTAAAAATCGTACATGGAAACAGCCGGCTGAATATGAAATCGATATGATTAAAAATCCGGATAAATATGCCTATTAATTGTGAAACCAACAAGAAAGGAGAACATTGTAACTTATGATTACAGTGAAAGTCAGAGAAAACGAACCCTTCGAAAAAGCTTTTAAACGATTTACCAAAGCTTGTGAAAAGTCGGGTTTGATGGCAGATATCAAACGTCATCAGCATTATGAAAAACCCAGTGAACAAAAAAAGCGTCGTCTGAATCAAGCCCGTCGTAAAATGAGAAAGTTAATGGCGGAAATGAACAGATAGGCGTTACTAATGAACCTGGAAAGCAAAATTCAGGAAGATTTGAAAACAGCCATGAAAGCGGGCGACCGCTTTAAAGTGGAAACATTGCGCGGTCTCATGGCTCAGATCAAGGACGAAAGGATAAAACTTCGTCCGAAAGAATTAACGGAAGACAATGTTCTTGCGGTCATTCAAAGGGCTGTTAAGCGGCGTAAAGAGGCTATTGAACTTTATAAACAGGGAAACCGTCAGGACCTTGCGGATAAGGAACAAAAAGAGTTGCAGCTTCTTCGGGAATATTTACCCGAGCAGCTTTCCGGGCAAGAAGTAATAAATATTGTTAATCAGGTTATCGAACAGGTTGGCGCGACTTCTGTCAGAGATTTGGGTAAAGTTATGGGCGCGGTAATGAAACAGGTTCAGGGCAAAGCCGACGGCAAAGAAGTCCAGCAAATTGTTCGAGAACGACTTACAAAATTATCTCAATGAATAGCCTTGATATTTTTTTACTGATCTTTATTGCTTACTTTACGGTTCGTGGTATTTTCCGTGGACTGATAAAAGAATTGATCATTATTCTGGCGCTTGTTCTGGGATATATTTTGGCATTTTCATTTTTTGAACCCCTCAGCGTGATATTTATGAATACCTTTAATGGGTTTCCGAAAACAGGCGCCCGAATTCTATCTTTTGCTTTGATATTTATCGCCATAAATATTGCGCTTCGTCTTTTTGGCGTATTCCTTGAAAAAATAATCAAGTTTGCTTTTTTGCAGCCGTTGAATCGCCTTGGCGGAGGATTGTTCGGTTTGCTGAAAAGTCTTTTCTTTTTAAGCATCATTCTTTTTATCATTCGCCTTTTGCCTTTTGCTCCGGCGGCGCTTCAAAAGGTCGGCGCCGGTGAAAGTGTTCTTTGGCCTTATGTTATCTATTTTTCCACCTGGATCTATCAAATTTTAATGGCTCTTATTCCGGGCGCGGTTGTCCAAAAACAGGTGCAACAAATGATGCGCTCTGCGGACTCGACGATTTTTAAAATGTTAAAGCCCTTCTGAGTATTATGTTCGGATTTGAAAAAGCCCGCGAATCTTTGGAATTTGACAAAATTCTGGATATTATTTCGACGCGCTGTGTGACCGAAAACGGCAAGGCGCGTCTTAAATCGCTGCGACCCGTCAATAATCGCGAACATCTTAAGCGAAGCCTCGACGAAGTTCGTGATATGCGCGATGTGTATCAGGTTGAAGGCGGCTTTCCCATCTGGGATTTCTTTGATATTCGGATTTTGTTGAATAAAATAGAACCGGTTGAAAGTTTTCTGGAAATCAAAGAATTTCTTGAATTGCAGAACTTTCTGGAACTGGTGAGCGAGGCGATCAATTTCAGCCAAAAAACTGAGGAAAAGTATCCTTCGCTTCAGGATATTTTAAGGCAGTTGCGCAGCCAGGAAAAGCTTTTGCAGCAAATCCGGTTTACCATCGAGCCTTCAGGCAAAATTTATGACAACGCCAGCGCAGAATTAAAAGCCATCCGCAAAGAAATCCACCAAATAGATCATGACATTCACATCCGTCTCGAACGCCTTCTTAAAAAGTACGGGGAATTTTTGCAGGAAGAATACGTGACCCTTCGCGACGGACGTTTTGTCCTGCCGGTCAGGGAATTTTCCGTAAACAAAGTCCCCGGAATCGTGCACGGTCAATCGGGTTCGGGCGCCACCTATTTTGTGGAACCCATGCCTATTGTCGATCTGAACAATCAATTACAAAAATTACACGCTGTCGAGAAAAAAGAAGAGATCAAAATACTAAGGCAGTTGACCAATTTGGTGCGCGAATATCAAAATGAACTACTGATCAATTACAACATTTTAATCGATCTGGATGTGCTTCAGGCTAAAGCGCGGTACGCCAACGAATATCGCTGTAGCGCTCCTTTGATTAATGATCGGTTTTTAATAGAATTAAAGGACGCCTATCATCCCATATTGCTGCAGCGGCATGCTGGGGAAGTGGTGCCGCTTTCTCTTAATGCGGGAAGCGATTTTAACGCTCTGGTAATTTCCGGACCAAACGCCGGCGGTAAAACCGTGGCGCTAAAAACGGTTGGTTTAATACAACTTCTGTTCCAATGCGGATTCCACGTTCCGGTGGCGGAAGGTTCCAAACTGCCGGTTTGCGAACAGGTGTTTTGCGTGATCGGCGACGAGCAGTCCATCGAAAACGATTTAAGCACCTTTTCTTCGCATGTTAATTCGTTGAAGTACATTCTGGATAATTTTGATCACAAAGGGCTGGTTTTAATAGACGAAATCGGCAGCGGAACCGAACCCATGGGCGGAGCGGCGTTGGCGATTGCCGTTCTGGAAAGGCTGAACAAAGAGGGAATAATTACTCTGGTTACCACTCACCAGAATCAGATCAAAGCCTTTGCTTCCAATACGCCGGGCGTTGAGAATGCAGCCATGCAGTTCGATATGGAGCACCTGAAACCCCTGTTTACCCTGGAAATCGGCATTCCCGGAAGCAGCTACACATTTGAAATTTGCCGTCGGCTGGGACTCGATGAAAATATTATTTTGCGGGCTTCGGAGATAGCGGGAAAAGACACATACAAATTAGACGCCCTTTTGAGCGATGTTGCGCAAAAGAGCCAGAAGTACATGCAGTTAACGCGGGAAGTCAGCATCAAAAAATCCGAATTGGACAGTCTGGTGGAATTGTACAAAATTCGTTCGGATACGCTTAAGAAAAAGCAAAAGAAATTCGAAAAAGAGGCAAAACAAAAAGCCGCCGAACTTTTGGAAAACGTGAACCGCGAAATCGAAAAGACCATTCGCGAAATCCGGGAATCTCAGGCTGACAGGGAAGTGGTAAAAAAAGCCCGCCAACGCTTGCAGCAGTTGAGAGGGGAAATGCAAGGCGCGGAAGAAGCTCCTCCCGAAGCACGGGTCGATTTTAAGTCGTTGAAGATCGGGCAAAAAGTGCGTTCGCTAAAGTACCAGTTTGACGGAGTGATCTCGAAATTATTTGATTCCAAAAAAGCAGTTGAAATTGACCGCGACGGGGTAAAAATTACGGTAAAGGCGGATGAAATCGAATTGCTGGAAGGCGACCGGTCAGCCAAACCGATCAAAACCGCAGAGGGAGCTGCGGTCTCGGCGACGGCTAATATTCCCAATGAAATCAATTTAAGGGGATTGACTGTGGATGAAGCGTTATCGGAATTGGAGGCTTTTTTGGATAAGGCGCAATTGAGCTCCTGGACTGAAGTGCGGGTAGTGCACGGAAAAGGAACCGGAGCGTTGCGGCAGGCGGTTCATCAATATTTAGCCCGTTCCCGTTATGTTAAAGATTTCCGTCTCGGTCGTTGGGGCGAAGGCGACACGGGCGTTACTATTGTCTATTTGAAGTAGATTATCCCCTGCAATGATAAACCACACAATCATTCCTTCCGTAGCTGAGCATTACGGTTCCCTGTGCATGATGTTACCCTTCGGCTAATGCTCAAATGACGATGAAAATTCATGCTGAGCGAAATCGAAGTAAAAGCATGGGTTTGTGCTGTAACAGGGAAGAAAGCAAAAAGTATCCATCCTGTTTAATACATTTACTCAAAAGGGACCGAATAATTATTTTTACTATTTTTATTAATCGACTAACCCATAAAAGCATAAATGGATTAATCGGTATAGTACGGATAGAAAAAGATTTATCAAATTTGTTTTGCCGTTAGCCATTTTATTTTTTTACCTACAACTACCCTACCTAATATTTTCAGAAGACGATTAGGACAAAGAATTAAGAGAAAAGCAGGGTTTTGCAACGAGATACTTATAAGAAACGGCAATTAATTTCTTTTAAAAGGATTCTTTGTTGATATAAACAATACGATTTTTATCCACACCGGATTTTAACAAATGATCGATGAAAAGTTTGATCAACGTACTTTTCCCGGATCGTCTGATACCGGTGATAATTTTAATAACCGGCTGATCCCGCCATTTGGAAAGCCGGCTGATATAAAACTTTCTGTTATGCACGAAACTTATTGAACTCCACGTAAAAGTTTACGATATATCGTAAATATAAAACACTGTGTTATGATTTACAAAAAATTTTAAATAAATGAGGTTGTATGAGCCATCCCGATTGGGTTGTCAAGCATAAAAATTCTAAAACCGAAACCCGAAAAGTCACAGTTCGGATAAATAATCATATTATTTTTTGTGTAAATTCTCAAAATAAAAATCAAGAGAATCAGGTTAATCCCATAAATCAAGGTTCAGACAATTAAGTTTTTGAACCATGATTAAAAGGATTTTAAGGA
>JAADIP010000081.1 GCA_013151275.1 Calditrichota bacterium | reverse complement strand
CGGTCCGTAAAAAAACCTCATGGAAGATCATTCACACCCTTGACCCGGAAAACAGCATCTACAGCCACCCTTCGCCGGATTTGCGCAGTTTTTTCCGCCAACGCCACCGCTGGATAAAAGGCGGCAAAAGCGTACGTCCTTGGGGACTTTTTATTTTAAGTTTTTCGGTGATTACCCATCTGCTTATTTTGCTGAGCTCGCTGCTTTCGATTACCGGTCTTTTTACGCTTCTGTCGCTGTTGGTTTTATTAACGACCGATCTCGCAATTTTAATCGCTCCCTTAAAAAAATTACGATTGGTCGCGCTTTTAAAGCACTTTATCTGGTTTGAACTCTTTTATTTTGCTTATCTTCTGGTGTTCGGAGTGTTCTTCTTTTTGCCGGTAAAGGTCAGGTGGAAGGGACGAAATCTTTCATAATTCGATTAACCTGAGCAGCGCCTTTAAAGCAGCTTCCCCGCTGATTCTTTTCTTAAGATCAAATATTTTTCCCCGGATTGTCAACAAATGCATCCGCTTTACAAATACAGCCGCCCGGTACGCGGGATGGTAACGCGGAACATCCTCAAACACAGAGGTTTGATTTGAGGCGGCGCTTTTGAGAATGGGCGCTTTACCGTTATGCACAATAAACAATCTTTCCAGAACCAGGGCAAACTCGCCTCTTGTTACCGGATCATTCGGACGGAACATACGATCAGGATAGCTCCACATTAAGCGATTTAACAGCACATATCGAACAGCCGCATAACCGGCTTCGTTTTTGTTCAGATCGTTTAACGAATCAACCGATATATCGGGATAAAAGGCGAGTATTGATTGCGGTAAAGGACGGCGGATAAAATCGCCCGGTATCAGAGCGTCGATTAACACGGCAAGGTCAAGCCTGGTGATTACATTTTTCAGCCCGATTTCCCGAACCGAGGCAGGGAGGTTTTTCAATATTTTCTTTTTCTTTTCAATTTTGGCGAGCAATTCTTTTGCTTTTTCGTTTTGCGGATTAAGAGCGAGCAAAGCGGAGATCTCTTTTTTCGCCGTTTCAAACTTATTCAGGCGAAAAGCGGCTACAGCCAGATTAAAGCGTATTGAATTTGCCAACGATTTTGATTTTTTAACTTCAATACGTTTTTTGAGAGACAGCAAATTTTCAAAAGCCGGTTCGTACTCGCCGCGAAATATCAAAAGTTTTGCTTCGGTTATTTTTAGCGGCAAACTTTCGGGATCAATCTTCAAAGCCTTTTGCAAGTAGAAATCGGCTAAATCCGACTGTCCGCGCTGCAAATAAATTCGGGCAATCCCGTTAAGAGCCGGGACAAAACCGGGATTATCTTGCAAGGCTTTGTTAAAATAAATTTCAGCCTGCACAAGTTCTTTTTGCTCCAGCAATTGTTTGCCTTTTAAAAAGTACCGGCGGTAGGTAATCCGCTGATTTTCGGAGGCGTTTTTATTGGAAACACCGCATCCGAGTAACAGCGCAAAAACGATAAACAGTAAAATTTTTTGATTCTTCATATTGCCTGAATTCATTAAATCACGAGTGAGGAAAATAAAGAAATAAACAGATAACGCGCAATTATAAAAAGGGACAAAAATTAAAAAGAGCGGGAGACGGGAGTCGAACCCGCAACGTCCAGCTTGGGAAGCTGGCATTCTACCGCTGAATTACTCCCGCTTTTGGTCTGATTAATTTAGAAGTAATTTCTGTTTTTGTCAAGAATTTCGCCCCGGCTGCGGGCAGGCTGTTTTTATTTTAATGATAGCGAGTTACGTATTCCGCGACGCGATCCAATTCATCATCGGAAAACAACAGCAAAGCGCCGGGATTTTCACGGGCTACGATTTCATAATAGAAAAATTCTTTGAAATAACCGTCGTTGATTATTTTTTTAATATGTCCCATCTCTTTGCTGCCCGCTATTAAAGAAAAAACTGCTTCGGCTTCTTCGATCAGGTTAAAGGCATAATCGTCGGGCGACGCTCCGATCATTGATTCCGCGTATCCGGGTTCGTATTTCCAGAGCGCCTTTACCAGAGCATACCCCGTCCATTCCGGTTTGAATTTAACAATTACCTGATTTCCCTTTTTGGCTAATTTGTACTGAGGATTAAATTCCCACTCGTGCCAGGGGATTCCGATTTCACTCCGATAATATTTCAAAATGTTGAGCAAATCGGGGTGATTTCTGTTCAAAACATGGGCTTTGGTAATCGCCTTTAGCGCTTCCACCCTGTTGCCCGTTTTCCAGTAGGTATCCGCCAAAAACCAATAAGCGGTATAACTGATCGGATTTTTTTCAATCGCCCGTTGAAAATACACTCCGGCGCTGTCATATTTTTCCTGATTAAAAAAGACGTCTCCGATCATGATTAAAGCATAGGCATAATCGGGCTTCATTTTGTACAATTGTTTATAATAGGTAAGCGCCTGATCGAATTCGTTATTCTTAAATTTTTCTTCTCCTTTATTGAATATCTCCGATTCTTCCCGGGTTAATTCGTACCCATAAATTATGAATCCGTCCTTATTTTTGACCCGATAATTTTGATTGCTTAAAACCGCGGGCGCGGAATCGGAATCGGGAAGCTCGTCTTTCAAAACATCCAGCGTATAAACAATTTTCGATTTTCCCATAATATCGATAATCTCTTCGGGCGTGTGCAGCGTTTTTTTCGGACTGATCGACTGCAATCCCTTGCGAGCCGAACAGGAAACAAACAAACCGATGACAATCAGAAAAATAATATTACGAATCATCGCTTACCCCTTTTGATTTTTAAATCTTCGGCTAAATCGGAGAACCCGGGAATTCTTTAATTTTTTTCGGGACAGTATGAGCCGGTGATAGTAATTGATTTAAATAAGACGATTAGAATTAACCGTTATGCCAATTTAAATCACAATATTTACGATTGCAATTACGATTTATGATTTATGATTCGGTTAATAGATTAACAGCTAAATTCTTGCTTTTTTTGTCGGAATTTGTCAATGGTTAAGGGTTAAGGGTTAAGAGTTAAGGGTGTAGGGGTTAAGTGGCTTTTACGGTAATGCGTAATGCGTAATCGTAATGCGTAATGCGTAATGCGTAATGCGTAATGAGTTATCTCCGCCATCGCTCAAAATCTTTAATAATTCAGCCAAGTTATTTTTTGGAGAATAAAAAAGTTTTCACTCTTAACAATGAACATTTTACTATTTTTTTCCTACTACTGCTTTCCGCTCTCTGCTTTCTGATAATCTTTTTCCCTTTTTCATTTTTCATTTGTCTTACTCATTACGCGTCACTTTGTCACTCTCCGCTCCCTGAGCCTGTCGAAGGGAGCCTATCTCTTTACTTTGTAACGCATTACGACCTTGCCACTTTGTCAATCAGTCGATTATCACGCATTTTCTCCTTTATTCTGCGTGGAAGATCCCCCCTTTTAATTCCCCCCCTTCGAATACCGAAGGCAAGAGGGGTCTTTGCTCAAACTGCACAGTATCTGAATTTCAGAATATTCCCCGTTAACAAAGTTTTGTTTTGAATTTCTGTCATTCGAATTTGTTTCGGATTTCGATATTCGAATTTCGGATTTTCGATTTACTTTTTATGATTTAGGATTTTCTTCTTCAGTTTGCCTCGTCACTTTGTCACTCATCACGCANNACGCGTCACGACCTTGTCACCTTTGTCGCCCTGCCCAGCCGTTTGACTATACCTCCCCATTCCCATATATTACTCTTATCTTATTGGTATTCCGTAATCTTGCAACGAACTCATCAATCATAAAATTTTCGGAGATGCTTTATGCATCGAGCGGCATTAATCTGTTTAATCCTGTTTTTCTCGATACTGCAAACCCATGCCGATCATCGTAAAAATATTAAGTTTGAGCATCTTACCGCGGATCAGGGTCTTGCGCAGAATAATATTCAATCCATTATGCAGGACAAAACCGGTTATATGTGGTTCGGAACTCAGGACGGATTGTCAAGATACGACGGCTATTCTTTTTTGAATTATACGCACGATCCCGCGGACAGCAATTCGGTCTCCAATAATTCCGTCTTTTCAATATTTGAAGACGAAACGTCGCTTTGGATAGGGAACGGCGATGACCTAAATATTCTGAATAAATTTAACGGTTCCTTTGCCAAATTGCCCGTAAAAGGAGCGACTAACATCGTCCGCGATTCTTCGGGCGTTTATTGGATCGGCAGTCTGCTAAACGGACTTTATGCGTATAATCCGGCGGGTGATTCCCTGTTTCGTTATACTCCGAAAAACAGCACTCTTAGCTGCGACCGTATTTTTTGTCTGTATAAGGATAAAGACGGAAATATCTTGATCGGCACTCAGTTCGGCGGTTTAAACTTGCTGAAAAGAGAGAACGGGAAAATATCATTTACCAATTTTACCCACGACCCGCAAAATCCCTACTCCGTCAGTTCCAACACGATCGCCTCTATCTGTCAGGATAGCAGCGGCAATTACTGGCTTGGAACGGACGGTCGGGGACTTAATCGATTAGACAAATCCGGGAAATTCATAAACTTTGTTCACGATCCCAAAAACAAAAACAGTTTGCCCGGAAATAAGATTTATTCAATTGTTTACGATCACTATTCAAAATCTTTATGGATCGGCACTTATAACAACGGACTTTCGCGTCTTTCACAGGACGAAAACGGTAAGTTTATTTTTACTAATTATCGGCACGATCCTACCGATCCCAACAGCTTAAGCAACAACTTTGTTAATCAACTGTATCTGGACAAGAACAGAACGTTGTGGATTGGAACTTCCGGGAACGGCGTCGATAAGCTTTCTTTACCGAAAATCAATTTCCGGAAATACTCACGCCAAAACGGTAATCCTTCGGGTTTAGCCGGCAATAGCGTATGGTCGTTCTTCCAGGATCCGGACGGGAAAATCTGGGTCGGAACCAACAGGGGCGTTTCGTGTCTGCAAGAAAGAACTCCTTCGAGCGCCCGATTCGCCAATTACAATTTTTTCGAAGCTGAAGATCCCGGAAAACATTTTCAGGTAAGAAAACTGCTCGAAGAAAAAAACGGCGTTATGTGGTTGGGGATTCTCGGCAAAGGACTGGCAAAATTCAATTACAACACCGGACAAATTCGTTTTTTCCCCGAAATCACCGAAAGCCTGAGAATTCCGGCTCAATTTCTTTATACAATTTGCGACGATCAATCCGGTAATTTATGGTTAGGCGGCAACGGCACCGGTCTTTCCAGATACGATAAAAAATCGGGCAAGTATTACTATTTAAACATTTTTCGGGAGGCTTATACCGATTCTTTGCATAAAGGGTGGGTTTGCGTCATCCATCGGGACGGCAAAGGGATTTTATGGTTGGGAACCTGGAATGAAGGTCTTGCAAGATACAATCCGCAAAACAGATCGATCCGCTTTTTTATCCGCCGCAAAGATGATCCCCAAAGCATTAACAATAACGGCGTTCTTTCCATTCACGAATCAAAAAGAGATCCCGATATTTTATGGCTGGGAACTTACGGAGGCGGATTAAACCGATTTGACAAGCGAACTCAGACTTTTTCGCACGTTACGGTAAAAGAAGGATTGCCCAATAATGTAATTTACGGGATTATTGAAGATAACCACAATAACCTTTGGCTTAGCACCAACAAAGGGCTGGCAATGTACAATCCCGAAAGCGGTGCTGTAAAAATTTACACGCAAAAGGACGGGTTAATCGGCAACGAATTCAACATGGGAGCTTATTTCAAAAGCCGTGAAGGTGAAATATTTTTCGGCGGAAACAACGGCTTTATCAGCTTTTTCCCGGAAGAAGTGATCAACCCCTATCCCCCGAAAATTGTTTTTACATCATTTAAACGATACGGCAAAAAAATTCATTCGGGAATATCTTTAAACAGCCTTAAAAAAATAGAAATACCCTATTACAAGCGCAATGTGTTTTCTTTCGAGTTTGTCGCGCTGCATTATAAAAACAGTAAAAAAAACGTCTATGCCTATAAAATGGAAGGTTTTGACCCGGACTGGGTTTATTGCGGGACCAACCGCGAGGCAATTTACATGAATCTTGATCCCGGCAAATACACCTTCCGCGTCAAAGCCGCCAATTGTGACGGAGTATGGAACGAAAAAGGAATTTTCATGGACATAATTATTCTGCCGCCTTTCTGGAAAACCCATTGGTTCATTACGCTAAGCGGAATAATGATTTTTATGACGCTATTTCTGGCGCATCGTCTGCGGCTTAAACAAATGATCCGTTTGGAACGAGCCAAAGCGGAAGAACGTGAAAAAATACGCCGTAAAATGGCAACCGATTTTCACGACGAATTAGGACACCGCGTAATTAAAATTTCCCTATTATCGAAAATGCTTTCTTCCCGCCTAAATAAAAATAAGCCCGCAATAAAGCAGTATCTGGAACAAATGCAGGAAAACGCCGACAATCTTTTTGAAGAAATGAAAAATTTTGTGTGGGAATTGGACCCGCAAAAAGATACAGTTTACGATTTAATGAGTCAGTTGAAAAATTTCAGCAGCAAATTATTCGATAATACCGATATCGCTTTTCAGATTGAAGGGTTAACATCTCAACTCGAAGAATTAAAACTGACCGGAGAATGGCGGCAGAATCTGTTACGAATTTTTAAGGAAGGGATGACAAACATCCTGAAACATGCGGACGGCTGCACTGCGGTTTCACTGGTCATAGTCTGCCGCGATAATCAACTGCAAATCAAACTGCAAGACGACGGCATCGGATTTAATCCGCAACATTCCGCCCGCGGCAACGGATTAAAAAACATGCGGGAAAGAGCGGAAAGAATTAACGGTCGGTTAAAAGTCTTTTCAGAGCCTAAAGAAGGAACCCAAATCATTTTTGAAGGAAAACTACCCTAATGGATAGTTTTTTTCGCCTTATTTTTGTGCTATAATAGAATAAGCTTTCAACAGAAGAAGAACACAATGATAAACGTGGCTATTATCGAAGATGATGAACAGCTTCGGGAAAATTTAATTTTGCTAATTAATTCCGAATCTGAATTCACATGCGTCGGCGGCTATCCTGACTGTGAAAAGGCGATCCAATCTTTTTCCAAAAAAACACCGGACGTTGTTTTAATGGATATTGAATTGCCCGGCATGTCCGGTATTGAGGGCGTAAACGTCATTAAACACAAATATCCTCAGGCGGAGATTATCATGCTCACGATTCACGAAGATAATGAATCGGTCTTCGATTCCCTGAGCAACGGCGCTTCGGGATATCTGGTAAAAAACACCGAGCCTTTGGACTTGATCAATTGCATTAAAGAGGTGTTTATGGGCGGCGCGCCAATGAGCATGAATATTGCCCGCATGATCATCGATTCTTTTCACAAACATCCGCCGGAAGAAGCTCTGACCCATCGTGAATCCGAGGTATTGCACAAACTCCGTAAAGGCAAAAGTTATAAGGCTATTGCCAACGAATTATTCATCTCCAAATCAACCGTCAAATTCCATATTAAAAATATCTATCGCAAATTGCACGTTTTAAACAAGACCCAGGCTATTATTAAACATTTCCATCACGGACTGAACGAATAAGGTTTTAATACCTTCGAATTTTTCAAAAAACAATGCCTCAATAAAAATTCCATCTACCCAAAACGTTAACATTATTGCCAAAAACTATCCTTTTGGGTAGTTGTATTCCGTTTATACGAATATTAAAATGACTAACAGCAATCTTTATTAATCAATAAACTTTTTTAAAATAGTAAACCCCAAAATCATGGGGGAGGTGGGGCTATTTGATTTGGGGAATTTTTCTTTTTTTACATTATCGCTGTTTGTTGAGTATTTAAGGCAAAATCTGTTTTAAAAAAATTCGGACGCTTTTTAAGGCGTCTAAATTCGGATACTTTTTTAATAATTATGCGACAGGAGGAAACAATGAAGAAATTAATTAAGTTATTTTTGGTTTTTCTCTTCATTCTGTCATTTCTAAACGGAAGTTATTGTCAAACAAATAATAAGCAGACATTCAGATTTCCGGGTGAATATCACTACAAAAAGGCAAAAATCTATTTAAAGAACAACCTGAGATTTGAGGTAAATGATCTAAAAATCGTCAACGATCATCTGACCTATGTACAAAAGAACACATTCAATACCTCCGAATGTGAATTGGATGACATCCAGATAATCAAAGTTAGCGAAGGAACGCATGCGGCGGAATATGCTTTGTACGGCGGTCTGGTATTTGCTCTTTCTTCGGCTTTGGCAATTGCCCAGACCAACGCAGACCCTTATACGGAAGGCAGTATAGACGAAGGGGCGTTTATCGGCGCTTTCACGGCTGCGGGAATACTGATCGGGGGCATTACGGGATCGTTAAAGCCAAAATGGAAAACCCTTTTTGTCAATGAACAGGTATCCATTTTTAATCATCCGTTTCAATACGTTTTAAATCTAAAATCAACAACAAATTATATAGGTTTAAATTTTCAATTAACCTACTAAATCATTTTAATCGGGAGGCAAAAATGTTAAAGTTTAAAAGTCTTCTTTTATTAAATGTCTTTTTAATTTCTCTTCTCATTTTGGGCGGCTGCGCCACTATGGGAAGATATTCGTTGGATTATCCTCCGACAGAAAGCACCAGATCGTATGTAAACATTGAGGTGGCTCCTATTGAAGTCGGAATTACAAAAGATGAATTAGACCCTGCGACTGTCAGCGAACTCAGATACGCAATTATCGAAAAAGTGCAAAGACTGGGAATTTATCAAAAAGTTCAGGCAGAACCGATTTCCGATGACCGTACATTATTAATCAAATGCAAAATCTATGAACTGGACAACGGCAGTCAATTTTTAAGATGGCTGTTAGGATGGGGAGCGGGCAAAGCTTATATGGAGACATTATGCCAGTTTATAGACAAAAAAACCAATAAGGTTATTTCTTCGGGAACTTTCTCAGGAGAAATCAGAGGAGGTTTTTTCGGAGGTTCTGCCGATCAGGAAAAAATGGCAAAAGATGTCGCGGGAGCAATTGCCCGGTTCTTAAAAAAAGGTAAATAATATTTTTGAGATGCCATTCTGATTTTGTCGTTAAATCATTAACCCTGAACCGAAAATTATGAGAAGAATAATTACAAGACTATCGGTGTTTTTATTATTTCTTTTAATGCCGAACCTGTGTCCTGCTCAAAATACCCTTACAACCGAAATACGGGTCGGGCTGAGTTTTACGGACTGGTACGGAAAAGGCGCCGAAGAGTTTACGGATAATTTTAACTACCTCATGTCGGAAGCGGGCTTTACAAATTTTAATCTGGTTAAAAAGAATAAATTTGGTTTCCTCTTTGGCGCATCTTTTAATTATCGGATCACAGACTATTTTTGTCTGCAACCCGAAGTAATCTTTTCTATGAAAGGCGTTAAATTCGACGGAAGCGGATATTTTGAAGGATATAATGTTAGCACAACAATAACCATTAAAACTAACTATATTGAATTTCCGCTTCTTGCAAAACTGACTATTACCAAAGATAACGCCTCCGGTCCTTTTATTCTTTTTGGTCCTGCATTCGCCTTAAACACGAGTTCCAATATGGAGGTTAAAGTCAAAGTATTGGGCGAATCTTCATCCGAGAAGAGCAAATTTGAAAATATTAAAGACACCGATTTTTGTGTCATTTTGGGCGGCGGTTTTATTATTTCAAACAGTATTGTTCTGGAAGCACGGTATAATCTGGGACTTTTCTCAATAAACGATTCAAATGACCGGCTTCAAATTAAGAACAGAGGTTTTTCGTTAATATGCGGTTTTCGTTTTTAGAAACTTCAAAAAACGAATATCATCATCAGAAAGTAATTTTTAGAAAAATAAAAATTAAAACGTGGTGGTAACCGATCATGTACTCAAAAAACAATTTACCAAGATTCCTGTCCTTATCCCCTCTGATTTTTCTGATTTTTATTTCCGTTTTACAAGCCCAGACTAAAGACACGCTCATTTTCCAGAACTGGGAACAAGGAATCGGAAATTGGTATGCGGATAACGGCGTATGGGAGGTGGGAGCGCCCACCGTAGGTCCGAAAACCGTTTTTTCCGGAACGGAATGCGCTGGCACCATCCTGGGCGGCAATTATCCGGCAGAGGCGAACACCAGTTTGATAAGTCCGCCGTTTAAACTGCCCGCAGTAAACGAAGGCGAAGAGATTATTTTAAAATTCTGGCACTGGTTCATGCTTCAGGAACGCAACGCCAACTATCCATATTCGTATGATCCCGACAAGGGATTTGTAAGGCTATCGATCAATAACGGCAACTGGATTGACATCGAAGGTTACTTCACGGGATTCAGCTCCGATTGGACGCAAGTGGTGGTTCCCCTGACCCCTTACGCTAAAAACATGAACGAACCGACAGTGAGGATTGCTTTTTACTTTACTTCTTCCGGAAATAACCAGCACAACGGCTGGTACATCGATGATATTTTGGTTTTAAAACAAGAAAAAATATTTACCACGGAATACGATTTTGAAGACGGAGTCGGCGACTGGAGCGCCGAAAACGGATTATGGCAGGTGGGTTCAGCAACCGTCGGTCCAAAAGAGGCTTTTTCAGGCAAAAATGTCGCCGGAACTTTGCTGGGAGATAATTATCCGAAATACGCCGATACAAGATTTATCAGTCCCGAAATCCAACTGCCGGAAATAGAACCGGAAGAAACATTACAGTTGAAATTCTGGCAATGGTTTGTTACCAAAGAACGTAACGCCGATTATCCGTATTCCTATAATCCCGACAACGGATATGTTCAGATATCCGTGGCGGGAGAAGATTGGGAGACAATATACGGACCGCTTAACGGCAAAAGTCCCGTTTGGAGTCAGGTCAATCTGAATATCTCCCGATATGCCTCCGAACTCGTGCGTTTTGCCTTTTATTTCACCTCCACTTCCGACAATAACGATCTGGGCTGGTACATTGACGATTTTAAAATAGAAAAAAAGATTGTTACGTTTCGCAATCCCGAAGATTTTGAAAATGGTATCGGAGACTGGTGGGCTGATAACGGCGTTTGGGAATACGGCACACCGGATAAAGTGGGTCCCGAATCCGCCCATTCGGGAAGTTATTTTTTCGGAACCATTATCGACGACTCCTATCCTAACTACGCTAATTCCCGCTTAATAAGCCCTGAATTTACGGTCAATGTCAAAAAAGGAGAAATACCGAGCCTTTACTTTTGGCATTGGTTTAAGCTAAAGGAACGCAATTCAAATTACCCTTATTCTTATGATCCCGACGAAGGCTATGTTCAGGTTTCCGTTAAAGGCGGAGAGTGGCAGAATATGGCGGGTCCTTTTACCGGAGATAGTCCGGTGTGGACCCAAAATTATGTGGATTTATCCGCTTATCAGGATTCCACGATACGAATCGCCTTTTATTTCACTTCGTCATCAAACAATCAGGATCAGGGTTGGTACATCGATGATATACGCCTCGTGGGAATTAACATAGACGATGTAAATGATAACAATGCTTTTACTCCGACGGAATTCAAATTATTTCAGAACTACCCAAATCCCTTTAACGCAACCACGAAAATACAATTTGTCATGCCCCGCGCCGCTTACGCGACAATCGAGGTATTCAACATCTTGGGTCAAAAGGTCACTACCCTGTTGAACAAAAAACTTTCAGCCGGTTTGCATCATATTATTTTTGACGGTAAAAAGGTGCCCTCGGGCGTTTACTATTACCGCCTCAAAATATCTGACCGCGGCGGCAACGCTCGTCAATTACTATCGCAAACAAAGAAAATGATTTTGATGAAATAAAACAAATCAACCATAAAATCGGGGTCATTATGAAACAATTAATTGTTTATTTAACGATTATCTGCTCGTTTTCAACGGCAGATTTTGCTTTATCTTTCACTGTTAATAACCCCAATAACAATATAGCGGAAGCGAAAAATCACATTCTTTTGCTTTATCCGAAATTCTCCGATCCGGGTTATCAAATCACTCCGTCCGATTTGGATAGCGTGGAAAGGGCGCTGCTTTCATGGGAAAGAGAAAATTTTACCCGCGTCAACCGAAAAAAAATATTCAAACAATTGGGATTCTCTAAAGTTATTCCTGAAAATAAAGCCGCTGCTATTACTCCTTACGGAAAAAACTCATCTTCCTTAAATGTGATTTCCGATCGCAAATTACTAAACAGTCTCACACAGGATAATTATTACGGATATCGTGAAAATAGATACCGCTACCGCTACCTGTATGATTCCGAAAATCGTTACAAAGGTTATGATTGTGAGAGAATACATATTTCTAATTATTACAGTTATATTCACTGGGATTCCACATCACGCATGAGAGTTTTTTATGATGAAAACGGAAATATTATCGAAGAAAAATACGAAATAAGGAAATACGGACAATGGGAAAATGACTATCGCTATTTGTATGATTGGGATGATTTCGGAAATCAAATATTATATGCCTATCAATACTGGGATGATGATCAAAACGATTGGGTCTATGACGATAAAATAGAATGGCAATACGATGCCAATGGCAACGAAATACTGTATTCTACAATATATTGGTTTTACGGCAAAATCTACTGGGGATATAAATCTCTAAAAAATTACGATGAGGCAAACAAAATAACCGAATATATATCTCAGTACTGGAACAGAGATATGGGAAATTGGGAAAACAGCTATCGTTATACTTATGAATATGACGATACTTTAATTTCTCAAAAGTTTGTTTACGACTGGAACGAAGATGAGTGGCAGTTGCAATACCGCTATACTTATTATTATAACGATCATAATCAACTAACGAAAATTATCATTGACAAATGGCAGGACGAATGGAAATTGTATGCGCATTATCTTTATGATTACAATTCAAAGAGACTATTGGTAAAAATCCTTTATCAAACCAGGAATTATGATTCATGGCAAAATAAACAACAATACTTATATGAATATGATGACCGTGATAATGAAATTTATTATTTACAGCAATATTGGCAGGATGAACAATGGAATAAAAGTTACGAATCCCGATGGGAATATGATTCATCAAATCGATTGGTGATGTATTTTCATAAACATTGGAAGGATAACAAATATGTTTCTTATGGATACAAATATGTTTATGAGTATAACGTAAATAATAATCAAACTCTTTTTATCAGTCAAGAATGGCAAAACGGGCATTGGCAAAATTCCGGAAAATATAAAAGTGTTTTTAAGGATAACTATTTAAAACTTGACATCTCTTATTATTGGAAAAACAACAAATGGAACGAAAACTGGAGAGAATATTACGGATATGAACTGGATCCACCGATGCTTCCTTCTTTTGTTACGCATCCGGCGGACGCTTCATTAAGTTGTTATATTTCAGTCCAGGCGGTGGGAAATGAACCGTTTTATTATTCGTTGTCAGAAGCGCCTGACGCCATGGAAATAGATAAAAATAACGGCATAATTAAATGGAGATTCCATCCCGATACCGGAAGCTTCAAAATAAAGGTTAAAGTCCAAAACGATTACGGCTGGACGGAACAATCGTTTATAGTAAAATTGCTCAATGACTTTCCGGTGATTCAAGAAATTAAAGATGTTCCCAACGATCAGGGCGGAAAGGTCTATATTACTTTCACACCCAGCGTCTATGATTATAAAGAATATATTTCTCAATACGGCGTTTGGTTAAAGAATGACAGCGGTGAATGGATTTCAATCGGAAGTATTCCTGCATTGGGAAATATCGAATCATATAAATTTTTAGCGCCGACTATCGGCGATTCAACTAAAAGCCACGGACAAATCTGGAGTTATTACAAAATTACGGCGCATTCAAGCAGATATTACACAAACTATTACATTTCTCCTATCGATTCAGGATATTCGCTGGATAATTTAGCGCCCGCTCCTCCTTCGAATGTGACCATAGAAAGTAATAAAAACGGAATAGCGCTAATG
>JAADIP010000174.1 GCA_013151275.1 Calditrichota bacterium | reverse complement strand
GTTCTGTCATTTCGAACGAAGTGAGAAATCTTTTAATACTGACAAAAACAAAAGATTTCTCTTCACTGCGCTCATCGAAATGACAATGACAGACCTTTTTAGAGCGGATAAATTCAAATTTTAAATTCAGTTTATTCTCTGTGCTCTTTGAGACTTTTTTGTGTGCTTGTGGTTAATATTTCCCCCAAAGCGGGCGGCGGTTTAAAATGATCATTTTTTAAACTTAATTTTGTAATGAGTAATTTTGGATTATATTTGATTCAAGTTGTTGACGATAAAGCGAACTTTACTCCCGGGAAGTCGTATAGTCAATAATTAAAACCAAAAGGCTGAACCTTATGGGCACAAATATTTCTTTTAAGATAGTCTTTTTAATTTGGAGTTATATTTTCATGGCGGGTCTTTCAACTTCTTTTGCACAGCAGCATTTTGACGGTGAACAATACTTTAATCCGTTTCCGGATTTTGAACAGCGGGGCTTTGGCGACGTGTTACGCTGGATTGTTTGGGACAGGTTGACGGGCAAACGTCCGGCGCATAATCCGGAAGATTACAAATTTGAGCTAAAACCCAACAACGGAGAATACTTAAAAAATAATTCCGATGATTTTTCCGTGACGTGGATCGGGCATTCCACCCTTCTCATTCAGATGGACGGCATGAATATTTTAACGGATCCGATTTTCAGCGATCGATGTTCTCCCGTTCAATTCGCGGGTCCCAAACGCCTGGTTCCGCCCGGCATCTCTTTGGACAGTTTACCGCCGATCGATCTGGTTGTTATTTCTCACGATCATTACGATCATCTTGATAAAAATACGATCAAAGCGTTAGGGAATAAACCTTTTTACGTTGTTCCCCTCGGGGTGGGTGAAATTCTAAAATCGTGGGGAATTACGAACTACCAGGAATTGGACTGGTGGGCGACAATTACTTTTAACCAGATACGTATTGTCTGCACGCCCGCCCAGCATTTTTCGGGAAGAAATCCCTTTCGGAAAAATAAGACCTTATGGGCAAGTTGGCTTCTTAAAGGCAGGGTGTTCACATTTTATTACGGCGGCGACAGCGGGTATTTTCCCGGATACAAAGAAATTTACGAAAAAGAAGGTCCTGTTCATGTGGCGGCTTTACCGATCGGCGCCTATGAACCGCGCTGGTTCATGAGTCCGGTTCATACTAACCCGCGTGAAGCGTTGAAGGCGTTTCTCGATTTGCAGGCTCGGATATTTATTCCTATCCATTGGGGAACGTTCATCCTTTCGGATGAAGCGATAACGGCGCCTCCGGAAGTTTTAAGGCAGGAAGCGCGCGAAATGGGAATTGATTCGGAAAAGGTAAGAATTTTAAAGCACGGAGAGACTCAAATAATAAGCGACGCTTTGATTGCCCGCCCTTCTTTGCTGCAGGAAGATAAGTAACCTCTTTATTTACATACTCCATTGCAGAGCAAAAGTTGTGATCGAAAGATAAATTAAAATACCGAGAATATCGTTTGTGGTAGAAATAAACGGAGCGGCTGCCAATGCGGGATCGATATTCAAACGTTTAAAGGTCAAAGGCACCAAAGCTCCGATGACGGCTGCGTTGTTAATTACCACAAAAATCGACACGGCTAAAATGGAAGCAAAAAAAGCCGTATCCCACAAATAAACAATCAGGAACAAAGAAGATGCAAAAAAGAGGCTGTTCAGAAAAGAAATCCTGAATTCTTTAACCAACCGTTTTTTGGTGTCGCGCAGGATGATATCGCCGGTGGTAAGACCGCGAATAACGATTACGCTTGCCTGCTGCGCCGTGGAACCGCCCATTGCCATTATGATTGGGATAAAAAAGGCGATCATCAATTTTTGCTGCAGGGTTATATTGAACTTGTGCAAAAGTATTGCGGAAATGATCTCGCCGAAAAAGGCTACCATAAGCCAGGGCAAGCGGGCGCGAGCCAATTTAAAAATGGATTCTTCGGTAATTTCTTCATCCGGAGCGCCGGCAATATAGGCAATGTCTTCGGAACCCTCTTCTTCTAAAACATCCACAATATCGTCAATGGTAATTCGTCCGATTAAATGGTTCTCTTTGTCCACAACGGGCATACTGACAAGGTCGTATTTGCGGAACATATTGGCAACCTCTTCCTGATCCATGTCCGTGCTTACCTTGTGAATATCCGCCTGCATGATGTCTTTCAATTTGGTGTTGCCGTCCGCCAGCACAAGATCGGTTATCGAGATTGTGCCCAAAAGATGATTTTGATCGTCAACAACGTAAATGGAGTAGATGTTTGAAATTTCCTGATCCGCTTTTAATTTTCGGATTTTCTCAATGGCGTGGTTCACCGTGGCGGTTGCCGGCAATGCCACGTATTCCAACGCCATAATACCGCCGGCGGTGTCTTCTTCGTAATGAAGAAGCTCTTTGATTTCATTGGAATCTTCTTCGGGAATGCGGTCGAGAATTTCCGGCACAATCTCTTCCGGCAGTGACGATACGAAATCCGCGGCGTCATCCGATTCCATTTCATTGACAATTGTGGAAATCTTTTCGACGCCCATCTCTTCCGTGATTTCTTCCATCAACGGAGGATCGAGTTCGGCAAGAACCGAACCGGCAATTTTAGGCGGCAAAATAGAGAAGAGATAAACCCGTTGGTTTTTTTTAATACGCGACAGAATTTGCGCGATATCCGCCGGATGCAGATCGATCAAAATATTCTGAAGCGCGCCTTTATTCTCTTTTTTTATCAATTCCTGAATATCCGGGATGATGGAGTCAACATCTACTTGTATCATGAGCCTGTACCTTGCTAATTTGATTGGTTAATTGTTTGAATTCTTCAACCGTTAATTGTTCCGGACGTTTTGTCAGTATTGAATCATCCAGTAAATTTACTGCTACTTTGTCAAAAATTCTACTTAAACTGTTTTTTAATTTTTTTCGTCTGAAATTAAAGGTTGTCCGAACGATTTTCCGATAGAGGACAGGATCTTCGAAATCGTTAATTTGGCGGAAAAAAGTCAGACAGATCACGGCGGAATCAACCGCGGGAGTGGGGAAAAAGTTTCCGCGCTTGATCTCGAACAGATACTCCGCTTTTGAGTAAGTTTGGCTGATCACCGAGAGAATTCCGTAGTCTTTGGAATTGGGTTGGGCGCAGATGCGTCTGGCGACCTCTTTTTGCAGCATTAATACCGCCCGATCTATCAACGGATACGAGTCGATAAGACGGAACAGAATGGGGCTGGATATGTGGTAAGGGAGATTGCCGATAACCTTGAGCGAATGTTCTTTTGTTGTAATCTGATTAAAATTCAGTTTCAAAATATCCTGATGCAGAATTTCAACTTTCGAGCCGAACTTTTCCTTCAATTCAGACACCCATCTTTCGTCGATTTCCACCGCGATAAAACGGGAAGGATTAGCGTCTGTTATGTGGGCTGTCAAGGCTCCTTTTCCGGCGCCGATTTCAATAACCACATCGTCGGGTTGAATGTTCAGGGCATCAACGATTTTTTTTTGATAATGCACGTTGGTCAAAAAGTTTTGCGAATATCGTTTTAAAGGACGATTGAACGTATTCATGTCAGTCACTGATTTTCCTTGAAAAATAAGGATAGTAAATAATTTAATTTAAAGAGCGCGGTTACGGTTAAATATCCAGTTTTTTAAAAAGTCTTTTGGCGTTTTCCGTGGTAATTTCCCCGAGTTCTTCGACCTCTATTTGTTTTATTTCGGCAATTTTTTTTGCGCTGTGGATGATAAATCCGGGTTCGTTTCGCTTGCCTCTCAGGGGGACGGGAGTTAAAAACGGGCTGTCGGTTTCCAGAAGCAATCGTTCAAGCGGGGTCTCTTTCACAAGTTCTTCGGATTTTGAATTCTTAAAAGTAATGTTTCCGGTAAAGGAGATGTAAAAGTCGGTAAGCAGAATTTTTTCCAGAAATGAAATTTCGCCGGAAAAAGAATGCAAAACGCCGCCTATTTCGGAAATATTTTTACTTTTGATCAGATCGTAAATATCTTCATGCGCTTCGCGATTATGGATAATTAAGGGCAGTCCTAATTTTTCGGCAAAGTGTACCTGATAAAGAAAAACATTCTTTTGAATTTCTTTGGGCGCGCGCATGTGGTAATAGTCCAGACCAACTTCGCCGATGGCGACGACTTTTTCGTGATTAGCCAATTCTTCGATTAAATCGAAATCGCGGTCGGGTATATCCGCGCATTCCGTGGGGTGAATTCCCACTGCGGCAAAAACTGTTGCGTATTTTTCGGCTAATTCAACGGCTTTTTTAGAAGATTCAACATCCACGCCAATGGTGATAATGGCAGCCACACCGTTTTTAATGGCGCGCTGGATGACGATTTCCCGGTCTTCGTCAAACAAGTCAAAATCGAGATGCGCGTGGGTATCAACAAATAATTCCATAGTATTGCCTCGTCTTTATTAAAAGACTAATGAATTTCACTACCCGAAGGCAGGTCGTCATCCATCACGGTTAATAACGTAAGCTTTTGATCCGCAGAAGCTGCAAGCAGCATCCCGTCGGACTCCGTTCCGAAGAGTTTAGCCGGTTTTAAATTGGCGACAACAATGATCTTTTTTCCGACAAGATGTTCGGGTTTATAGTGTTCGGCAATACCTGCCACAATTTGTCGGGTCTCTTCGCCAAGACGAATCTGAAGTTTTAATAATTTTTTTGATTTTGGGATGGGTTCGGCTTTAATAACCTCCGCTACGCGAAGTTTGATTTTTTGAAAGGTTTCGTAATCGATCAGTTCGTCCTGCGGCTTTTCGTTCGGACTTCCGCCTTCCAGCGCTTTTTGCAGCCTTTTAATTTCCGCTTCGATTGCTTCGTCTTCTATTTTTTTGAATAAAATTTCCGCTTTGCCTAAAACGTGTCCCGCCGGGATGCGATTTTGCGCGAATTCATTCCAGACACGCTGTTCGCCGATCCGCAGAATTTTCCAAATTTTGCGCGAAGTAAACGGCAGTATCGGCTCGCTTAAAACGGACAACGCAGCAACGGTCTGCAAACACAGATTAACGGTCGTGGCGCAGCTATCCGGATCGGATTTGCGCGTGCTCCACGGCTCTTTGTCGTTAAAATATTTATTGGCAAAGCGCGCCAGATCCATCAATTCGCGCACATACGCCTTAAACTGATACTTGTCGATCAGCCCGCCGAGTCGTTCGGGCGCCCGTTCCAGCCGGTCGATTAATTCTTTGTCCAGTTCATTCAGGTCGTTGAGCGGCGGCACTTTGCCCTCAAAGTATTTATGGGCAAAGGTCAGGGTTCGATTGATAAAGTTGCCGTAAATATCGGCTAATTCGTTGTTATGGCGCGCCTGAAAATCCTTCCACGAAAAATCGGAATCGCGGTTTTCGGGCAAAATGCTGGCGAGCACATAGCGCAGCGAATCGGGTTCGAATCTTTGCAAATAATCGTCCAGCCAAACCGCGTAATTGCGGCTGGTAGAAAGTTTGTTGCCTTCCAGATTCAAAAATTCGTTAGCCGGAACGTTTTCCGGCAGCACAAATTTTCCGTAAGCCATCAATATCGCGGGGAAAATCAAACAGTGAAAAACAATGTTGTCTTTTCCGATAAAATGCACCAGTCGGGTGTCTTCCTGCTGCCAGTATTCCTTCCACAGTCCGGGATTTCCTTTTTCCAGAGCCCATTCTTTGGTGGCGGAAATGTATCCTATGGGCGCGTCGAACCATACGTAAAGAACCTTGCCGCTGGCGTCAACGTTGTGTTTTTTCGCTATGTCTTCGGGCACGGGTACGCCCCAGGGCAAATCGCGGGTTACAGCCCTGTCCGCCAGACCCTCGTTGAACCAACTGCGAATTTGACCGAGCACATTGGATTTCCATTCCGGATGCGTGCCGATCCATTCTTCCAATTGTTTTTGAAACTGAGCAAGCGGCAGGTACCAATGTGTGGTTTCTTTCAAAACGGGGGTGGCGTTGGTAATTGCGCTGCGCGGATTTATTAATTCGGACGGGCTGAGCGATTTTCCGCATTTTTCGCATTGATCTCCGTAAGCGTTTTCGTAACCGCAGGAAGGACAGGTTCCGATTACAAAACGATCCGCCAAAAACATTTTTGCTTCAGGATCGTAAAGCTGCTTTTCGGTTTTTAAAACAAAAACGTTCTTTTCAGCCAACACGCGGAAAAAATCCTGACTGGTTTCATGGTGAACCGGAGACGAAGTCCTTCCGTAATAATCAAAACTGATTCCGAAATCATTAAAACTTTTTTTATTCAATTCGTGATAGCGATTGACCACATCCTGCGGAGAAACGCCTTCGGCGCGCGCCCGAAGCATGATCGGAACGCCGTGCTCGTCCGATCCGCAAATGTAAATAATATCGGATCCTTTCAGCCGATGGTAACGCACAAAAATATCAGCCGGTAAATAGGCGCCCGCCAAATGCCCCAGATGAATAGGACCGTTTGCGTAAGGTAATGCGCTTGTTACTAAGATTCTCTTTTTCAAGTCCGCTCTCCGTTTTTTTCACGTAATCATAAAATGCAATGTGCAATTTAAAACAGTGTTCCAAATTATGCAAATACCCTATTTACGCCGTAAAAGTATTTTTTATCCCAAACGAGCGAAAAAAAACAAATATTAACCTCAAAGAGCACAAAGAATAAACTGAAGTTAAAATTAGAATTTGCCCACTCTAAAAAGGTCTGAAACTGTCATTTCGATGAGCGCAGCGAAGAGAAATCTTTTGTTTTTGTCAGGATTAAAAGATTTCTCACTTCGTTCGAAATGACAGAACGTAGAAAACAATAACCACAAAGCACACCAAGAAGGCACAAAGAACTCAAAGAATAAATTAAATTTAAAATTGCAAACGAAACAAATTCTCTTATTAAAGCGCTGAAAATCCAAAAGGAAAACTTTTACTAAATCTGCGCAATCAGTGTAATCAGGTTAATCTGCGGTCTAATCTGCGGTCCTGTTTATTGCGATATGTTTGATTGTATTTTATCTTTGTAACAAAAAATAAGAAGCAAAATTGGTTCCCGAACATTCTTAAAACAAAAGCCGGACGAATTTTATCGAAGCGGCAACAAATTTTTTAAATGAATTTCTCGGAAAGGATCGTCATGCGTTTAATTATCGTATTTTTGCTCTCGTTTCTTTTCTACCAGTCTGTTTTCTGTCAGGAAGAGCCTTTTGTCGTTAAAGAGCATTACCTGAAAAAGGAAGTTTACATTCCCATGCGCGACGGCAAGCGGTTATTTACTTCAATTTATCTTCACACAACCCGCGATTATCCGATTTTAATGCAGCGCACGCCGTACAGCGTTTATCCTTACGGCGAAAATAAATACAAACGTCGTTTGGGTCCCTCCGGACGCTTTGAGCGGGAAGGGTTTATCTTTGTTTATCAGGACGTGCGCGGCAGGTTCATGTCCGAAGGCGAATACAAAAACATGCGTCCCTACATCCCGAATAAAACGGGTAACCAAACGGACGAAACAACCGACACCTACGATACCATCGACTGGCTGATTAAAAACATTCCGCACAATAACGGCAGGGTGGGAATCTGGGGAATTTCTTATCCCGGATTTTACACGGCTATGTCGTTAATCGACGCGCATCCGGCTTTAAAAGCCGCTTCGCCGCAGGCGCCCATTGCCGATTGGTTTATCGGCGACGATGTGCACCATAACGGCGCTTTTGCTTTAACGCTTGCTTTTGATTTCTTTTCGACCTTCGGTCTCCCGAGACCGGAGCCCACCAACCGATGGCCCAAACGTTTTAAGCACGGCACGCCCGACGGCTATCAATTCTTTTTGAATCTGGGCGCTTTACCCAACGCCAACGAAAAATACTTTCATCATAATATCGCTTTTTGGGACAGCATTCTGGCGCACGAGACGTATGATTATTTCTGGAAAGAACGCAACATTTTGCCTCATTTGCAAAAAATTACTCCCGCGGTGCTTGTAGTGGGAGGCTGGTTTGACGCCGAAGACCTTTACGGAACATTGAATATTTACAAGACCATCGAAGAAAAAAATCCCCAAACATTTAATTCGCTGGTAATGGGACCCTGGTCTCACGGCGGCTGGGAGCGTTCAAAGGGCAATGCCCTGGGAAACGTTCGCTTCGGAGCCAATACAAGCAAGTTTTTCCAGGATTCCGTGCTGTTTCCGTTTTTTATGTATTATTTAAAAGGGACGCCCGGCTACAAGCCCGCCGAAGCGCTTTGTTTTGACACCGGCGCGTTAAAATGGAAGAAGTTTGAAAAGTGGGCTCCTGAATTTCGCATTAAAAAAATCTACCTCGCTCCAAACGGAACCTTGAGCATGGCTGCGCCGCAAAGCGCAAAAGAAGTTTACGACGAGTACATCAGCGATCCCGGCAAACCCGTGCCCTTTACCGCGCAGATTACCAATACCTGGGGAAGAACGTTTATGGTGGAAGATCAGCGTTTTGCCGCCCGCCGTCCCGATGTGCTTGTTTATCAAACGCCGGTATTAAGCGATTCCGTCACTCTTGCCGGACCGCTGACGGCAAAACTTTTTGTCTCAGTCACCGGAAGCGACGCCGACTTTGTGGTGAAGCTGATCGATGTGTATCCCGACACGGCAAGCGATTTCAATCCCAATCCCTGTAAAATAAGAATGGGCGGCTACCAGCAATTGATTCGGGCGGAAATTATGCGCGCCAAATTTCGTAACAGTTATTCCGAACCCGAACCCATGATTCCCGGCAAAATTACGCCCATTACCGTCAAGTTACAGGATATCTATCACACCTTTAAACCCGGGCATCGGATCATGGTGCAAATTCAAAGCAGTTGGTTTCCGCTGTTCGATCGCAATCCGCAAAAATTTGTCAATATCTATCGGGCAAAGGATGAAGATTTCCAAAAAGCCGTGCACAGGGTGTACTTTTCAAAGAAATATCCCTCGCATTTGGCGCTTCCTGTGTTGAAAGGACTGTAAATATGTAAAAATATTATTCATAATCCCGATTATCGCTTGATTGTTTTGTCTATATTTATTTAATTAAAGCTTATGAAAGCATCTTACGGATTTATCGAGACCCGGGGTTACATTGCGGCGGTTGTCGCCGCGGACGCCATGGTAAAGGCGGCAAAAGTGGAACTGGTGAGATATCGTAAAATCGGTTCGGCTTATGTGACGGTTATCGTGAAGGGCGAACTCGGAGCCTGTCAGGCGGCGGTTGCCGCCGGCGCGGAAACAGCCAAACGCATCGGCGAATTCATATCATCGCACATCATTGCCAATCCTTTTGACGATACCGAAGCCATGCTGGAGCAAAAAAAGCCCGGCGTCAAACCGATTCCCCCCGCTTCAATTATTAAAAAGCCGAAAACACCAAAAAGCCCAGGGCAAAAGCGTCAAACTCCCGAACAAAAAATCCTGAGTTTTCTCGCTTCCAGAAAAGAGGGGGCTTCGTTAAAGGAGATCGCCCGATTTGTCCGCAAATCCGTTGCCGAAGCGCGCATCCTGATTAAAAAGTTGATGGACGAAGGGAAGATCGAAAAAATTCAACAAAAGTACTATTACAATCAGTGAGTAAAAACCATGCAGCTCATTGCAATTATCAACAATAAAGGCGGCGTGGGAAAAACGACCAGCGCGGTCAATTTGGGAGCCGCGTTCGCCGAAAAAGGGATTCCCACTCTGCTCGTCGATCTCGATCCGGCGGCAAGCGCTTCCATTCATCTGGGGTTGGATAAAAAGAACAACGAACATCAGACCCTTTGCGATTTTCTCTTGTCTTCGGACAGGGTGCTTTCGAAGTTCATTTACCCGACCACGTTCGAAAATTTATGGTGCATTCCTTCGGAACCGGCTTTGAGCGAATTTTATGAAGAACTTCTGCAAGAAGAAGACGTTGATTTTTTCATCGGGCGGGAGGATTTTCCCGAAGAATATGAAATTGTTTTGGTTGACTGTCCGCCCAATATGGGCAATTTGGCTTACAACGCGCTCGCCATTTCTCATCATGTTTTGATTCCCGTGCAGACCCAGTATCTGGCTTTGACGGGATTGGAACTGACCCTGAAAACAGTGCATAAGGTGCAGCGCCACTTAAATTCGGAATTGAATATTCTCGGCTATTTCGGAACCCATTACGATCGAAGAACCAACGCGGCAAAAGAAGTTTATCAACTTCTTCGGGAAAAATTCAAGGAGCAGGTGTTCGATACCGTAATCGGAGTTAATACAAAACTTATCGAAGCCTATCAGGCGCAGAAACCCATACTCTCTTATGCTTCGTCGGCGCGCGGCGCCATGGAGTACCGCGCTTTGGCTCAGGAAATTTTAAACAGATTATCCGGAAAATAAGGATTGGAACAGCGTATGAAACGAGTAATTACAGCCCTGACAATAAAACAAGCCCATGCCGCGGGCAAAACCCAGCTTTACGCCCCGGTTAAAGAAACAATTGTAACTCCCGAAGCCCGCTCTCTGGCAAAAGACCTGGGCGTTTGTCTGATTGAATTCGACGGAGATGCCCGGGAAAAATCCGCTCCGTCAATTCCGCTTGACGAGAGCGTGGTAAAACAGATTGTCGATAAAGTAATGAACAGCCTTCCGCCTTCCAAGCGCGATTACGCCAAAGTGAAGTCGGTTGTTGTGAACGTTTTATCCGAATATCTGGAAAACAAACATTGATTAAGGATACGTTTTTGCGGGAACTCGCCGACCGTTTGTGGCGGAAGCCGCGCCGGATTATTTTTACGGACGGAAAGGATTTGCGGATTTTGCGCGTTGCCAGGCATTTAGCCGAAACCGGATTGGCAAAGCCCGCGGTCGTCGGTAGTCCCTTTGAAATAAGAGAATTTGCCGATCAAAATAAAATTCGCACGCGCGGAATATCGATTAAAAAACCGCTTCACGATGTTAATTTTGATCGCTATTGCCGTTTTTTCAGGAAGAATTTTGATCGGGAAGCGAGCTATTCCGCGGTCAGAGAAAAACTGCAGAAACCCCTCTGGTACGCGGCGCAGTTGATTTTACACGGGCAGGCGGATCTCTGTTTTGCTCCGGCGACAACAGAGGCTTCCGAGCTTCTGGAAATCGAACGGATATTTTCTTCCGAAGAACCGTTTCTTTCGGCTTTTTCGCTTGTCCGGGATGACAAAAAAAACAGGATTATGCTGTTTGCGGACACTAAGTTCAATCCGCGACCGGATTCGGAAGAACTGGCGAAGATAGCCCGTTTAACGGCGTTAAATTTTGAAACGCTGACCGGACGCCGGGCTGCTGCGGCTTTGCTTTCGTTTTCCACAAAAGGGAGCGCCAATCATCCGATGGTCGATGTGATTCGGGAGGCGTTAAAACAAATTCGGGCGCAGGAACCGCATCTCAAAGTTGAGGGAGAGCTGCAGTTCGACGCCGCTTTTGTTCCCGAAGTAGGAGCTAAAAAAGCGCCGGATAACGCACTCGGCGGAGCAGCCAATGTATTCGTGTTTCCTTCGTTAAGCGCCGCCGATATTGCCATAAAGATGGTTCGGCATCTATCGCCTTTTCGGGTGGAGGGACCCTTTTTGCAGGGACTTAAATTTCCGGTTCAGTTTATTTGTCCGGATGCCGACGACGATCAAATAATTAATCAGGCGCTCATTGCCTCGAATCTTGTAAATGCTTAAACTTGGGGTAAGGAGAGTAAAAATTTCCGACGGCAATAAAGATGAATATCGCAGAGCAATTAAAGACAATAAATTTCAGGTTTTTGAATTTATCAGGAAAACAAACAAGTATAACAATACGTTAAGGAGAATTTTATGGAAGCATTAGGCATGATCGAAACCAAAGGTTTGGTTGGTCTTATTGAAGCTTCGGATGCCATGGTAAAGGCTGCCCGCGTAAAATTGGTCGCCTGGCAACAGATTGGCGGCGGATATGTTACGGCTTTGGTTCGCGGCGATGTTGCCGCCTGTAAGGCTGCTACCGACGCCGGAGCCGCCGCCGCCGAACGCGTTGGCGAATTGGTATCGGTTCATGTGATTCCGCGTCCGCATGCCGATTTGGAAGAGGTATTCCCGATCAAGTTTGAAGGCAAGATTGAATAATTAAAGCAAAAGGAGAAGCAGATGATGGAAGCATTAGGCATGATAGAAACCAAAGGTCTGACCGGTCTTATCGAAGCTTCGGACGCTATGGTTAAAGCTGCTCGGGTAAAATTGGTAGCCTGGCAAAAAATCGGCGGCGGATATGTTACGGCTCTTGTTCGCGGTGATGTTGCCGCCTGTAAAGCTGCTACCGACGCCGGAGCCGCTGCGGCTGAACGCGTTGGCGAACTGGTGGCGGTTCATGTAATTCCCCGCCCCCATGCCGATCTGGAAGAGGTTTTTCCGATTAAACTGAACGAAGAACCCGAAAAATAGAGTCGGATATTAAAATACTAATTTTACTGAGCAGTATTTCAGTCCAAAATTCCTTAAATGAGGAAACATTATGCATTTAGATGATAAACAAATTGCTCAGATTGTGGATACCGTCCTTGCTCAATTGCAGAAAGCGGAGCCGAAACGCGGTTCCAAAAATCTTCCTCTGGGCGTGTTTGAATCTTTGGATGACGCGGTTGAAGCGGCGCATCGGGCTCAAAAGCAAATTCGCAAACTTGAGCTGAGGGGGCGCATTATTCAAGCCATCCGCGAAGCCGGCGTTAAATACGCCCGCGAGTTGGCTGAAATGGCGGTAAAAGAAACGGGTATGGGTCGGGTAGAAGACAAAATAGCCAAGAATATTTCTCAGGCTGAATCGACCCCGGGCATTGAAGATTTGCAGCCGCGGGCGCTATCGGGCGACCACGGCTTGACGCTTATCGAAAACGCAGCCTGGGGAGTCATCGCTTCGGTAACGCCTTCCACAAATCCCGCGGCGACGGTTATCAATAATTCCATCAGCATGGTGGCGGCGGGCAACGGCGTGGTGTTCGCTCCGCATCCGGCGGCTAAAAAGGTTTCCCATCGCACCATTGATATCCTCAACAGAGCAATTGAATCGGTCGGCGGTCCTTCAACTCTTTTGACCACGGTCGCCGAGCCGTCCATCGAAACCGCGCAAAAACTCTTTACCTATCCCGGAATTGATCTGCTGGTGGTTACCGGCGGCGAATCCGTTGTAAAAGCCGCCCGAAAGATCACCGATAAACGTCTGATGGCTGCCGGAGCCGGCAATCCGCCGGTTGTGGTGGACGAAACCGCTAATATTTCCAAAGCAGCCAGAGATATTGTATGGGGCGCGTCGTTCGATAACAATATCGTCTGTTGTGATGAAAAAGAAATTATTGCCGTTGACCGCATTACCGATCAATTGAAAGAAGAAATGAAGAAGCATCAGGCGGTTGAATTAACGGTTCAACAGGCGGAAGAATTAGCCCGCGTCATTTTAAACGATTATCCCGGCTCAAACGCGCACATTAACCGCAAATGGGTCGGAAAAGACGCTTTTAAACTTGCCAAAGAAATTGGTTTGAATGTTCCCGAAAACACGCGTTTGCTCTTCGTTGAAACGGATAAAGACCATCCCTTTGCCACATTGGAACTGATGATGCCGGTAATTCCGGTGATTCGGGTTCCGGACGCCGACAAAGGAATTGATTTGGCTATTGAACTGGAACACGGTTATCATCATACCGCAGCCATGCATTCAAGAAACATCGATCACATGGATCGCATGGCAAACGAAATCAATACCAGTATTTTTGTGAAGAACGGTCCCTGCCTTGCCGGTTTGGGCTTTGGCGGCGAAGGCTGGACTTCGATGACCATTACAACCCCGACAGGCGAGGGGGTAACCTCGGCGCGTTCTTTTGTCCGTTTACGCCGCTGCGTGGTTGTGGATCATTTTCGTATTGTTTAATGGAGAGCCATGAAACTGGAACTTGTGAATAAACGGCTGCAAAAATTTGAGCGGCTGGTAAACGATACTACGCCGGTTGCCGCGCCCGAAAATTGGCATGTGGGCATTGATTTGGGAACCGCGAACATCGTGGTTACGGTTACCGATGAACAGGGAGAGCCGCTGGCTGCCTTTATGGAATGGGCGGAAGTAGTGCGCGACGGAGTGGTGATCGATTACATCGGCGCAATTGACATTGTAAAAAAATTGGTTAAACAGGCAAACGAAAAATTGCAAATAGAAATCACATCGGCAATCGCTTCGTTTCCTCCGGGAACCGATCCGCGCATTTCGCGCAATGTGGTCGAAAACTCGGGTTTAAAGGTCGAAGCGATCATCGACGAACCTTCGAGCGTGGTTCGTTTGCTGCAGATAGATGAAGGCGCGGTCGTGGATATCGGCGGCGGAACCACAGGGCTTTCGGTTGCCAGAGAAGGTAAAATTATTTACACCGCGGACGAACCGACGGGCGGACACCATGTCACGCTTACTATCGCCGGAAACCGCCGAATCAGTTTTGAAGAAGCCGAAAAAATAAAACGCAACGGCTCCGCGGGTACGCTGATGCCGGTGATCGAACCCGTTTTCAGGAAAATGGCTGATATCGTCAGGCTGCATTTAAAGTCGTTTGATGTAAAAACCATCTACCTTTCCGGAGGCACCTGTTGTTTTCCGGGAATTGTCAATGTGCTGGAACAGGAAATCCCCGACGTTCGGTGGATTCTTCCGCATCAGCCTTTGTTTTTAACTCCTTTAGCCATTGCTTCTTATCGAACAACACAGGATAGCGGATAATGGAAAAGAGCGAGATTCTTGAAAAAATACGGCGGGCGGGAGTTATCGGAGCCGGGGGCGCAGGTTTTCCGACTTACAAAAAGCTGGACGCCCGGGTGGAACACATTATCGCCAACGGAGCCGAGTGCGAACCCTTATTGTACAAAGACCGCGAAACCATGCTCAGGGAAGGCGAATATCTGTTCCGCGGTTTGAAGATCATGCAGCAAATCACCGGAGCAAGCCGCGTAACAATCGCTTTAAAAGAAAAAAACAGGGACGTCGCCGACAGATATCAAACGACTGCTCAAAAATACGGCTATGAGTTTTTTATTTACGAAGACGTTTATCCGGCTGGCGACGAATATGTTCTGGTTTATGAAATCACCGGAAAAAGAATTCCGCCGGGAGGGATTCCCCTGCAGGTGGGCTGTGTGGTGGATAATGTGGAGACCATTGTAAATATCGCCCGCGCTGTTGACGAAGATAAACCCGTTGTTGATAAATTTCTCACCGTGACCGGGGAAGTGCAAAAACCGGTAACCGTCAAAGTTCCGGTGGGAACATCGTTTATGGAATGTATCGATTTAGCCGGAGGATTAACCGTTGCGAATCCTTTGATTTTAACCGGCGGCGTGATGATGGGCGGCGCGGAAACGGATCTGAACAAACCGGTAAGCAAAACCCTGGGCGGATTGATCGTTTTGCCTTCGGATCATTATTTGGCAAAACGTAAAACCACGCCGAGAGAAACCTACACCCGAATCGGACACGGGCAATGCGACCAATGCACGCTCTGCACCGAAATGTGTCCCCGTTACATTCTCGGCTATCCCGTCGAACCGCACAAGGTGATGCGTAATTTATTGATGACAGGAGAAGCCAAAGAACGCGCCAGCTTGTGGGCTCAATATTGCTGCGAATGCAATGTTTGCACAATGATATCCTGTCCCGAAGGTCTTGATCCTAAAAATATGTGCGCGGACGCCAAACAACTTTTACGGGAGAGGGGGCTCTCGCGTACAGAGGAAGAGCTAAAGCTTCTGTTCAGGGACGTTCATCCCGTAAGAGAAGGTCGGGAAGTTCCCATATCAACGGTTTACAGACGTTTAGGGTTAAAATCGTACGACCGGGCGGCTCGTTATCAAGAAATCGTGCTGAAACCCGAAAGGGTGGTTCTGCCGTTGAATTCGCACATAGGGGCTCCGGCAAAACCGACGGTTAAAGTGGGAGAGCAGGTTAAACGCGGGCAGATAATTGCCGATGTTTCGCCCGATCGGTTGGGTTGTCCGGTTCACGCCAGTATCGACGGTCGGGTTGTGAGTATTGAAAACAACGCCATTGCCATAGAGCGCAGTTAACGGAGGAAATAGGGATGAAAGGCGCAGCCATAGGAATTGTAGAAACATCCAGTATTGCCAAAGGCTATGAGGTAGCGGACGCGGTTTTAAAACGCGCCGATGTGGAAATTGTGGTCAACAGAACAATCTGCCCGGG
The DNA here is from genome assembly GCA_013151275.1 of Calditrichota bacterium. Taxonomy (GTDB): domain Bacteria; phylum Calditrichota; class Calditrichia; order Calditrichales; family Calditrichaceae; genus Caldithrix. Next base: position 1,555 of record JAADIP010000174.1, on the reverse strand, counting down.
TAAATATATGGTGTTAATTAGCGGCGATGTTGACGCGGTTAACGCCAGTATTGAAATCGGAGTGAAAACGGGCGCGCATACGGTTGTGGACTATTTCATAATTCCCAATGTCCATCCCGATGTTTTTCCCGCTATCAGCGGCGTTTCTCGTCTTCCCGAAATACAGGCGTTGGGCGTGATCGAAGGATTTTCCGTGGCGTCGATAATCGAAGCCGCGGACGCCGCCGTTAAAGCAGCCGAGGTAAAATTGATTAACGTGCATCTGGCTATGGCGATCGGCGGAAAAGGCTATGTGACATTGACCGGAGAAGTGGGCGCCGTGCAGGCAGCCGTGGACGCCGGAGCAGCCGTGATCGAGAAAAAGGGTTTGTTGGTCGAAAAAGTGGTTATTCCCTCGCCCAGAAAAGAGATTATCGAAGAATATATTTAATCCCTCAAAAATTATTCCCCTTCGGAGTTTCCGTCCTTTAAATCAAAAGGCAAAATATAAATGGATTTGGTAAACGGATTGATGTCGATATACACATCAACGCCGTACACCTTTTGTATTAAATCAAATTGAAGAACTTCGTCCGGTTTGCCGTCTTTGACGATTTTACCTTTGTGCAATAAAAGCAGGCGTTCGCAAAATTGCGCCGCCAAATTGACTTCGTGGGTAACAAGAATCACCGTTTTGTTTTCTTTGCGGCTCAGTTGTTTCAGCAATTTGAGAATCGCTATCTGATGTTTTAAATCCAGAGCGGAGGTGGGCTCGTCCAAAAGAAAAACATCCGTATCCTGAGCCAGGACACTGGCGATGAGCACGCGTTGTTTTTCGCCCCCGCTTAATGAAGGGAAAAGCCGGGATTCCAGCCCCTGTAAATCCACCAACTCAATCGCTTTTTGAATCATCGCCGATCCTTCCGGATCAGCGCCCGGGACGCCCTGCAGGTAGGGGTATCTTCCCATTTCAATAACTTCGCGAACGGAAAAAGAAAAAGACAATTCGACGCCCTGAGGAACGTAACCGATTTTTCGGGCGATTTCTTTCCGGCGCCATTTTGGCAACGGTTTGCCGAATAATCGGAAATTGCCGGCGCCTGGCGGGTAAAGCGCGGCGAGGATTTTTAACAATGTTGACTTGCCGACTCCGTTCGGTCCGATAATCCCGATAAATTCTCCCGGTTGAATTTTCAGGTTAATATCAAAGAGTACCGGTTTTTCGCCGTAGGCAAAAGTAATATTTTCGATATCAATAACGGGTTCGGTCATGATAATTCCGGTTAAAGTAAATAACTAAAAATCGAACTTAACAATATTTGGTCATTGATTGCAAAATTTGATTAATTGTCCGAACCTTGACCTTGATTTACTTGATTAACCTGATTTCCGTGATTTTAACTTTGCCAATCATGCTAATCCTTTAATCCTATTAATCATGGTTCAAAAACTTAATTGCCTGAACCTTGATTTACTTGATTAACCTGATTGCCTTGCTTTTAACTTTGCCCAATCATGCTAATCCTTTAATCCTATTAATCAAGGTTCAGGATTTAATTGTCCGAACCTTGATTTT
>JAADIP010000095.1 GCA_013151275.1 Calditrichota bacterium | reverse complement strand
CAAACGATTAAACATGAATCCGGCTCCTTTGTTTTTTGAATCTGACGAGTAATAAAATATTAAAAATAAACGAAAAATGAAAAAAAACAGGATATCTGAAGGCGGAAAACCGTGATGAGTAAGATTAAAGTTCTTTCAAGATTAAAGTGACAAAGTAACATAGTAACAAAGTGACGCGTAATGCGTGATGCGTAATGCGTGACGAGTAAGAAAAAGGAAAAAGGAAAAAAGAAAATGCGGAAAGCCGTTAAGCCAATTTTGCGTGGTGAGTTAGAAGTTCGCTTAACCCTTACACCCTTAACCAAAATCAAACCGAAAATCCCATATCAACCGTTTTCCTGAATTTGAAAATATTTTATTTCTTAGTATATTTGCCCAAAATGATAAATAATCAAAAATCAGGAGATGAAGATGAAAGTTTTGCTGATCTGTTTAACTTCAATTTTATTGATTTCGATCGGATTTGCGGGCACGCCCGTAATTGACGGAGAATTTGACGGAGAAACTGTTTGGGGAAGTCCCGTTCACGTCGCCGACGGAGTTGCCGGCTGGGCTTCCGCAAACGCTAAAAAGATTTACGTTACGGACGACGAAACTTACATCTATTTCGGCGCCGAGGTCTCGGCTGCAATGTGGATGTCATGGGCTTTTATTGTGAACACCAAAGACGGCGGCGGGAGTTACGATTCCTGGTCCCGCTCCATCGATTACGCGCATTCCGATTTGCCGGATTACTGCCCGCGCGGTCATTTTGACGGTTACGCCGAGTTGAATTTCTGGAACGGAACTTCGTGGGACGGTTATGTCGGTCTGGAACAAACCGAATTCGCGGACAATATCAATACCAACGACGTGGTTGACGGCTGGGTTGAAATCCGCATTTTAAAATCAAGCATGGGAACTCCTGACGTGGGCGACGTGCAGTTTTACATTACCGGCGACAATAACGATCACGGTAATTTTGACGCCTGCCCCGACGACGACAACGCCACCGACTGGAACATGTCCGCCAATCACAATATTCTCGATAATTATCAGTTGAACGTGGTCTTAAACGGCACGCCGTCCGCCATAAACGAAAAGCCCGAAACAGCTTCCGCTTTTCAATTGCTGGGCAATTTTCCCAACCCCTTTAACCCATCGACCACCATTCAATTCAATCTGCCGACACGCTCCCGTGTATTGTTGAACATCTACGACAGCAGAGGGCAGTTGATTTACGCTCAAAAACGTTTGTTTACCAATCCGGGAATTCAAAGCTGGAATATCAACTCTGCGCAGCTTTCAGAAAAAGCTTCTTCCGGAGTTTATTTCTATTCTTTGCTTGCCGAAGAAACAGGAAACCGACTGAGCGGCAAAATGATTCTTTTAAAATAAGGCAAAGCCAAAGGTCCGGTATCAGCCGGACCTTTTTTATTTCAGTAAAATCATTTTACGGCTTTGAATAAAACCGTCCGTTTTTAACCTGTAAAAATAGATTCCCGAAGGCAGCTCTTTGCCTCGTTCGTCTTTTCCGTTCCAGCGCACCCGATGCTGACCGCTTGATAAAAATCCCGAAATCAAATTGCGCACCAACACGCCGTTTGCCGCGTAAATTTTAAGTTCCACAAACCGGCTTTTTTTCAGCGCAAAGCGGATGGTTGTAGTCGCGTTGAACGGATTCGGGAAATTAGGTTCGAGAGCCGTTGTTCTCGGAATGGTTTCATCCGATACCAAAGTGGAAGTTCCGGAATTAATGACCTGAGGTCCCATGTAGGTAACCTTAACCCAGCATTTTTGTCCCGGCGTGTCGCTGTTAGTATTGCGGATTTTTATGGTAATCCAGTTCTGATAGCCCGGAGTGTAATAAAACGTCCCGTTGCCGGTGTTGGTAAAAGCCGCTATCTGTTGATTTTGTTCGTCGTACAGGCGCAGGGTGTAAGACTGCGAGGAATCTTCGGGATAGACTTCAATGGTGATCTCTTCTCCGGCTTCGCTCCAGATTTTACCGACCGTTCTCAATGCGGTGCTGTAAGCCGGCAGTTGTCCGCCCTGCCCCAGCGAATTGGGATGACTGTCCCCTAAATCGTCAGCCATTTCCCATTCCTGTGTGGTCGGTATTTTCGGAGGATCAAATCCGCCTTCGATGCCCGCCGGACCCCAAACGGTGTAACCGCGGCGGATATTGGAGCCGTCACAGGGTGGAACATTAATGGTAACCTGCTGATTCTGATCGACGAAGATGTTTCCGGTATTGGCTCCGCTGTAATCCTTCAGCTCGGTTCCGGCGGCAAAATCAGTGCTTATGGTGGCGGATTGCCAGGTGTCCCAATTATCGTTCACGCCGATAATGGCGCGCCCGCTGCGTTCGATAATCAATAGATCCTGTGCCTGCCAACGGACTTTGTAAGCGCCGTCTTTAAAATTTAATTTCTGATGACACCAGATTAAATTCACCAGATAATCCCGCATGGGTAACTCGGACTCGCTGTCCGGGTGATGCGTCCAGCGATTTCCGTTGGCTCCGATATCAAATAAATCTTCAAAAAACACGGAAGGCGAACCGTCAACCGCAAAGGCGATGGCGTAAGCGATCTGCACCCGCGGCTCATAAGGATCGATATGCCCTCCCGCTAACTCGTTGGAAGTGTCCCATCCCGTGTAATTCCCGTTTTCATCAAGATAAGGGCGGAAAGTATCGTGACTGTTAACAAAAGGTACGGTTCGTGTGCGCCGATCCTGCTGCGCCCCGGGAATGGCGCTTAAATCATACGAACCGAAAGAATAGACCATATCGTGCAACGCCTGGCGCAGACTAAAATCGAACGTGCCCACCACGTCGTGAAATCCGTCGCTGTTATTGACATTATCGACCCAGGTGTCCATTTCGCTTTTGCTGCCCACATATTCTCCGGCGGCAAACATCTCGTCTCCTCCCGAAGCCCAATCGGCTCCGTGCTGCAGATTCCATAAAAAATCTTTTGTTGCCCAGTAAGGAAAATGTTTGGCGGCGTCGATTCTGTACCCGTCAATTCCGGTTTGTTTTTTAAACCAGATATTCCAGACGCGCATTCCGTCCCGCATGTAATCGGAGGATTGCTGCGGATTATAGGTGCAATTGCTGCTCTGCCCGTATGCGCCCGAATAATAACAGATGTCCGGACCCCAGAATTGCCCGGTCCAGTCGTCGTCGTTTTGATTGTGATCGGGATTGGGATGAAAGTTCTGCCAGTTTTTCGGGAAACGCCCCTGACGGGAAAAGTAATCGGCTTCGCTCTCGTCGCTAACGGGAGTGGCGTAGCTAACATATCTGAAGTTTTTCCATTTATCGCCCCAGGCTTCGGGATCTTCGCCGCCTGCTCCGGTTTGCGAACCGGCGCTGGTGACGTGGTTCCAGCCTATGTCCTGAATAACTTTTATTCCGTTAGCGTGCATTACGGCAACGGAACGCAAAAACTGATCTTTATTGCCAAAACGGGTAGTTACATATCCTTTCTGGTATTTATCTCCTAAATCGTAATGATCAAACGGAGAATAACCGTTTGAATTGGGCGTATCGTTTTTAACCGTGGGAGGAATCCAGACAAAATCGATTCCCGCCGAACGTAAACGGGGCGAAAGGTCGGCTATATATGTCGCCCAATCGTAGGAATAATTATTGTTCCAGTAATCCCACCAAAATCCCTGCAAGACGATTTTTCCGTTCCAGGGGTTGGCAAAAAGCGAGCTTAAAGTAATAACGGTTAGATAAAGAAAAACGTAAAAGAAAGACTTTTTCATGAAGTGCTCCCCCCTAAAAGTTATTATTTTGACAAGGATTTTTGAAAAAATATGAAAAATTTAAATATGATTTGTGATTTAGCTTACTTTTTAATTTAAATTTCGTAACTAATTTTTTTATTACTAATTCATCTAGGGAGGAGGAATCATGCGAAAACTTTACTTTTTACCTTTCTTAATGCTTTTAATTTTACCGTTGTTTGCCACGACTTATCACACCATTGTAATTGACGGAAGCAACGATTTTGACACTGCCACGGAACAATTTACCACGACAAGCGGCAGCACCGCGCTCGGTTATATAACCTGGGACGCCGACTATTTATATTTCGGTTTTTCCGGAAGTTCGCCTGCCGGTTCAATTACGGATGCTAACCGAGTTTATCACATTTATATCGATACCGATCCGCAGACGAATCCTAAAACGGGAAACGGCACAACCGACGGGGAAACCTGGCGCTGGGACCCGGCGTTGCCATTTAACGCCGACTATCATTATGCATTTAAAACAGTTAATAATTCCATATTCAAACGCTATTACAACGGTTCCTTTTGGACCGACGCCACTTTTGGCGAATTTAATTGGAAAGGAAGCGGTTACTGGGAAGTAAGAATAAGCAGGACGGATATCGGCAGCCCTTCGCAAATTTATGTTCTCGCTTATGCGGAAGAAGATTGGGACGGGGGATATATATGCGCCGGGATGCCGGATAATTTATTCATTAATACAAATGTCTCGGGTCTAATTACTTTTAATGATCATTGGCTTGGATTTACTTTAACCACGGGAGTAACGCCGAATGATGCAAATAATACCGATAATTCATTACCCGTTACTCTCAGCGCGTTCAATGCTTTTCCGCAAAATCAATCTGTTATTATTAAATGGACCACTCAATCGGAAATAGACGTGCTCGGATACGAAATCCAAAGGTCGCTCGATAAAAACGGCGCCTACGCTACCATCGCCGACTACCAAAACAATTCGGGTTTAAAAGCCAAAGGAAGCACTTCGGCAAAAACACAATATCAATTTGAAGACAAGGATGTGTTATTTGGCTTCACCTACTGGTACAAACTGATCTCGCACGATCTGGACGGTTCGCAGGAAGAATTCGGTCCCGTTCAGGCTAATCTCGAAAATCAGAACGACGCAAAGCCTGTGGTATCGAACATTCCGAATACCTTTTCTCTGGAACAAAATTTTCCCAATCCTTTTAATTCTTCAACGGAAATCGTTTTCAGCGTTCCCGAATCTGAAAAGGGTTCCGTTCCTGTTGAATTATCAGTCTTTAATTTAAAGGGTCAGAAAATAGCAAATTTAGTAAACGGCGTCTTGTCCGCCGGTACTTACCGCGTCAATTGGAACGGTCGCGACTTCAACGAAAATCAGGCGCCGACCGGCATCTATTTTTACAAGTTGAATACCGGCGATAATATTTTGACCCGCAAAATGCTGATGGTCAAATAAAATACATGAGTCCGCTCTAAGAATCGTGCTCTGTCATTACAAACGTAGAGAGAAATCTTCTAACTCCGACAAGGACAAAAGATTTCTCTTCGCTGCGCTCATCGAAATGACAATGATAGTGTCAAATGATCTGTACTGAAAAACGTGCTTTGTCATTACAAACGTAGAGAGAAATCTTCTAACCCCGACAAACGCAAAAGATTTCTCGTCGCTGCGCTCATCGAAATGACAATGATAGTGTCAAATGACCTGTACTGAAAAACGTGCTCTGTCATTTCGAACGCAGTGAGAAATCTTATGATTCGGACAAAGCAAAAGATTTCTCTTCGCTGCGCTCATCGAAATGACAATGACAGACCTCTTTAGAGCGGACACATAAATTTTTAAATTGAAAAAGTCGAAAATTTCGGGGAGCCGCATTAACATCCGGCTTTCCGATTTTAATTCTCCCTTTTCGGCTCCAGTCTGAAAAAGCGCGCCTCAAGCGGCTTTAGCTCAATCGATTTTAACTTTTCGCCGCGTTTGCCCAACACGTCGGAAGCATAGCAGGAAAAGGTCTCCGGAATGCGGATTTTTACATTTTGTCCGTTTACTTCGCGCAAAAGAATTAAAATTTCCGAACTATTTTCGAGCGGACGGGAACTTGCCATGACCACGTTATTATTATCAATAAACGAAAAGGTGTTTAACGGCAGCCTTTCTTTGTTTATGCCTTCGGGAAGAATAATTGTCGGCATGGGAATGCGGTTATTCCAGCCAAAAAAAGCGGCGAAGGCATCGGAACGATCTTTTGAAGAAGTCAGTGAGAACCGCCAGACGAGGTCGCCTTCCTGAGCGGCTCTGAAATTTGTGGTCCAGTAATTATTGAGAAGCCAGCCGTAAATGTGCGGCTTTTCCGGTTTGGCAGTGTATTGATAGCGTCCCGTGTTGATGTTGCCGAATTGCATTAACGGAACTTCGGCGGAGGTCAGAACAATCTGATATCGATCATTACGAACCGCGGCAAAATTTTGAACCGTGTTCCAATCGCTGGCGGTTCCGGGCAATTGATTTTCACCCGGACTTACGATTCCGCCCTGGGCTTCAAAAAAGATTTTTCCCCGTTCACTGCGAAACGGAAAAGCGATGTAAATTGCTTCTGGTTCTTCAACCCGTTTTTTACGAATCGAGTAAATCAGATCAATTCGCTTTTCATTTTTAAAAAGCCGTAATTCACATTTTACGGGAAACCCTTCCACAGCCGCCGGCGATTTGCCTTTGATTATGACGCTCCGCCACAAAGAGCCGTCTTCTCCCTTTTCTATCCGAACATCGCTGAGCGTTTCTCGCGAATAATCGCCTAATTGGTAAACTTCCATAAAATGCCTGTCGGAAAGCCGCTCGTAAACGAACTGTCCCATTCCCCAGGGCGCGTTGTCATCTGCCAGTTCGATTTTTAGCTCCTTATCGTAAAGGCTTTTAACAATTCCTTTTTTTTCGTCAACGATTAATTTGTAGTAATTGTTTTCCAGAATAAGCGGTTCGGCAACGGCTTTTGCTTTTGTGCGGGATTGATCGATGCGGGTTATTTCGATAGACTGCCAGCCCATGGGCGGAACATCTTTCACGAACAAAGCCCAGAAATTTCCTTCCGCCCGGGATGATACGATTTGAGCCGGAACTTCGTTTCCGTTTTCATCGATCAACCGGAACGACCGGTCTTCCGGCAAAATTTCACGGTCAATATACAAGACAACAGATCCGGAGCGCAGCCGGTTTAAAGTATTGAAGACATAAATAACGGGTCTTTCTTTCCTTTGAAGATAGGGCATTAACAATCCGCTTGCCTTTTGTTGCAGCAGGTAAGTTTCCCGTTGCGCCTGCCAGACAAACGACGCCTTATTCATCCATTGAACAATCGTATTTTCCGCCAGAGGATCGCTGATGCTTTCCGCCGCGCCAAAGGTGTGTTCATCATAAAAAAGAAGTTGTTCCTGAATTTTATTGAGTTTATCGAACATGGCTTGCGGAATTTGCGAACCCGCCAGACGCGCCATGCTCATCAATCCCTGCGCGGCAATCAGCTCCGATTGCGTTTTTCGGGCAACGGCGGTTTCGCGGGCAGCCGATCCAAAACCGTCCGTCCACCAATCGGGCCAGGCTGCCCTGTACACCGGAAGCTCTTTGCCATGTTCCCGTTCCGTGTATTGCATAAACTCATGAATAGTGGCGTTTCGTAATTTTGGAAAGACGTATTTTTTATTCCAGCGCGCAATTATGTCGGAAGAAAAAGTTGACGGGGGCGAATTGTCCGTAAAGTATCCGCTGTATTGCACTGATATTCGATTGTAAGGGTAACCGCTTTCTTCGAGCCCGTTTAAATACTTAAACAACTCCGTTGCCACCGCCTGTAAATCTCCCGAAGGATTACTGACAAAATTAGCGCTCATGTAATGATCGGCGCGAAAAGCAAGAACCCGTTTTCCCGAAGGAGACTCCCACCAGAAAGGCGTTGGATGCTTGAACGGTTTTAATGCCCGATGCGAATTTTCGCCCATTGTTACATACTTAATTCCTATTTCGGAAAGGTAATCCACCAGAGCCCAGGCAAAACCGTTGACATCATCCTGCATGGCGGTTAAAACGGGAAATCCCTTTTCTCTGATGAGTTTGACAGGCTGCAGCATGCCCGTTAAAAGATTTTCATCGGCGATTTCAGCCATATTGAACATCATTCCCGTAAGTTCGATTCTGCCCTCTTTTACCCGCTTTTTTAAACGTTCGATCTGTTTTTGGGGACGATTCTTCAGATATTCGCGAACCGTCCAGGAGGCTTCGCATGTCCAGCGGAATTTTGCCTCGTCGGGATAATCGTCGGTTAAATCGCAGTAATCCAAAGCATAATCAATGTAGCGCAGATGCTCGGCTAAAATTTCCTGCTGAGGACGGGTGTAGCCAATGTCCGTGTGCGTATGCTGTACAAGGTAAAGCGTCCATTTTCTTACCGGCTTCTGAACAATTTCTGTTTGATAAATATTACTGCCTATTTTCACCTTAATCTTTATTGATTTTTCGCTTTTTGTTTCGGGAAGACTAAATTCAATGCCCTGAATTCCGTAGCTTATGTTTTTATTAAACGCTTTTTGATCCGCGATTTGAATTTGCGCTTCTGTCTTCCTGCCCAAATAGGTAACGAACAATCGAGCCGGTTGAACAAGATCGTTATCTTTTCGAATAATAGCCGGTTCCAAAAGCACATCAACGTCATTTTTTAGGGCGTAACAAAAGGTCATTACCCAGGCTTGACTCTCCGCTTTTTCGCCCGTAACCGATAATTTCAGCGATTTTTTCGAACCGATAATCTTGGAGGGAACATTCAGCTCCATTATGCCGAACCTATCGCCATACTGATCCGTCATAAGTCCCCGGAAGCTCAAATTGACCCCGTCTTTACCTTCAACACGCCAGTTTTCTTTGTTCCAGGTTTTGAATGAAAGAAAAGGCTGATTTTCAATTCCGAGGGTAAACTGTTTTTCGCCCATGTTGCTGCCCAATCCGGCAAGCCACACCAACCTGACAGATTTTCCGTTCAGAGATTGTTTGATTTCCGCGCTTCGCCATTCGATTTTCATCGTTCCGTCGGTGGCGCGGGTAATTAAAGCGCGGGTTGCTTTGGGATGAGGGGAATGATAATCCATTTCGGCTCCGGAAATTATTTTTCCGAAACCGTTCACTATTTGAAAATCTGATTGGTTTTGAGCCATGACGGGTACCTCTGTTAGAATCAAAAAAATTGAACAAATAACGAAGATTGCTGTTAAAAACCGCATTTTAGTTCCTTTTACATTAAACCGACTTTTTTTTACAATTTTCAAAAATTGTTTTTGATAATTCGCTAAACGGCTCGGACTTTTGATTTTTGTTAAAAGTTAATAGTTAATAGTTAAGAGTTAAGAGTTAAGAGTTAAGCGAACTTCTAACTCACCACGTAAGATTGACTTAACGGCTTTCCGCATTTTCTTTTTTCCCTTTTCCTTTTTCTTACTCGTTACGCATCACGCATCACGCATCACGACCTTGTCACTTTGTCACTTTGTCACTCTTTTAATCCTATTTAATTACCGCAAACTTGCCCATCTTCTCCTTGCCCGTTAAAAGAGACTTGATGTGGTAAATGTAATAACCCGCCGCAACATCCAGACCCTCTTTGGTCTTTAAATCCCAAAAAGCCGTGCCGTTGGCTTCTGAATTCAAATCCCAGTCCGTACCGCGGTGACTGACCGAATTATTCACCTCGATCACGTCAACCAATACGCCGCTCACCGTGAAAATCTTAATAGTGCATTGCGCAGGAATATGCGTGAACATGATGCGCCTTCTCTGACTTAACTGAAAATTAGCCACATTGGTCTCAAAAGTATTGGTCGCCACATAAGGATTGGGAACCACGCGGATCTGATCCATATCTTCTTCGAGCTTCTGCAGATCAACGGGAGCGGGCGCGTTCACTTTAAAACGAATCGTGTCCGTATCCATAAAGGGGCGTTGAAAGGTAACATGATAAACATCGCCGGGCTTGGGCAACTGCTCCTCGCTCCTGCAATCCTGAAAATCGATCACAAATGCCGTGGCTGCCCATTTGCCCTTGCCCAGAAAGCCGATGGAATTGGTAACGCCGACTACAACTTCGTCTTCCAGAATATCAAACTGTCCGTTGTCGTTCAGATCGTGAGCTATCATCTCCATGACCACGTCTTCGCCGTTTTCGTCCTGCACCGAACGATTTACCACATAAAAATTGAAGCTCTGTCCGGGAATGTAATCGGCTTTGGTGTAAACGACGTCTCTGTTCTCGCCCCAAAAACGGTTCTTGGTAAATTTACTGGTGTATGCCGTGTCAGAGTCGGTAAAAATAATGTCGTAGTCGTAAGGCAGCATGAGGGGTCTGTACCCTTTTTGCTGACCCTCTTCAATCTTTACATCCGGCAGGGTGATTTTCATCGGCGAGCCGCCCTTAATCCAGCCTGTATTTACTTCATCCAGTTGCGCGGTTTCAACGGGAATTTTAAAATGAACCAGTAGTCCCTCGAATTGTCCCGTGGTTAAATCTTTGCCGTAATTCATTAACCAGTTCTCTTTTTTGGCGTTGAAAAAGTCGTATTGGTAATAGACAAAGTTGTTGCCGGTGTAGTGATTTTTGTCTTCGTAATAGACCAGCGAATCTCCCGCCGTGGCGTCGTAAACGCGGATGGAATTATTGCGATAGATCAATCCGA
>JAADIP010000113.1 GCA_013151275.1 Calditrichota bacterium | reverse complement strand
ATTTGAACTCCGCCGACGACTATGCGATTCTCAGTCAAAATACCGTTTATTTTTACCGCGACAAATCGCTTTACGCCACATACCGTCCGGAGTCGCCGCGCACGCTCATTCAATCGCTGCAGCCTTTCGGTTCCGAAAAAATCGCCATTAATTTCGCGGACGGCAACAGCGTTTTTTTTCAACCGAAAACAAAAAATGCGCTTTCCAAAACTACCGGAATCTCTCAAAACGGAAAAAGCGGCATTAAGGCTCATTCGCCGGAATTCGGCGACTGCGGAAATCCGCGTCAGCGGCGATTCATCCTTCACCCTGAATTTTCCGCAAAACAATTTAGCCAGCGTGCGATTGGTGGGCATCGACGGCAAAGGACGCCTGTACATCAACTTTGAATTTTTTGTTCAACAGGCGCCCCTGCGTATTCGTCGTGAAATCGCCGTCTTTAATTCCAAAGGAGAAAAACTGGCTTCGCTGCATGTTCCCGTTAATAGTTACACGCAAATATTTCGCGACACATTTCTCGGAGACGACGGTAAATTGTTCCAAATGATTTCCACTGAGGAAGGAATAGAGATCATTGTCTGGGATTTGCAGCCCCTGTTGAACGCTCAAAACCCTCCGTCAATCGAATACCCGCAACGTTTTCAGAAGCAGCAGCATTATAATTTGTTAATTCAACCCGACAGTTTGGAGACAAGAATCGAAAAGGTTGCCGATTTCGAAGATTATCCTCAGGTTTTACCGCAGGACGCTCTGAGTACAGGCGACAGTTACGTTCAACTTTATTGGAATTGTTCGGCTGAAAATCTGACGAACGGCGTGGTGATCGACGATAACGGCTATCCCGTGGAAACGCCCTCCTGGATCAGCGTGGGAGAGAATCAAAAGGTTCCGTACAAATGGGGCGGTTTTGAGAGTATTGAGTTGTTCCTTAACGGGATCGATATTTTAAAATATGCGGGCGACAAATATACCGATAAATGCTGCGGAACATCGACGGCGGTTGGGGTGGACTGTTCGGGATTTGTTTCGCGCTGCTGGAATTTGCCCAAACATTATTCAACCGGAATGATGGACGACGCTTTGACGCTTCCTTATTTAAACTGGGATGAACTGGAACCGGCTGACGCGGTTCACAAAGTCGGTCATGTTCGTCTTATGGTTAAGCATAACGGCGACGGCAGTTTAACGGTTATGGAGGCGTCGGGCAGAGACTGGCGTGTTTCGTACCGCAATTATTATTACGACGATCTCACCGCTTACTCGCCCCGTTACTATGTTAATCGTCAGGGAGCTCCGGGCAATATTCCCCAACCGCGGCTGGATTTGCTTACCTGTAGTGATCAGACGCTTTTAAACTGGTCTGTCGCGGGACAGGAAAATATTGAAACTTTGCGTCTTTACACTTCGGAAAACGGCGCGGACTGGGACGACGGTCAAAATTTACCGGATGATACGACCCGTTACAGTCAAGACATCGCAAACGGTCAGGTTTTTTATTACAGAATGAGCAGTATCTCTTCCGACGGCAGTCAGAAGGAAGGTCCTTTTTCGGACGCTTACGGCGCCTACCGCAACGACAAAAAGCAAAAGGTACTGATAGTTGACGGATTCGACCGGACTTCCGCTACCAACGGAAGCTGGACAAAAATTTACCACAATTTTGCCGTTACCCACGGTCAGGCTCTTTACGCCAACGAAATTCCGTTTGAAACCGTTGATAATGACGCCGTCCTACGTCACGAAGTTTATCTTGGCGATTACGGCGCGGTCTTCTGGATTTTAGGCGATGAAAGCACCCATGACGGCACCTTTACCAAAGACGAGCAAGAGCTGGTAAAGGAATATTTGCAAAACGGTGGTAAACTTTTTGTAAGCGGCTCCGAAATCGCCTGGGATTTATCGTGGAAAGGCGCGAGCTACGATCACGATTTCTTAAACCGTTTTTTAAAAGCCGAATACAAAGCGGACGATTCCGGCTCTTACACGGTTTACGGAAAAACAGCCAGCCCTTTTGAAGGATTGACTCTGCACTTTGACAACGGCACCCATGGCGTTTATCCGGTGAACTATCCGGATGCGATTAAAACCGAAAACGGTTCTTCCGCAGCCTTAAATTACGCAAACGGAGATATCGCCGCCGTTTATTATGAAGGTCTTTTTCCGGACGGCGATAAAGCCGGGAAATTATTCTACATGGGTTTCCCGTTCGAGACCATTTACAACGAATCGGAACGCAACGCCCTGATGCAAAAAATCGTGGACTTCTTTGATTTGAATAATTTGTCTTTGATTGCCGGGGATTTTGCGAATTCGCCCGGAAATTTTATTCTGTTCGGAAATGCGCCCAATCCCTTCAACAGCAGAACGATGATCCGGTTTAAAATTCCCGCGGGCGGAAAGGTGGAATTAAAAGTAATGAATGTGCTGGGGCAGTCTGTTTTTTCCGAATCATTCTTTTATTCTTCCGCGGGTTCGCAAAAAATAGCTTTTTCTTCGGATCAGGCGGCTTCCGGAGTCTATTTTTACCGGTTGATCTACAAAGGCGGAAAGCGGGCGCAAATCAGAAAAGGAAAGATGCTGATTTTAAAATAGATGCGCCGATCAGCCGCGGATTAATCGCCCCGTTTGGAAGAATACAGCACCCTTCCGCCCACAATGGTGTAAAGAACCTTTGTGTTTTTGATTCGATCGGGAGTGACGGTCAATATGTCCCGGCTCAGGACCGTAATGTCGGCTAATTTTCCCGCTTCCAACGAACCTTTCAAATCTTCTTCGAATGCGGCGTAAGCGTTGTTCAAGGTGTAAGCCCGCAAAGCCTGATCCGCGCTTAAACTTTGCTCCGGGTAAAAATATTTTCCGTTGTCCATCCGTCTTGTAATTAAGGCGTAAAAATTAGCCATGGGATCAACCGCTTCCACCGGGGCGTCGGTTCCGTTGGTTACCACTGCGCCGCTCTGCCAAAGAGTCTGCCATAAATAACCTTCTTCCCGCGCCCGTTTTTCGCCGATTCGCGCCGGCACCCACGGACCGTCCGATGTGCAATGAATTCCCTGCATCGAAGCGATTACCCCGAGCTCGGCAAATCTCGGAACGTCCCGCGGATGAATCAACTGAGCGTGTTCGATCCGCCAGCGCAGGTCGGTTTTAGCGGGGTTTTCGTTAAACACCGTTTCATAGATATTAAGCGTCTCCCTGTTGGCGCGGTCGCCGATGGCGTGCGTGCAAAGCTGGAATCCGTGTTTTATGGCGATGCGCGCGGTCTCCAGCAGGGTATCCGGAGAAACGGTGTTCATTCCCGAGCTTGAGGGTAAATCGTTGTAAGGTTTCAGTAACCAGGCTCCGCGCGAACCCAATGCGCCGTCCATGTAACGTTTAATGGCGCGAACCGTCAAAAAACCGTTGCCGTAACCGATAAGACGATATTGATCGATCTTTTGTTTTAACTGCCGATTGCTGACCGACAGCATCACGTAAAGGCGTATTTTCAATTGTTCCCGTTCGGCGAGCGTTTTAAAGAAGTCCACGTCTTCATAAGAAGCCCCGGCATCGTGGAAACTCGTAATCCCGTTGCGCAAACACTCCTGCATCGCTTTTTGCGCCGCCCGAAGTTTCAGATCTTCCGACTGCGGCGCGCCGCTTTTTTTGTACACCTTCCGCACCAGCTCCTCGGCGTTCTCCAGTAAAACGCCCGTGGGTTGACCTTTTTCATCGCGAATAATCCGTCCGCCCTCGGGGTCCGGAGTCGCGGAATTTATTCCTGCCAATTTTAGCGCCTTTTGATTTACAAAAACAGCGTGACCGCTAACATGGGTTAAAATCACGGGATTATCGGGCGAAACCCTGCTCAGCGCCTCGTGAACAGGATAGCCTTCAACAAGCTTTTTGGGTTTTGTTTTCCACTTTTCCTGATGCCATCCGCGTCCGATAATCCATTCACCCGGTTTGGCTCTTTGTACGCGCTGGGCGACGCTGTCAACAATATCCTGCCAACTTTGCGCCCGGGTCAAATCCAAATTCAGCAAAGCCCGTCCGAGTCCTAAAAAATGGGCATGCCCTTCAATTAAACCGGGAACCGCAAGAGCGCCTTTTAAATCGATGAATTTAGTGTGGTCGCCGGATAATTTTTTTATTGCGGAGTTCGAACCCGTGGCGAGGATCCGGTCTCCTTTAACGGCGATTGCCTCGGCAACCGTATTCAGGCTGTCTAATGTAACCACCTTCCCGTTAAAGAGAATCAGATCAGCCTTTTGACCTTTTTCGGATTGACATGAACTCAGCGTAAACACGGAGAACAGCAAAATTCCCGAAAAAATTAATCGAACCATTTTTATTCTCCTCCGCTCAGAACAACATTCCTGTTTTGATCGTTAAAAAATTTACGCCTGTTTTCTTTAACCCAAAAAGTCTTCGTCTTTTCCCGCCTTTAATTCGGGCATTGGCATCGTTTCAATTTTTACGGTTCTTCAGATTTATTCTTACAGCAAAAACTGTTTAATAAAAAAATCGGCTTTTAACGGACTTCCGGTTGCCCGCTTTATCATTTCATTCCAGGGATAGAGTTTTCCCGGCTTAAAGACTTTTTCTTTTAAGTACGTGCCCACTTCCGGCTTATTTACAAAACTGACTTTTCGCCAGTCATTCGTCTTAATAATCTTTTTACTGATATAAAAATTCAGTTGAGAGGCAAACAATTCGCCAAGCAGGTAATTGTGGTAATAGCACGGAGCGATGGTAAAATGAATTTTAGCAGCCCAGTCCGGTTCATCCCTTCCTTCGGGAGGATTTACCAATTGGTACTTTTTCACCAGGCTCCACCAGAGTTTGTTCAAATTTCGATCCGGATTGGCGTACATGGCTTTTTCGAAATGGTACATTACCAGCGTCCAGCGGGTGAATATCAGTTGTTTGAGCCGCATGTAGCGATACAGCACCGGTTCGATTTTTTGCCGCTCTTCATCGCTTAAATTGAGCATCTTTTGCATCCAGTAAGGATTGCGGCTTAATCGACCGAAGAGCATGGCGACTCCTTCGGTGGTAAAGATGTGCGCCGGTTCTCTCAACAAATAAGGCAATGACGGGTTGTTGTATTTATCGTACACTGCGTGTCCCAATTCGTGGAGTATCGTCTCCATCCAGCTTTCATTATTTTTCAGATTACATAAAATGCGCACGTCGCCTTCCTTATCAAAATCTTCGCAAAAGGCGTGGGGATTTTTACCGTCGCGTTCGTACAGGTCGCTCTTTTCAAGAATGCTTTCCACCGGCAAACCGATCCCGGCGTAAAATGTGCGAGCCAATTCTTTTACGTCGCGGTTTTTGTAATAAGCGTCAAGATCTACTTTGTACACCTGAGGCGCTTCCTGAAAAAACGGATCGTGATAGTGCCATGGCTTCAGATTCAGAGGATCGGCTTTGTATTTTTCGGCGAGAATCCGATCCAGTTCGCGTTTTGATTGGTAGTACGGTTCCAGCGAATATTCCGAAAGATCGTAAAAAACGGCGTCGATCTGCTTTACATCCTGTTCCGATATTTTTAAAGACATCGTATGGTAATTATCGAACCCCAATTGCCGGGCAGCCTTATTTCTTAATTTAACGAGTTTGATGATGTCGTCGGCTACAACTTTGCCGACCTGTTTACTGGCTTCCCAGGCTGCTTTTCGTTTTCGCGAATCGGTTTCTTCTTTTAAAATTTTCAAAATTTCGTTATTGGTGACCTTTTTGCCGTTCAGGGTGGGTCGAAAGGTGCTGAATTTTTCTTCGATCTTGTTGCTTAATTCCACAATTTGTCTGGTCAGCAGCGAATCGATCTGATTTTCAAGATATCGATTGTAAAGCACGGTCAGTTGCCGGCTGAGAACGGGGTCTTTTATTTCCTTTTTCTCTTTTAATTCCTTTAAAAAATTAAATTCATCTCTGTTGGCGTAAATCCGCCGAATTTTAAGTTTCAACTCCGAATCTTTTTTGTAGGCGGAATCGCTGCCGGTGGTGGCGGCTTTCCAGTAAGCCTCTTTTTCGGCTTTTTCCAGCGGTTTAATTTTAGCAACGTGTTCTTCAATGAACCGGCGCAAAGCTTTCTCCTTATTCTGAGTAGAACAACCAAAAAGTAACAGCGCGATAAAACCGATCGCAACAATAAGACGCATCTTTTTCCTCCTCTGAATTTTCTCCGGAAAATAAATTAACAGAGTCCGTAAATTTTCCCGGCTTTCATTTTTAACGGACGGTTTCCGCGGGTTTGTTCTGTCGCGTTTTTACTTCGAACCTAATAGTTGACATAAGTAGCAAAACCTTTTTCCACCATAACATCGTTAATATTCAGCCAGGTTTCATTATCCTCAAGCAGCCATATTTCGCCCAGGTACCGTCCGTATTTTCCCTTGCGATCTTTTAAGGTCTGAATCAACACTTCCCTGCCGTCGATCAACGCCCGTAAAAAATCACGCGACCGCATGCCCTCTTCCCGTTCCTCTCCGCGGATTTCCGGAGCGTCGATGCGAGCCAGACGAATGCGTTCCCCGCGAATCCAGGTATTTAAGCCGAGATCAATATCCACGGTGCACGTATCGCCGTCGTACACCTTCTGCACGATTGCCCGGTAAAAATAGAGATTTTTTTCCATTGCTCCTGTTCCCTATTTATTTGACAAAACTTCTGGAAATTTCCGCTTTGTATTAAAAGTATGAAACCAACCGTATTTCATGCAATAGCAGAAGCCTGTTTTAAGAATTTTTTAAATGAAAAACGATGATGAATTTTAAAAGAAGAATAAAAATATCCCGATTTTAACCGCGGTTATTCTTCAAACGAGGGGCGAATTAAAAACCGGCAACGTAATAAATTGCCGGTTCTTTATTATATTAACACTGAAGTCATTTCTTTTTTGAGTGTTATTTGTTAAGAGTTAAGCGGCTTATAGGTTTACTGGTCGCTTTTCTCCGGTTGTTATTAGTTAAGTGTGTAAGCGGCTTCTCCATCCCTGTCGTAACTTGTCACTCTGTTACTTTGTCACTCGTTACGCATCACGCATTACGCATTACGACTCTGTTACTCGTCACTTTCTTACTCATCACGACAATTCACTAACCCTTACACCCTTAACAAAAAACGCAATGATTTTAGTGTTAACATACCAAAGTACTTTTTGCCCGGCATAAAAACGCCGGCAATTAAAACAAGTAAATCCCGCGTTCCTCTCTTTCTTTAATTCTTTCGTTTTCCCCGGGATGCCAAAGTCTTCCTTTAAACGATTTTACTTCCCAATCTTTACCTTTACCCTTTGGCGGGAACCAAGGAAAATTTCTGTAAAACCCGGAATGTTTTTTTCTTTTGCCCAACTCAACGGTAATGGTTTTGTTCTT
This sequence comes from Calditrichota bacterium, assembly GCA_013151275.1. Lineage (GTDB taxonomy): Bacteria > Calditrichota > Calditrichia > Calditrichales > Calditrichaceae > Caldithrix. Next base: position 3,617 of record JAADIP010000113.1, on the reverse strand, counting down.
GCCTTTGCGGTTGAGATAAACTTTAATTTTGTCGCCCGGATCATAGTAACGGACGGTTCTGATCAGATCAGCCGGGTCTTCAATCTTTTTATCGTTAATCTTGTAAATCACGTCTCCGGCTTTGATTCCCGCTTTTTCAGCCGGCGAATCTTTAATCACCCGTTTTACGAGCACGCCGTATTCCACTTCAAAATAGTCGCGCATCTGTTCATTTAATTCATCGACCACAACTCCGAGATAGCCGCCTTTTCCGGACATTATGTCCGTCATAAACGGAAATTCTCCGAAATCGAATTGCGGGATACTGTCGAGAAAAAACCTGAACCTTTTACCGCCCGGTTTGAAAGTAAATTCATGTTTGCAATTTTCATCCGTCGGCTGCAGGTGCGCCGTAAAATTCAACTCTTTGCCCTTGCGATTAACCACAACATCCACATCTTTTTCTTCATCGATGTCTTCCATGTAATCTTCAAGGTCTTCGGGATCGCTTACTTTTTTGCCGTCAAAGCGCACGATAATATCGTGTTCCTTTAATCCGATGCGTTCCGCTTCGCTTCCGGCGAAAACTTTAATAATCTCCGCTCCTCCGTCAAGATTGTATTTTTCAAGGACTTCTTTATCCGGACTCAGCGCCACAATGCCAAAAGTGTAATCGTTGTTCTGGCGTGCAATGACAACGACTTTTTTAACCTCCTTCCGATCGGCAGCCTGAGCGAAAAAAGCTCCGATTAAAAGGAGAACCAAAATCACGGTTCCGATAATTCGTTTCATCGCTATTCCTCCCTGTTTTGGTTTATCATCGGGATGCGTTGAATTAACAAGGAATATACGATAATTGATTTTTAAAGGTTTCTTTTTTTGCAAAATTTTAAACGGGAATAAAATTGAACTAAAGCGGGGATTTTGTTAAAATCAATATTGTTGCCAAAATTTCTTCGATAAAGATTTTTTTATTTCGATTCCACAGCAGGAGGAATGAAGATGAAAGTAAGCCGAGTTGACGAAATGCGGGAGATGGATCGAACAGCCATAGAAAAATACGGGATTCCGGATGAAATATTAATGGAAAACGCCGGGCACGCTTCGTATGAAGTGATTCGCAGAAAAATCGGTCTTGAGAACCGTCGTTTTTTAATATGCTGCGGCGCGGGAAACAACGGCGGAGACGGGCTCGTAGTTGCCAGGAAGCTGTTTTCCAACAGAGCAACGGTTCAGGCGCTTCTGTTGGGCGATCCCGAAAAATTCAAAGGATCGGCTAAGCTAAACTATGACATTGTTCAGAAAATGGGAATTCCCTGCGCCCGAATTACATTAGCCGATCAGATAATCCCCTATCTTTCGCAAAGCGATGTAATTATTGACGCTATTTTCGGCACGGGATTAGATCGTGAAGTGGGCGGCAAATACCGCGAAATTATCGAATTGATTAATCAAAGCGACAAACAAATTGTGAGTCTTGACATTCCCTCGGGAATTAACGGCAATACAGGACAAATAATGGGCACGGCGGTAAAAGCGCACTTCACCGTCACCTTTGGTTTGCCCAAAATCGGAAATTTGCTGTATCCCGGATTTGAACACAACGGTCGATTGTTTGTCACTCATATTTCCTTCCCGCCGGAGATTTATCAAAAGGAATCCGTGCTTGTCCGGATTAACGAGCCCGCTCCGCTGCCCGAACGCCCCGGCGACGCCCACAAAGGAAGCTGCGGCAAGGCGCTTTTTGTGGCGGGCGCAGCCAATTACCTTGGCGCGCCTTACTTTTCCGCCCATTCATTCTTAAAAGCGGGCGGGGGTCTTTCTTATCTGGCAACGCCGCAAACCATTGCGCCCTTTATTGCCGAAAGAGGACCGGAGATCGTTCTGCAGCCCCTCTCAGCCACCGAACAAGGCAGTATCTCTCCGGCAAACCTCGACTTTTTGCTAAAACTCTCCGAAGAGATGGAGATGGTGGCGCTTGGACCGGGCGCTTCGCTGCAGGAAGAAACGCAGCAGTTAATCCGCGACCTTGCCGCCAAATTACCCAAACCCGTTTTGATTGACGGGGACGGATTAACGGCTATCGCTCAGGATTTAAAATGTATTAAAAAACGCAAGGCGCCGACAATACTTACGCCGCACCCGGGCGAAATGTCCCGTTTGACAAAATATTCGCTTTCGGAAATTCAATCCAACCGGATTGATATTCTGCAGGAAACCTGCAAAAAGTTAAATTCGATCATTGTTTTAAAAGGCGCGCACTCGCTTATCGGCTTGCCCGACGGAAGAGTGTTTATTAATTTAAGCGGTAATCCGGGAATGGCTACTGCTGGAAGCGGCGATGTGCTAACCGGAACCATCGTTGCCATGTTTGCGCAATTCCGCGACGCAATAAAAGCGGCGTTAACGGGCGTTTTTGTGCACGGACTGGCGGGAGATATTGCCGCCGGAGAAAAGGGAGAAGACGGAATTGTCGCCAGCGATATTCTTAACGCTTTGCCCGCTGCTATCGCGCAGTACCGAAAGAACCGGCGGGTAACCAAGGAAGAGTTTTACGAAAAAATCGAAGTCATCTGACGGTTTTTCGCAAGAATATTACGCCGATGCATCGTAGGCGCCGTTTGTTGTTTTTCCCGGGATTATTTTTTTCGTTTTTCACGTTACTCTTTAATTATTAAACAAAGAGTAAAAACATGGAATTTAATCAGGAATACTGGACGAATTTTTATTTAAAAGACGCGCCTCCGTGGGATATGCGCGGCGTTTCTCCGCCTCTTAAAGCCTATTTCGATCAATTAACGGATAAAGACAAAAAAATATTGATCCCCGGCGCGGGCAACGGTTGGGAATCGGAATATCTCCTGAAAAAGGGATTTAAAAATATTGACGTTCTTGATCTTTCCCCCCTGCCCTTGCAAAATTTAAAGAAGCGGGCGCCCGATTTTCCCGACGAACAATTGTTGAATATGGATTTTTTTACTTTGACCAGACAATACGACCTGATTATTGAACACGTGTTTTTTTGCGCCTTGCCTCCCGAAATGCGACCGCGCTATGCGCAACAGATGTATCGGCTGCTTAAACCCGGGGGTAAACTGGTCGGCGTTCTTTTTGATTTTCCCTTAAACCCGGATCAGACCGACCCGCCTTTCGGAGGATCGAAGGAAGAATATTTGCACTATTTTGAGCCGTTATTCGAGATCAGGACTTTTGAACGATGTTACAATTCGCATCCGAGCCGGCAGGGACGCGAACTATTTATGATAATGATAAAGACCACAGATTAGACCGCAGATTTATCTGATTACACAGATTGCGCAGATTAAACTGAGGTTCTTTGATTTTTAGTGCTTAAAATAGGAGAATTTTTTTCAATTTAATTTTAGAATTTGCTCTAAAAGCCTTGCTCTGTCATTTCGAACGAAGTGAGAAATCTTTTAACTCCCACAAGAATAAAAGATTTCTCTTCGCTGCGCTCATCGAAATGACAATAATGGACTTTTTTAAAAAAGACAAATTCTAATTTTAAATTTAATTTACTCTCCGTGTGCTTTGTGACTTCTTTGTGTGCTTAGTGGTTATTATTTCCCGCAAAGTAAGTTGTTCGATACCTCAAATAAGAATTGCAAGAAATTAAA
>JAADIP010000255.1 GCA_013151275.1 Calditrichota bacterium | reverse complement strand
GCGCAGCGAAGAGAAATCTTTTATTCTTGTGGGAGTTAAAAGATTTCTCTCCCGCATTGGCGGGATCGAAATGACAGAACAAGGTTTTTCAGAGAGAACCAGAGAATTAAGAAGAAAACAAACTCTCCAATTTTAAGCACCGATAATCAAAAACACCTCAATCCAATCAGCGACATCAGCGTAATCAGGTTAATCTGTGGTCATCTGCGGTCATCTGTGGTCGCGGTCGCAACAGGTTATCTCATGATAATCAATGATCTTTCCGTATTTATCGAACTCAAAATGACAGCACTGAAAAAGCATGTTTTTTAACAACAATCTCGCCCTTTGAACTCTGGATTTGGCTGCCGAATAAGTAATGCCAAATTTTTCCGCTAACTCTTTTTGACTTAAACCCCGGTATTCGGTCAAAATAAGCGCGTCTCGATACTTCTCGGGCATCTGCTTAATCATTTCCAAAATACTTGCCTGTATTTTTTTATGTGGGTCGATATCGAAATTATCTTCCACGAAAAGTGTATTTTCAGAAATCGACTCATTATTTTTTTTAGAACGGAAATGATCGATTATCGCATTGCGCGTAATTTGAAACAACCAACTCTTTATTTTTTCCGGACGCTTTACCGAATCTAATCCGGCATGGATCTTCAGGTAAACCTCATGCAAAATATCTTCCGCCAGCGCTTCGTTTTTAACCCTTGCCTTAATGAAATTTTTTAACTGATCGTTAAATTGATTCAGGATTTCTTCTAATTGCAGCTTTTTCATATCGCCGATTATTTTATGATTAAGTTTTACGCCAAAGGCGGCGCTCGGAACAGTTCAGCAAAATACAATTTATTTATTTTTTCCGCAACACGGAGAACGGAATTTTTTTTCATTTCCGTTTCATTTTCGTTCGGATATAATATGCAAATCAAGCCGGAGATAAAAAAGAGATAAATTATTAACGATCGACTACTAAACCTTTTTTTAATGTAACCCCTTTGTGATGCAATCGTCTCTTTCGGCTTTGCCCGCCGGTCATGCTTTTGTCATATTACGAATTAAACTGCCTGCCATGCGCCGTGCAAACAAAAAATAACTAATAACGACTTAAACTTCCCACAACACGCGTAATGTTTTCTGCGTAGTATAGCCGATTTGAGTAATTTTTCGTAAATCGTCGGGGAAATGTTTGCGTTTATATTTTAACATTTCGGAAATTATTTCTTCCCAATCCGATGAAATAAGTTCTTTTTTGACTCGTTTTTCCTTTACAGGAAAATTTTGTATTTGTTTTAATAAAGGCGTGCCGGTTAAATAATTTTTTCCTCTTGTATCCCTGTTCCAGGCAACATGAGCTAAAAACATTAAAATATGCATTAATTCGGAACCGATGTATTCCTTTTTTTTATAGCCAACTGCGGCAATTTCAATGATTATTTCCGAAAGCTTTCTGTATTTTTTCTTTCCGAATATTTCTTCTTTGATTTTTTCTTCCACTTCGGGAGATGGCGTCCAGGTATATTTATCTTTATACCTCTTCGCGGCAGAATTATCCAAAGAGCCTATCACATTTTCAGGTTGATCCTCAGTAAACAGATAAGAATTCATAATTGCCATTGCGTCACGCTGCATTTCTTCACTGAACTTAGCATCTATTCTTCCGTTTTTATCTATTTTAAGTATCCCATATTGAATATTGGTAATTTCAACGGGTTTGCGATTTTCGTTGCGGACAATGACAGTTATGTATTTTACAATACTATCGGAATACTCTTGGAGCGATTCGGAATTGTCACCTTTAAAAAGTTTCTCAAATTTTGTGTTTGAGATTTTGCGAAGATTTCCCGATTCTTCGTCAAATATAAAGTTTTTAGTGCTTAAGCCCATTTAACAAAATTCCTTATGTTTTATGATAATATGAAAAATAATAAAATACATTCAAAAATCAACTCCGGGATATAACTTTGTTTCAATTCAAAAATCACTATTAAAATACGTAAGATCGTGTAAGCATGACAAAAAATGAACGGCTAAAAAATAACTCCGGCGTTCATTCCGAATGAATAATTAAATCGACCGATGAAATCATGGTTTTTGAAATTGTAGTAAAAGGCGATCTGAGGTCTGAGAACGAACTTACTATTTTTTGAACCAATGTATTCGAGACCAAAAACAGATAATAATTGCGGACTATTTATCGTTCTTGACGAGATATAATAGAATCTGGGTATGAGGTCGCCGTTAGATTCCTCCGCCGGGAAGAAAATAGTCGCATTTGATCGATTACGCTTTGCGCGAATGAAACCTAAACCAAGAGAGACGTAAGGTCGAAAACCGAGGTTTTTTCGGAATAAATACTGAGCGTATATATGCGACGAGTAAAGCTTTAGATCGAAATTGAAGAAAACAAGTTGCGGCGTATTTTCACTTGAATATGAAAATTTTGTGTAATTAAGATCGCCGCCTAAATAGATATTTTTCTTTAAATGAAACTGCAGCATGAAATAGTAGCCGAATACAAAATCGGAAGGGATTTTATTAATATTTACATTTATGATTTTGTTATTATCTATGCCGAAAAATTGCAAATTTAAATTTCGAATTTCCTTTTGGTAAGCGACATTACCCCCGATAAAAAAAGCAACGGCATAATCAGAGATTCCTTTTTGCTGCCACTGATGTTCCAGCCGTCTCTGACTTGCAATCTGAAAGTTAATTTTTGAGGTAAGACTTCTGAGGCTATCGATTACGGGAACAAAAAGAAAATTGTTTTTGTGTACATCTAAGTCAATGGTCTGAACAGTTTTCAAGGCTTTCCCGAATTTATTATCGAAAAAGTAATTTTCAGCCAAAGCAAGTGTTGCCCTGTATTTTTTGAGCTCTTCTTGTGTATATTTGATCTTGAAGAAATAGGCGATATAATAGGATTTTAATGCATCCGATTCCTTCCCTTCAATTTGTGTTAATGACAGGAACTTTTTATAGCTTCGGGAAGCCTTACGACCTACTTTTACAGAGTCAAACAATGTGCTCAGTTTTTTAAATTGGTTATTATTCTTTTTAATTGCGTCGGCGCCCTGAAGGGAGAAGGTATTGAAATAATTTATGGGCTTCACATATTGGGATTTCAGCAAATTATATTTTGTGATTTTCGATCGGTCATGTTGTTCCTGACGGATTAATGAGTCCTTAAGATTGAAAAACTTACTTACCTCGTCAAAATAACCGATGAACATAAGTGAATCCAAGCGGCTGATTTCCTGGTCGGTTATTATCAAATCAACCTGAGCATAGGAAAATGAAAAAGACCATGCAATCAATATCGAAATAAGAATAGCGATCTTCATTATTTAACCTCAATATGTTTCCAATATCAGTCCGTTAAAAGAAGACAAATTGTCAAATCGTATTTGCAATATAAAAAATTTTCTGAATATGGAAAATCCTTTTTGGTAATTAATATTCTGTCCTCAAACAATCGGACATTTACTTTGTCTGAACCTTGATTTGCCTGATTAACATGATTTTCTTGATTTTTAACTTTTCACAATCATGGCAATCCTTTAAATCCTTCTAATCATGGTTCAAGATTTTCTTTGTCTGAACCTTGATTTGCATGATTAATCAGTGCTTTATAGGTAGGGAGTGCATTCAAACAGCGACCCGAGCCTGCGAGCTTGCGTTATTGTAATTTGTAGTTCCATTTATGAATCCGTTCGATGTTTAATACGTAATCTTGTTATGCATAAAGTGATTAAGAGGAACTAATAGTAGAATTTCCCGGATAGTGTCTTAAACGCACACCCACCTACTTGTACTGCTCTGATTTCTCCCTGATCGTTGACTTTCAACTTTGTTCTAACAAGGCTTGGGCGTCCCATTTCAACTCCCATCTCAGCCAATACATTGACCTCACCTAAGTTGTCAGCCGACAGCACCCCGGCGTTTGTCAGATGGCAAGCAAGGGCTCCGTTCGTCGTTCCTGAAGCCGACTCCTCAGGATTGCCAACACCGTGACAAAGATCGCGGAGCCTCAGGGTTGGATTATTTTGTCCGGAGTAAAGGGCATATACACCTATAGTGTCCACGCCAGCATTTTTACTAAAGGAAAACAATGCTTCGTTGTTCAGCGTCATCTTGGACAGTGTGTCAACTGTCTTTACTCCCACGAACAGATGACGTAATCCGGTCGAGGCAATCCCCATGGGAAGATCTTTATTAAGTTGTTCTTCTCGAAGACCTATAAACCCGGCAAACTTTCTCCAATTAAGCTCGAATGATTCAAATAGTGGCAATCTTTGCATCATCTCTACTCTGGGCAATCCGCAGGGGTCTCGTGAAACCCGCACCGGAATCTCACCTGCCGCAGTGACCGCCACCGCTTCCGCGAATCCCGACGTATTTAGCTCAACCATCCCTTCATCTAAAGCAGCGGCGAAAGCGCCTACTATGACATGACCGCACATATTCATTTCCGCCGAAGGACTAAAGAAACGTAAACTGTAACGATTAAGTTCTAAATGACGAAGAAATCCGGTTGTTGGCGCGGCAAGCTCTTTGGCAATCGATTGACGTACTTGGTCATCCATATTGTTATTGTCCGGTGGTTCAAAAACTACTCCTGCGACATTTCCACCAAAAGCGGTTTCGGAGAAGCTATCATACAGTTGCACTTTAAGTATTCTCATTGAAAACTCCTTTTTTCTACAATAAAAAATACATCGATTTTAATAGCAGCATTACCGCTAAAGCTCACGCATAATAAGATAACTCAAAATAGCACGAAGAAACAGAAATAAAAATCATTTTAACTTTGGAGGATTCCATACTTTTTTGTCTTTAAAAAAGGCGAATACGTCTGACGTTAAATCCGAATTCTGAGTATTCTGAGTATTAATTTTTAGAAAAATTATGATGCATCTTCCTTTTAATTAACTCACACAACAAGAATTAAAACGCGTTTTAATACAAAACAACGTCAATATTAACACGGAATCGAACTATTTGCAAAAAATATGTATCTATAATTTCCGCTGATAATGTCGTTCGCGCTCGGCTTTAATTTCTTTCAGCAATTCTTTGGCACTGGGCAGCGTACCCTGAGCCTGTCGAAGGGCACGCCATTCCGTTGTTAATTTTCCCTCAAACGCCCATTTCTGCACCGACTGACGATAAACCTTAAGCTGCTCTTTGACCTTCTGCTGCATCTCTATACCTTTGTCAAATTAAAATGTACATGTATCCTTTCATCGTAACGTTCAAGTTTATTACTGAACATTTCTTCCTTATCCTTTTACTGCCGCTCGTTTCGACAGGCTCAACGAGCTGTTCGGTATTTTCAATGAGCGCTTTTCGGATGGCTAAGCATACGGTTTCAATATGCACAATGGGCGGTTTCGGTATGTTCAATGAATGTTTTTCAATGTGGACAACGAGCGGTCTTGGCTTCCTTAATACTTCAATTTATTCTTCGGGCACTGAGTTTATCGCAACGTATTTCTAAATACTGTGCTACGCTAAGAATCGTCGGGCACTGAGCTTGTCGAAGTGCCCTCTTCAGATTGTAACAAATTACCGCGCCGCCTGTACTGAGTGTAGTTCCTCGATAATTCCGGTAATTTCTCATATTGCCCGTTAATCAACGCTTCTTTCTTTTTCCGGCTCCAGCCTTGCACTTGCTTTTCTCGATAAAAAGCCTGATCAATTTGATCGTATTCCTCATAGTACACTAACTCAACAGGTAAGCGCTTCTTAGTATAATTTGCACCTTCACCACTTTGATGTTGAAGTAACCTTTTTCTTAAATCCTTGGTGCTTCCGGTGTAATAACTACCGTCAGCACATTTTAAAATGTACATATATCCTTTCATAATAACGTTCAAGTTTATTAATTAACATTTCTTCCTTATCCTTTTACTGCCGCTCGTTTCGACAGGCTCAACGAGCGGGTTCGGTATTTTCAATGAGCGGTTTTCAATGTGGACAACGAGTGGTCTTGGCTTCCTTAATACTTCAATTTATTCTTCGGGCATTGAGCAATTTCTGTTTGCATAATATGCGTTTTTCGATTTTCTTAATGGGAGATTTCGGTTTACAGAAGGGATAGCGATTTTGAAAGGCGGCGGAACAAAAGTCCGCCGCCCTTTAAATCGAATATGTTTTTAGCTTATTAATTCCTGATACTTTTGAGCGTCCAATAAATCGTTGAGCTCGTCGGGATTTTCGAGTTTCACCTTAATCATCCAACCTTCGCCGTAAGGATCGTTGTTCACGGTTTCCGGTTCGTTCTCCAATTTTTCATTAATTTCGATCACTTCCCCGCTTAAGGGCGCAAAAAGGTCGGCAACCGCTTTTACCGCTTCGATGGTTCCGAAAGTGTCGCCTTTTGCCACTTTAGAACCTACTTCGGGTAATTCCACAAAAACCACGTCTCCCAATTCTCCCTGAGCATAGTCGGTAATTCCAATAACCGCAACGTCGCCGTCTATTTTTGCCCATTCATGATCGCTCGTGTATTTCAGATTTTCAGGTACGTTCATTAAAACCTCCGATCTTTAATAATTTGTCTATATAATTTTTCAGGATTGTTCAACTTCTTCCAGTAAATTCGTCCGTTCCAAAAAACCCGTGTCAAAATTCCCGGAAATAAAATCAGGGTGATTAATCAATTTCAGGTGAAAGGGAATGGTTGTCTTAACCCCTTCGATCACAAATTCTTCCAAAGCGCGATTCATTCTGGCTAACGCCTCTTCGCGGTCTCTGCCGTAAGCAATCAATTTGGCAATTAGCGAATCGTAATAGGGCGGAATGTGGTATCCCTGGTAAACATGGCTGTCCACGCGAATTCCGGGTCCGCCCGGCAGATGAAAGAACTCGACCTTACCCGGATTGGGCATAAAATTCTTTTCCCAGTCCTCGGCGTTTATCCGGCATTCGATGGCGTGACCTATCAGTCTGACTTCTTCCTGGGTAAATTCCAGTTTCTCCCCCGCCGCGATGCGGATTTGTTCTTTTAACAAATCAAGATTCGACACCATTTCGGTCACCGGATGTTCAACCTGAATTCGCGTGTTCATTTCCATAAAATAGAAATTTTTATCTTTGTCTAAAAGAAATTCAATAGTTCCGGCGCTGGTGTATTTAACGCCCTTCGCTCCTCTTACAGCCACTTCGCCCATCCTTTTGCGCAGTTCGGCATCCACCACCGGAGAAGGCGCTTCTTCGATCAGTTTCTGATGCCGCCGTTGAATACTGCATTCCCTTTCTCCCAGATGAACCACATGACCGTGCTCATCGGCGAGAATCTGTATTTCGATATGACGCGGATTTTCGATGTATTTTTCAATGTACATGGAAGGATCGCCAAACGCGCCGCGCGCTTCCGCCTGCGCCATCTGAAAATTGGTTTCAAACTCCTCTTTGGCTCGGATAATGCGCATTCCACGCCCCCCGCCGCCGGACACCGCTTTTAAAATTATCGGATAACCGACCGTTTCCGCAATTTCCAGACCCTGTTCAAGATTTTCAACAACGCCCTCGCTTCCCGGAACCACGGGCACGCCGGCTGCCTTCATCATTTCTTTGGCGCGGGACTTATTACCCATGTCGCGTATCACCCTGGCGGGCGGTCCGATAAACTTGATCCCGCCGGTTTCGCACATATCGGCAAAATCGGCGTTCTCAGCCAAAAAACCATAACCCGGATGAATGGCGTCAGCGCCCGTTATTTCCGCCGCTGAAATGATCCGAATGGGGTTCAGATAACTTTCATAACTTTGAGCAGCGCCGATACAAACCGCCTCGTCGGCAATTCTCACATGGAGCGAATCGGCGTCGGCTTCGGAATGAACCGCCACGGTCGGAATTCCCAATTCTTTACAGGCGCGAATGATTCGCAGGGCTATCTCGCTGCGGTTGGCAATTAAAACTTTTTTAAACAAGGAGCCTCCTAATGATTTCGTTTAATTACTTGATCCAAATCTCTAAGGGTGCTTTTTAAACTTCTGTTTTCCTCTGTTAACTTCTTCGTCGCTTTTTGCAATTGATCTTTTCTCTTCTCAAGATCAGCGCGCTGTTGTTTCAAATTGTTGAGTAAATATAGAAGATTTAGCCAATTATTACAAGCCGAAGAATAATTACTTTTCGGATAAATTTGTTTGAATTCGCGGAATGATTTCAGCGCCCGATCGTAATCAAAATACGGATTGGCGCTGTCGGCAATTACATGAAGATATGCCAGACGATACGCCGCGTCGTCAATGTAAACGGATTTCGGGAAGGAGTTTTTAAAAGAGATTAAGTACTGACGCGCTTTTTCGTATTCCCCGTTCTTCAAAAGACCGTCCGCGATGCGGATGATCCGCTCTTCGTCATCGATCTGCGTCCCATCATGCCTGGTCAGCGCCGGATTCCGACAACCAAGAATCAGGATCAGACTTATGATCGCCAAAACCGCCTTACGATGTGCGCTGATCAACCACATAAACGTTCCCCGATTTGTTTTTGGCTAATTTTTTAATTTCACTGGCGATGCGCGAAACCTCCGCCAAACTGCCGATCCGCCGGTGGCGATTGGTTACCACGGCGATGGACAGCGAAACAAAGGGAAATCTTTTCTCCTCGCCCTGCCTGTTCACCGCTACAAAATATCCCCGCTCGCGATCTTCGGCGGAATAGAATTCCACGATCCCATTTTCAAAGCGATTCAGAATTTCCGCGCACAAACCGTCAATTTTATCGGGAGTGGTAAGAAAGATGAAATCGTCGCCGCCGATGTGTCCCACAAAATCATCCGCATTACCCGATTTAAAAACCGCATCTTCCAAAATCCCGGCGCAGAAACGAATAACCCGATCCCCCTCGATAAATCCGTAAGCGTCGTTAAAAGCCTTAAAATTATCAAGATCGCAATAAGCCACGGCAAAGGGATATTGTTCCTGAATGCGTTTTTGAATTTCTCTTTGAATTGTATTATTGCCCGGAAGATGGGTCAACGGATTGGTATCCATGTTTTGCCGGAAGCGTTTTAACACAGCTTCAATCCGCTTTTCGATTTCCTGATGATCCATCTCCTTGGTAATATAATCGTCCACTCCGTGCTCAAAGCTTTTTAACTTATCTCCCAGATCATCGGAAGAGGTAAGCATGATAATCGGAATGCTCTGGTAACGCGGCTGCCCGCGCAGGTAATTACTCACGTCTATTCCCGACATTTCGGGCATTTTTAAATCGAGCAAAATCAAATCGGGAATCTGATCCTTAAGAAACCCGATGGCTTCTTTTCCGCCGGAAACCGTGAAAACCTGATGCCCGAAACTCTCCACAATCGCCCGCCACAAAAAGAGATCATTCTCGTCGTTATCGACGATCAGTATTTTGCTACGCGCTGTCATCCAGCCATCCTCCTTCTTTTGCCACGGTTCGATTTTTAGGCAAAACTACGGTGAATTCCGTTCCTTTGTTGATTTCACTCTTAACCTGAATTCTTCCCCCGTGCGCCCGCACGATTTGCGAAGTGATGTAAAGTCCCAGTCCCGTGCCCTTTACCGAGATTTTTTCCGAATTGGACGCCCTGTACATCTTCTCGAAAATGTAAGGGATTTCCTTTTCGGGTATTCCGATTCCCTGATCTTTGATCGAAAAACGGATCAACGGAAACTTCTCTTTCAATTTTACATCGATCTGAGTATTGGCGGATGAAAACTTTACGGCGTTGGTGATCAGATTCTGAACGACTTCTTTGAATTTTTCGGCGTCCAGTTCGGCTTCGATCTTTTTTGAAGAAAAATTAATGTTCACCTTAATTTCTTTTTCCTTAATCGTCGGCGAAAGATAAATCAACTGCTCAGCCACCAATTTGACCAGATTTACCTTTTGATACTTTAATTGAATTTGACCGATATCGTAAGCCGTGGTATGCAGAATATTGGTAATCATTCTTTGCAGGGTTTGATAGTTGCCTTTGATAATATCCAGAAATCGCCGTTGTGTGGCGGAAAGCCGGTCGTTTAACGATTTTTCCAGCAACTGTGTGGCTTGTTTAATGGAACCCAACGGACTCTTCATTTCGTGGGTGAATTGCGAAAGCATGGCTGATTTGAATCGATCGGTTTCTTTTAAACGCCGGCTGAACTGTTCGAACGCGGAACTTAAATCGCCGATCTCATCGTTGGGCTTATCGGGAATGACCACCTCAAAATCGTGGATCGCCATCCGATTGACCGAATCCTTTAGAACTTCGATCGGTTTTGTGATTTTGCGCGCCACCAAAAATGCGGTCAGCAGCGCAATGATCAACAGACTCAGTTCTGTGAATAAAATTAAAGATTGTGTTTTTTGAGCGATATTCGACATCCATAAAGAACGCTCGATGCTCTGCCTGCCGATCACTTTGTTTAAGCGAACCAGACTCTTGCGCAAGTCCTGAATTTTGTTTTTTACGTACACATCCCGCAAATAACGCGCCTTGGTGAATTGCCGCGCTCTGATATTTTTCACGGATTGTTTGATCCGGCTATCGACCTCCCGCCAACGCCGATCCGTTTCTTCAATCAATTGCGCGATGGGCTGCTTTGAAGAATACAAAAGATTCTCGCCGACTATTTTAAGTATCAGACGGTAGAATTTTCCCGAGAGAATATCAATTCCCGTTCGCTTTTTGTGTCCGGTCAAACGGGATTTTAATTGCTCCCAGGTTTGAGCGTACTTATGGCGTGATTGTTCCAGACGCACGATTTTTTCGTTGGCGTTGGTGGGAATAAACAGCAGAATGTAATTGGCGTTCAAATCTTCAAGCGTCTGCAACTGACCGGAGAGATCGATAATGCTGCGCACATCCTGCTGCACATGATTTTGCAAAGAGAGCGTGAGTTCGCGAATCTCGATCAATAGCCAGAACAGGGAAAACGAAAAAAGAACAATGAGAAAAAAATAGCTCAAAAAGAGTTTATATTTTAGTTTCAACGGTAAATCTTTTCCCGAATTCAAATTTTTAAATGGTTACGGTTTATTACTGAAGGCAATTTCCAAAAAAATGTTAATCCGATCAAGAATAAAATTTTTGAAAGCCCGGCGTCGAAATAGTCCTTTGGCACAGGCTGCCCTGCGTTGTCAGTTGCATGTTCCACATAAAATGAGAAAAAATCTGATACTGTCTTTTACGATATTTATTTGGCGGAGATTGAGGATAATAAGAAACCGGAACTCGACAGAATCAAAGCTCCGGCTATCAGATAATTGTTAAAACAAAGGCGGTTGTCGGGTAATTAAAATCACGCTTTTTCGATTAAAAACAGCACCTGATTGAATTCAACCGGTTGGGCGTTTTCAACAAGAATATCAACGACTTTACCCGCCACTTCGGATTCTATTTCGTTCATCAATTTCATTGCTTCGATAATGCACAGGGTTTGACCCACTGCAACGGTCTGCCCGATTTCAACATAGGGGTCGGCGTCGGGAGAGGGCGCGCGGTAAAAAGTGCCTACCATCGGCGAGCGGACTTCCACAATGTTATCTTTTCTGGGAGTTTCGGTTACCGCGGCGGCGTCTTCAGCCGGAGCCGCCGGTTGAGGAGCTGCTGCCGGAGCGGGCTGCGGCGCCATGGCGGGAAGAGTCTGCTGAAAAGAAGGAAAAACCACTGTTTCCCCGTTCTTGGACGGAAACGTTTTGGTGATGCGTAATTTTTTGCCTTCTTCTTCTATTTCAATTTCACTAATATTCGAATTTTCAACGATTTTAATTAATTGTTTAACCTCTTTTAAATCCATTATACCTCCATAACTTTTTCACTGAATCACGTTTAAAACATGAATTAAAATTTAAATATATACTTTTATTATTACCTGTGCAATTTTATTTATCCCTGACAAATTTCCGGCAACGCTAACCCCGGAATTTTGATCGCCCAATAATTGCTTTCCTTGTTCTGAAATAGGAAAAAGCTGCATCTGCAAAAGCTTATTTCCCGTTTCTTTTTACCCGTTTTCCGGTTCCCGTCTTAAAAGAATTTTTACTTTTATTGCAAGGAACAGAAAACAGAGCGAATTATTTGTATTCTCGTTTTTGATCGGATAGACGTGAAAACTCGTGGAGCAATAAGTCGAATTTTTCTTCTCTGAGCAGTTGTGTGTTCACCCGCGCGTGTTTTAATTCCAGCAAATCGATTTCCGCCTGCATCAACGCTTCGGAATAATAAGGAGCCTGTTGAATGCCCGAGCCTCCCGGATGAATAATCTCCGATCCTCCCCAAAATATTACGCCGTCTTCCACTCCCACTCT
The DNA here is from genome assembly GCA_013151275.1 of Calditrichota bacterium. GTDB lineage: Bacteria > Calditrichota > Calditrichia > Calditrichales > Calditrichaceae > Caldithrix. Next base: position 3,347 of record JAADIP010000255.1, on the reverse strand, counting down.
GTTGACAAACACGATGTAAGATGTCGTGAAAACAGCCATGGAACGATTCAAAGTCTCCCACACGATGACATTTTGCGGTTTTTCCGCCTGTGTTGCGCCGCGGGCGACTCCCGCAGCCGAAACAATGATAATGGAAGCGCCGTCGTGCGCCTGAATTAAGCCGGAAGTAGGATGCCACATATCTTCGCAGATGAGCATTCCCAATCTTCCGAACGGAGTATCGAACGCCCGAATCCGCGTGCCCTCGCTAAAATAGCGTTTTTCTTCAAAAAGGCTGTAGGTCGGCAGATACACTTTACGATGTTTGGCGATAAGCTCTCCGTCATGGAAAAAAAGCTGGGTGTTAAAGAATTCAAATTTCTCGCTCAATTCCGCCATCCCGACCGCGATGCCGATATGCTTGCTCAACTCTTTTAATCTGTCCAATTTGGAATCGTGATCGCTCATCGCCACCTGAGAAACCGCGTCTTTTAAAAAGTAACCCGTAAGAGAGAGTTCGGGAAAGACAATCAAATCGCTTTTTTGATCGATGGCTTGTTCAATTGATTTATAGTGCTTTTCCAGATTGGGTTCTATTTCACCCAAAACACAATCGATTTGAGCGACGGAGATATTTAATTTGTGGGACATCTTTCATCCTCTGAAGTTCAGTTTCTCAAACCGCGGGAGGGCGCGGGATACTGTCCGCCGCGGTTAACAAAAACGTTATTATTAAGTTCGGAGATTTTCATAATCGGGGCTTTGCCCAATAATCCGCCGTAATCAACCGAATCGCCCGCTTTTCTTCCGGGAACGGGAATGATTCGCACGGCGGTCGTTTTATTATTCATAATTCCGATGGCGCATTCGTCCAGAATAATACCGGAAATAGTGCTCGCGGGAGTGTCTCCGGGAATGGCGATCATGTCCAGTCCCACGCTGCAAACGCTGGTCATGGCTTCCAGTTTTTCGATGGAAATGCTGCCGCGTTCAACGGCTGCGATCATTCCGGCGTCTTCGCTGACCGGGATAAAAGCGCCGCTCATGCCTCCCACATGAGACGAAGCCATCATTCCGCCGCGCTTTACCGAATCGGTCAACAGGGCAAGCGCTGCGGTTGTTCCCGGTGCGCCGACGTCTTCAAGTCCCATCGCTTTAAGAATATCGGCAACCGAATCGCCGGGCATGGGAGTGGGAGCCAAAGAAATATCCACGATGCCGAACTGAACATTTTGTAATTCTGCCACCCGTTTACCGATAAATTCTCCGGCGCGGGTTATTTTATACGCCATCTTGCGGATGCGCTCGCTCAACGAAGCCATATCCAGTTCATCGGGCGCTTCCCGTATTGCTCGTAAAATGACGCCGGGTCCGCTGATACCCACGTTCACAACTATTTCGGGCTCGGAAACGCCGTGAAAAGCTCCGGCGATAAAGGGGTTATCCTCGGGCACATTGGCAAAAATGACCAGTTTCGCGCAACCGATGGCGTCTTTGGAGGCGGTTTTTTCTGCGGTTTGTTTGATGATCTCGCCCATTAACCGGGCGGCTTCCATGTTAATGCCCGCTTTTGTCGTGGCTATGTTAACGGATGAACAAACGTGTTTGGTGCGCGCAAGAGCGTCGGGAATGGAATGAACCAGAGACAGATCTCCTCTGGAAAATCCTTTTTGCACCAGAGCCGAATATCCTCCTAAAAAATCGATGCCCAATTCGTCGGCGGCTCTGTCCAGCGTTTCGGCAACCTCTACCAGATCTTCCGGATAATACCCGTCGGCTACTATGGAAATTGGCGTGACCGAAATCCGTTTATTGGCGATTGAAATGCCGTAATCGGTTTCCACTTTTTGAGCAGCCTTCACATGCTCCGAAGCCACACGCATAATCTTTTCGTAAATATTCTTTTTTAATCGTTGTAAATCGTCGCTGGCGCAATCGCGTAAATTGATACCCATGGTTACCGTACGGATGTCGAAATGCTCGACCTCGGTCATGCGTACGGTTTCGAGAATTTCTTCTATTGAAAGTGGCATAGTCAAATCCTGTGCATGGCGTTAAAGATTTCTTCGTGCTGAACAATTACTTTTAGGTCGAGAGCCTCGCCTTTTTGAATAAGATCGTTTTTAATGCTTTCAAAATCGGAAGAACTTTCCGAGATATCGACCAGCAACATGATGGTAAAAAATTCCTGCATCAATTTTTGAGTAAGGTCGATAATATCGCATTGATGCTGCGCCAGAACGGCTGTCAATCCAGCCAGAATACCCGTGCGATTTTTCCCGAAAGCGGTAATGATGATGCGGTCGTGTTTCGACTTCAGGCGCGTCGCCTTAACTTCTTTCCACTCCTCAACCACATCGTTTCCGCTGCTTTCCAATTTGGAAACCGTGGCTTTTACCACCTTTTCCAGACTTTCGGGAGACGCCGAATGCCCCAACTGACGCAAAGCCTCTTCGGCGATTTTACGAATATCTTCTTCTTTTAATTGGTTCATAACTTTCTCTTTCCTTTTGCATTAATCTTCAATAAACGAAGGATCGACATCCATTCGATCCACAATTCCCACCACGGCTGCTTCAATACTTAAATCGGAAGGATTTTCCGGACAAATGGCTTTTCGTGCGGCGTGTCCGTAAGCGCAAATGACGGTCTCCCCCACGCCCGCTCCCAACACGTCAGCCACTATCACCACATCGGTAAGGGGGGCTTTTTTAAGATTGATGGGATTGATGATCAAAAAACGCAGATTTTGCAGGTTATCCGTCTTTTTAGTTGACCAAACCGAACCGACAACTTTACCTAAAAACAAGTTGAACCTCTCTTTTAAAAGACATTTTCAATGTTCATCGAAATCAATCTAACACTTTTGTCAAATATTTTCAACCGTGATTACGAATCCTGTAATTTAATCTATCGGAGGGCGAACAGGGGGGGGATAGTAAGACAAAAGATAAAAGATAAAAGATAAAAGAGAAAGCGGAATGCAGAAAGCAGTGACGCGTGATGCGTAATGCGTTATGAGTTACAAAGTGACAAAGTTAGGACTGTCGAAGGATGGAATGAAAAGGTTTAGTTGTTAAGTTGTTTAGTTGTTTAGAAAAATTCCGCTGCTTGAAAATAAGACCCCCCTTGCCTTCGGCGTTCGAAGGGGGGAAATTAAAGGGGGGGCTTTAACTCATAACAAAACAATAAATTACAAGTAGAAAAGTCGTAATGCGTGACAAGTGACGAGACACCGGAGAAGCCCGCTTAACCCTTATACGCTTAACTTTTAACCGCAGAAGCCGCTTAACGAAAATTAACCGATAACCGGCAACAATAAATCATAAATCGTAAATCATAAATCGTAAATCATAAATCGTAAATCA
>JAADIP010000185.1 GCA_013151275.1 Calditrichota bacterium | reverse complement strand
CGATAGACTTTATCCTGAACATCGCCGCAGGCAAAAACACCCTTAATATTGGTTTTTGTGCTGCCCGGAACGGTATTGATGTAACCGGTCTCGTCCATATCGATCTGCCCTTTGAAAATGGAAGTATTCGGTTTATGTCCGATAGCCATGAACACGCCGTCAACCGCTATTTCGGTCTCTTCGCCGGTTTTAGTGTCTTTTAAACGAACGCCGGTAACAAATTCATCGCCGAGAATTTCGGTAACAACCTTATTCAGGGCGAATTCTATTTTAGGGTTTTCTTCCGCTTTTTTAATCATAATTTTAGAGGCGCGGAACTGATCGCGGCGATGCACAACGGTGACCTTTCTGGCGAATTTGGTTAAAAAGGTCGCTTCTTCCATCGCCGAATCGCCGCCGCCGACCACAATAACTTCTTTGTCTTTGTAAAAAAATCCGTCGCAGGTTGCACAGGCTGAAACGCCTTTTCCCATCAACCGTTTTTCCGATTCCAGTCCCAGCCAGCGAGCCGAAGCGCCCGTGGCAATGATAACCGCATCGGCTGTATAGGCTTCGCTGTCGGTTTTAACAACAAACGGTCTTTTCGAAAAATCCGCTTCGGTAGCCATCTCGAATTTCGTTTCCGCGCCGAAACGCACCGCCTGCTCGCGCATGTCCTGCATTAACTGCGGTCCCTGAATACCCTGCGGAAACCCCGGATAATTTTCCACTTCCGTAGTAATGGTCAACTGACCTCCGGGTTCATTGCCTTCCAACACCAACGGTTTCAATCCGGCGCGCGCCGTGTAAATGGCTGCCGTCAATCCGGCAGGTCCCGATCCAAGAATGATCACCCGGTAATGCTGCTGCTCTGCCATATCAATCTCCTGCTTTCATTAGAAATGTTTATTGTAATTTAATTTATTGCTTTTCAAAACGCCAAATTTAAAAAATTTCATTAAACTTTGTCCTTTGATGCTTTAAGGCTCGGCAAGTTACAGAACAAAATTTATTGAAATCCCGCTTTTCAATATAAGACTTTTTGTAAAACATAACTGCAAAACGGTAAAAAGAATTTCTTCCCGATAAAAAAAATCCCCGGAATTAAATTTGTCGGTATTGACTACTTTTTTTAAATTGAAACTTTAAAACGAACAATCGGGCAAAAAATTGTATCATTGATTTTTTTCTGACATCATAAAAGGAAAGAAAACCGTTGGACGAAAAGGCATTAGTAGAACGCGCGAAAAACGGCGATCGGGCTGCGTTGGCGACTTTGGTGAATAGATACAGCGAACGTATTTACAACTTGGTGCTGCGAATTTTAAGACGAAAAGAAGACGCCGAAGACGTTCTGCAGGAGACATTTTTAACGGTCATTGAAAAAATCGATACCTTTGACGGTCGTTCGTCGTTTTTCACCTGGATCTATCGAATTGCGACTAACGCTGCGTTAATGCGGCTGCGGAAAAAGAAGGTGGTTTTTCAGGAGCTCAACGACGACCCCGATTTTCAGGAAAGCGTGGAGAGCCGCGTGTTTGTGGACTGGAGCCAGGATCCGTCCATCGGCGTTTTTGACGGCGAAGTCCGGAACAAATTAAATGACGCCATTAACAAACTGTCCGATATCTATCGCGGCGTTTTTGTTTTAAGAGATATCGAAGGATTGTCAATCAAAGAAACCAGTGAAATTTTGAATATTACGGAAGAAAACGTAAAAATTCGTTTGCGCAGAGCAAGACAATTTTTAAGAGATTATTTGTCAGATTATTTTGAAGAAAGGCTAAGAGACAGCCATGCTTCAACATCCTAAAGATCGAATTAAGCAAATTTGCGAATTGATGGGTGAAGATCTGGATCACCCGTCCTGTCAGGAAATTCTGGAGCACATTAACAATTGCCCGACGTGCAGGGTGTATTACGACACGGTCAAAAAGACGATCTTGTTGTGCCGTGAAATGGATTGTCCGGAAAATTTGCCCGAAGATGTGAACAATCGTTTGATGAAAATATTAGATCTCGAAGATTACGCCAAATCAAAGTCCGATAAATAACCACCGCATATTTGTTCCGATTTTTATTCTTTAAATTAAAAATCTTTTTCATCCCCGGATGCATTTATTTTAAACGCGATTTCGGGTCTGCGTTCGAACAGCCTTGCGCCGCGTGATCCGCAAATGTATCCTTTATTTTGGAAATGCATCAAAACCAAGAACAAATTTAAAATCGAAAATAACAAAAAAAGGAGAAAATAGAGATGAAACCGATTACAGTGGATGAAAATTCGTTTGAACAGGTGGTTTTAAAATCAACCGTCCCGGTATTAGTCGATTTTTGGGCGCCATGGTGTGCGCCGTGCCGGATCATTGCGCCGGTATTGGAAGAGATCGCTGCCGAATACGCCGGCAGAATTAAAATCGTTAAGCTGAACACCGATCAAAATCCCGGAATCGCCGCCAAATACAATATTATGAGCATTCCGACGTTAATGATCTTTAAAAACGGCGAAGTGACGGATCAAATTGTCGGCGCGGTTCCGAAAAAAACGATTACCGCTAAACTGGATTATTACGCGACGGCAATAAACAGTTTAAACTGAGGGGAGGACGAAAAATGGGATTTCTTCAGGAAAAAGACAAAGAATATATTCGCGATTTATTTTCCAAAATGGAAAACGAAGTAATCATTACCAATTTCACTCAGGAAATCGAATGTCAGTATTGCCGTGAGACGCGGCAGATTTTAGAAGAACTTTCCGAACTTAGCGATAAAATCAAACTCAATGTCTATAATTTTGTGAACGATAAAGAGATCGCCGATAAGTACAATATTGACAAAATTCCGGCAACCGTAATCGAAGGCGAAAAAGACTACGGAATCCGCTATTACGGAATTCCTTCGGGGTACGAATTCTCTTCGCTCATCGAAGATATTGTCGATGTTTCCAAGGGAGATTCCGGGCTGAGTCAGAAATCGAGAGAACTCTTGAAACAAATCGACTCTCCCTTGCGTTTACAAGTTTTCGTCACGCCTACCTGCCCGTATTGCCCGAACGCGGTACGCCTGGCGCACAAAATAGCCATGGAAAATCCCTATGTTACCGCCGACATGGTGGAAGCAACGGAATTTCCGCATCTCTCCATGCGTTACAACGTTCGTGGAGTGCCGCGTACCATGGTAGGCGAAGAATACAATATCGAAGGAGCACTGCCCGAAAGTCAATTTGTTGAAACTGTCGTTGAATATTTTAATGCTATGAAAAAATAAGAAGGGAAGTTTTATGTCAAAATCAGGGAATAACAAGCAATATCTGATTTACGGAGTTATCGGAGTTTTAATTGTCGCCGCGGCGTTCTTTTTCTTTAAAGGAACCAAACCCGCCGCAAATTCGCCCGCTCCGGTTAATATTCAAAAAAGCGCCGTGGTTGACCAGGGGACCAGTTTTCCGGACGCTCCGCAATTCACTTTACCCGACCTTGAAGGAAACGATGTCAGCCTGAGCGATTTTAAAGGCAAAGTTGTCTTTTTGAACTTTTGGGCAACCTGGTGTCCCCCATGCAGGAGAGAAATACCGCATTTTGTCGAGTTGATCAATAAATACGGGAAGGACGGCTTTACCGTGTTGGGCGTGGCGTTAGATCCGCGCGACTTTGCCAAGGTTAAGCCTTTTGCCAAAGAATACGGCATCAACTATCCGGTTGTGTACGATAAAAAAAGGGTCTCCGAATTATACGGCGGTATCAGCAGCATCCCTACCACTTTCGTGATCAATCGTCAGGGCAAAATTGTTCAAAAAATAATCGGTTCGCGACCAAAGGATTATTTCGAAAGTTTAATCAAAAAATGGCTTTAAATGACCTTCTTCCCTATTCCTTCAACGAAGCGTTCTGAAAATTTCAGAACGCTTTTATTTTTTGTGGAATTAGTTTTTTTCCTTTACTATCTTATTTCTTTTAATTTGAGCGAATAATTTCGATTTGGAGATTTCCGATCTCGCGAAGCACGAATCTTTATTCGAGAATATTTAACAGGGATTTTAACTTCAACTATCAGAAGAAAGCGGCATTTACACTATGAATATTCGATTTGAAGAATACGATCTGGAAAACGGTCTGCACGTTATTTTACATCGGGATCAGCAGGTGCCGATTGTGTCAATCAACCTGTGGTATCGGGTGGGTTCCAGAAACGAACAACCCGGAAAAACGGGTTTTGCCCATTTATTTGAACACATGATGTTTCAGGGAAGCCAGCATGTTCCTCCGGAGATGCACTTTCAGCTCATTCAAAGTATCGGCGGCACGTTAAACGGTTCCACTTTTTTTGATCGAACCAATTATTACGAAACCCTTCCTTCCCACTATCTGGAAATGGGGTTATGGCTGGAGTCGGATCGCATGGGTTTTTTGCTGCCCGCCCTGAACGATCAGAAATTTCAGACCCAACTGGAGGTGGTTAAAAACGAACGGCGTCAGCGGTACGAAAATCAACCTTACGGATTGTGGCTGGAAAAAACACTGGAGCTGGCGTTCGACAAAGATTACCCCTACCACTGGCCCGTTATCGGTTACATGAAAGACCTTGAAAACGCCACTTTAGAAGACATCAAACAATTTTTCAGAACCTATTATTCGCCGAACAACGCCAGTTTGGTACTTAGCGGCGATTTTGAACCCGAAACCGCCCGCAAACTGATCGAACAGTATTTTGCGCCCATTCCGCCTTACAATCATATTCCGCAGGTAAACCGCCGCTTTAGGGATTACAACCGCGGAGAAAAGACAATTGAAATTAAAGATCACGTGCATTTGCCGCGACTGCATTTTGCCTATCATATTCCGGGAATTTCGGATGACAAAATTTACAGTTGCGATATTTTGAGCAATATCTTAAACGGCGGTAAAAGCTCCCGTTTATTCCGAAAATTGGTACACCAAAAACAGATGGTACAGGATATTCAAACGTTTATTCTTCCCATGACGGACACTTCGTTATTTTTTATTGTGGCGACGCCGCGCCCGGATAAAAACATCGGAGAAGTCCGGGAACAAATAGAAGAAGAGCTCCTCCGCCTGCAAAACGAAAAAGTTTCAGCCCCGGAATTGGAAAGGGTGAAAAATCAAATCATCGCCCATAAAATACGTGAATTACAATCCGTCTCGGTGCGCGCCGACCTTTTGAACATGTACCACACATATTACCATGACGCCAACCGCATCAACAAAGACATCGATTATTATTTGCAAGTGGACGCTAATACGCTTTTGAACACGGCGCAGGAATATTTAAATCGTGAAAACCGCGTGCTGGTCACCTATTTACCGCTGAGTTAAACATTGAGGTATTTATGACAGAACAAATCGACAGAAATCAAATTCCGAAACCCGCTCAACCAAGACCCTTTAATTTCCCCGGGTTCGAAAAAGACCGGCTCTCAAACGGATTGAACGTTATCGTAGCTCCGAAAGCCAATTTCCCTTTGATTAATATTTTACTTCACATTGATATTTCGCCGCTGGATGACCAGCAGGGAGCCGAAGGTCAGGCAAATTTGCTTTCGTATCTCATTTTGGAAGGAACAAAAAACCTGACCAACGAACAAATCGCCCAAAACTTTGAACGAATCGGCGCGCAGTACAATACGCATTTGAGCTGGACGGGTTTCTTTTTTGAATTAAATATTTTAAAACAACATCTGGAACCGGGCTTTGCATTGTTCAGCGAACTCATCCGCTCCTCCGTATTTCCGCAGAACGAATTTCAACGCATAAAGCAGGAAACTTTAATCGACCGTCTTCAAATTCTGGACATGCCCGGACGATTAGCCAATGAGCATTTGCTGCGGCAGCTTTTTCCTGATCATCGCTACGGTTTGCCCATCGAAGGTCTTGAAAATACGATACAAAATATTCAGCCGGAGCAAATTATCGCTTTGTACAAAGACCGTTTTCATAACCGAAACGCTACTTTGATCTTTACGGGTAATATCACCATGCAAGAGGCGTTTAAGGTGACAAACAGTTTTTTTTCCGATTGGGGAAAAAAGGACACAGCGCTGAAAACAGAAGGTTCTTTCCCGAACCCGCAAAAACCGGAAGTGCTTTTGCTGCACAAACCAAACGCCGCTCAAACCGAAGTACGAATCGGACAGTTCATCCCGCCGCGTAACCATCCGGACTTCTTTAAAATCAAATTGATGAACGAGATATTCGGCGGATATTTCCTTTCACGGCTTAATCTGAATCTGCGCGAGAAACACGGATTTACCTACAGCGTCCATTCCCAATTGATCTATCGACCGGAAATCGGCATACTCTCCGTTTCCGCTGCTATTCAAAACGAATTTGTGTTTAACGCCCTGGAAGAAATCTTTAAAGAGACAGAAAGAATGCGTTCGGAAGGCGTTACGGCTCAGGAGCTGGAAAACGCAAGAGGATATTTGATCGGCGTTTTTCCCACGGCGTTCGAGACAATCGATCAAATCAGCGACGCGCTGGCAAACATCATCACTTTTAACCTGCCGGACGATTATTATCGCACCTTCAGGGAAAATCTTGCGCGGGTTTCAAAAGAAGAGGTTTTGGAGGCGGCGCAGAAATATTTGCAGCCCGAAAATATGCAGGTAGTTTTAGTCGGCGATCGCACAAAAATCGAAGAAAAACTCGGGCAAAAATATCGGGTAAAAATTATCGATCCCTCCGGTAAGTTATCGGAGTAAAATCGGGGAATCGTCAGAATAGAATATTTGATATTCAATAAAGGTTCAGCCGTTAAATGAAAAATCGGGATTTGGAAAAAGCCCTGTCAATTGCCTTAAAAGCTCATTGCGGGCAAAAAGACAAAAACGGTTTTCCTTACGTTTTTCATCCTATCCGGGTCATGCTCAGCCTTAACGATCCTGTCGCTCAGATTGTGGCTTTACTTCACGATGTGGCGGAAGATTCTGATATTTCTCTTGAAGATCTGCAAAAGGCGGGATTCGACGCTCAAATAATCGAAGCCGTCGGCTGCCTGACCAGGGGGGAAAATGAAGACTATTTTGATTATATTAAACGCGTAAAACAAAATCCTTTGGCGCGCGCGGTTAAATTGGCGGATTTACAGGACAATTTAAATCCAAACCGTTTAAGCGATATCGACGAAAACGATTGTAAACGTTTTAAAAAATATTTAAAAGCAAAAGAAATTCTGAAATCCGGCTAAACTATTTTTCGGGAGGATCGTATCATGTCCGGATCCTCATCTTCGGCGCGTGTTTTTACTTCACGCGGCAATATTGAATTGCTGAGTCAGAAAAAAATAGCGCTTTTTGCCTCGCGTGAAGTTCCGCGCGAAATTTACGGATCAGCCGTTGATTTTTTCAACGTTCTTATCGATCTGCCGATTTGCATTGCCGGCGGCTGGCAATCACCGCTGGAAAAGACGCTTTACAAACACATCAAGCCCGCGCAGAAGGCAAATATCATTCACTATTTTGCGCGGGAGATCAACGGAGTTCGGCTAACCCAAATACAGCAGCATTTGCTGAATGAAAAGAAGCTGCTGATGATCGCGCCGGAAACAACGAGCCTGCGCCCTTCGCAAAATCTGATTAAAAAGCGGGATGAATTGATTTTTTCACAGACAAAACAGATTTGTTTTCTGTACATCCGTCCCGGCGGCAGATTGGAAAGCTATTTTAATTTGCTGGATCAAACCAGTCATTCGGTTTATTTTCTGGATCACCCTTTGAACCGGATTTTTTTGACGTCTAATGTAGTTGAACTGAATCCCGAAAATATTGAATTGATTTTAACGGAATGATGAAATTAAGCGCGGGAAGCCAATTTTATCGAACGATACATGGGCAGTCAATACGTAAAGATCAAACGAAAAAATTAATCATTGCGCCGTTGAAAAAAACTTAAAAACGTCGTAAAAAAAATTGACAAAAAGAGTTATAAGGTTTAAATTTGTGAGCTCTAAATAAATTAGCAACGAGAAGAGCCCATCGGGGCGTAGCGCAGTCTGGTTAGCGCACCTGCCTTGGGAGCAGGGGGTCGGAGGTTCAAATCCTCTCGCCCCGACTTCGTTGCGCCCTTAGCTCAGTAGGATAGAGCAACTGCCTTCTAAGCAGTGGGTCGGAGGTTCGAATCCTCCAGGGCGTACTTAGATGGTGAGTGTAGCTCAGTTGGTTAGAGCACCAGATTGTGGCTCTGGGGGTCGTGGGTTCAATCCCCATCACTCACCCACTTTTGACATAGAAGCTCCCATCGTCTAGAGGCCTAGGACACCGCCCTTTCACGGCGGCGACAGGGGTTCGAATCCCCTTGGGAGTGCCTCGAAAAAGCCCGCAAATTGCGGGCTTTTTCTTTTATTAAGGACGTACTTCTCCGTTGTCCCGGCACGTCAAACCGGCTTCACGGCTTTCTGTATTCTGCTTTCTGACAATCCTTTTTTATTTTGTGTTTTTTATTACTCATTACGCGTCACGCATTACGCATCACGACCCTCTCACTACCCCTTCAGCAATCCTGCAAATTTTCGACTAACCGGAATTATTTTTTGGCGATTACAATATTACCTGCTCTACTATCAAAGCCAGGGCGGCTCCCGTTGTTATAATCAAAATCACGGGACGCAGATAGCCCCTGTCCAAAAACAACGCCGTTCTGCGCGAAAGGAAAAATCCCGCCACTACTCCGGGAATTAAGATCAATGCCCGGTAAATATCGGCAACCGTAAAACGCCCGATTGTAGTCAGCGAAATTAAAGCGATAATCGTCCCCAAAATAAAAATAGCGGCTAATGTTCCCCTGAGCTTAGGTCCTTTTTGATATTGATAGACCAACGCCATGGGCGCGCCCCCGATGGCGGCTACCGTCGCCATGAATCCGGAAACAATACCGGCTCCCAGTAAATTTTTCCAGTTTAAAGTAAGTTTTATGCCGGCGACACTTATCAGAACCGCGATAATCACAAGAACCGCAAACAGGAGTTTAAGGTGCCGGATCGGAAAAATCGTCAAAAAATAAGCGCCCGACAGAGTTCCGATTACGCGTCCGAGAGCCGCCCAGGTAAACTCTTTCAACTTTACTTCCGACCGATCCCGCAAATACATCAATATGGTCAAAACCACGGCTGCCAGCAATAAAGGACCCGGAACAAATTTATGATCGATGATCACCAATAGAGGAACGGCAAAAAGTCCGAGCCCGAAGCCAACCGAACCCTGCAAAATAGAACCGATAAAACTGATTCCCATAGCCAGACCGATTTGCCATATTGTCAATTCGTCCATATTACTTCCTTGTTCGTTGCTGATAATAAAAAAAGAAAGATATCTAAAATTTCAATTGAACGCTAAAAAGAAATTAAGCCTGTTTCGTAAAATATTCGTATCGTTTGGCAAAACAAACCGAAACTGCAATTAAAATAGTGTTTCATTCCGCTGAAGCTCTGTTTGGGTGCAATAAATTATTTTTTTCCGAATTTGATTTACCCTTTAAAATTTAATATAATATAAACGTTGGGGGCTTACCTGTTAATTAAACAAAAATTTACCAGAGTATGCCATGAAAAAGTTATTGATTTTTTGGGTGGCAATTTCCTGTTTATTACCCTCAATCGCAATCTCCCAAAGTAATTTTGACATTAACGCCTATTCCCGATTTTTACAAGAAAACCGGAATCTAACCTACGAACAACTTCAAGCGGAATTTACGCCAAAGTTTGATTATTACAAGGGACTCGAACAGGGCACAAACCTCGATCAGTTTCTCTATTTTGATTCCGTTAAAATCAAATTTGGCTTAACCGAACAGGAAATTGAGTTAATCAAACTTAATCAGTTTGTTGTTACCGAGCGATTGAATTTCAATTGCTTCGGTGAAGCCTTCCATTCGATTTACATCAAAGATTTGCCGGTCTTTATTTCTACCGATGCCATATTGCACGCTTTACATGCTTCGTACAATCAAATTCTAATCGATATTGAGTTGAGCATTCTGAAGCCGAATTTATTTAAAATATTAGACGGACTTTATGCTTCTTTTCCCGCGTTAATCAGTAAATATTCCGATGAGTCTGATTTACAAGATGCTTTAAAAGATATCGATCTTTACGTAACCATCGCCAAATCGCTACTATCGGGAACCGAACATCCGGCGCAATTTACCGATCAACGGCAAATTGATGAAATGTGGAACGCCATACAAAAGGAGCAAGTAACGTCTTTGCCTCTGTTTTCGGAACGGACAAGAACTCTGGATTTTAGCCAGTTCAAAGTTCGCGGGCATTACAATAACAAGCGGTTAAAAGATTATTTTAAAGCCATGATGTGGCTCGGTCGGATAGATTTTTTTCTTACCCCGCCGCCCGAAAATCCCTTTGAGCCCCCATGGACGCGTCAAGAAATTCGCCGCATGAATTTAGGCGCCTTCATGCTAAATGAATTAATCGACCTTGCCAACGTCCGCTCGTTCCTCGAGCAAAATGATGAAATCATTTCTTTTATGGTCGGAGAACCTGACAACATTACGCCAAAAGAATTTTCCCGACTAATAACCTCTTTACAATTAAAGAGCTCCAATGAATTATTGGACGATGATATTTATGATCAATACCTGAATGAATTGAAAAATTACAATAGCGCAGAACAAAAAATTCTCTCGCAGATACTCATGACCGATCCGTTTAACGAGGAACCCGGAGAATTGCCGATTTCAGCCTGATGGGTCAACGTTTTATTGTGGATTCGTATATTTTTTCAAATGTGGTTTTTGATCGTATTGTTTTTAAGGGCGAGAAAATCTGGCGTCCCTTGCCCGATCCTCTGGATGCCATGTTTGTATTAGGCAATGACGATGCCTTGCCGCTTTTAAAGGAAGAACTGACAAATTATAAATACGCTTCTCAATTAGCCGCCCTGCGCTTTCTTGTGGATTCTTATGATACCGCATTCTGGGAATCTTCTCTTTACAATGTCTGGCTTAATGCCATCCGCGCGCTTAATCCGCCTGAAAACCGCGATGGTTTTCCCTTTTTCATGAAAACAGCCGCCTGGCGGCAAAACAAATTAAATT
>JAADIP010000084.1 GCA_013151275.1 Calditrichota bacterium | reverse complement strand
GCGCCTGAATATTCCGCCGCAATCATCAGGCTGACTATGGGTCCGCCGCCGCAGGCTTCCCAAATTCTACCCTGAAAATTTCTGGACAGATTGTAATAATCCCATTCTTTGATGGCGTTTAAAACCTTTTTGTCCAATCGAATGGCTTCGTTATAAGGGTGATAGTGCGAAAGGTCAGAACTGGCGACAATAAGGGTCTTCCGGTCTTTGATTAAATCAGCCAAAGCGCGACCGAGCGCCCGGGACGTTTCATAGCTTTGTTCGCCCATGACAATGGGCACCAGTTTGAATTTACCAAGCACAACCTGAAGGAAGGGCAGTTGCACTTCCAAGGCGTGTTCCCCTCTGCCCTGAAAATTCAGCGAATGTCCCCGCTCGGACAATTCAATTCGATCGCTCCTGTCCGCAAGCTTTTTTGCAAATTCCCGATCAACTGGTATGTCGCCCAAAGGCGTCCGGTAAGCCGTTCCGTCATAAACAGAGGCTCCGTTAAAATAATCAATATGGCTGGGCGAAATCACAATTACACGCTCGATATCTCTGTTTTGCAAAGCTTTGTAAGCGTGTGCCGCCACTCCGCCCGAATAAACATATCCGGCATGGGGTACAATAATACCGACAATCGGATCTTTAATTACCGGTATCTCTGCTTTTTGAAGATAGTCTTTGATCATGGTTTTTAATTCGGTCGGGTCAGCCGGATAAAACGCCCCGGCGACAGCCGGTTTGCGCACCTTGTTTTTGCTTTCTCCCGAAAAGCAATTTGATAAAAAGAACAAGGTAATTACCCCCAATGTAAAAATTAAAGATAGTGTTTTAACTTTGTTTTTCATGGTAAAACCACCGCATAACCTGTAGTCCTTTTAGTAATAATTAAGAATAAAAAATCCGAGAGTGAAAATCAATGGTTGGGGGCAATATTTCAGTATGCTCCCGAAGTTTTAAGCGGAAAGATATTAACCGGCTATAAACGTCTCCGAATAAAGCTGTTTTAAGAATTGCTTCTCCTGTATTTAAACTTAAGATAAAATTTGGTTTTGAGTTTCGGGCAAAGAGTCACTTACGTGAAAACATCGATTTTTAATGGTTATTGACTTCTTTTAGGCAGAGCAATAATTACGGACACTTCTCATCCTTAAAAGACTTTTTATTATCCGTTTTCTTTTTTAATATCATCCGATATGTACTTTAACTTAGTACCCAACTCCGGAATTTCCTGTTTTAGTATATTCCACACAATGTCTATGTTTACGCCAAAATAATCATGAATAAGCTTATCTCTGGTTCCCGCAATTTCCTTCCAAGGAATGTTGGTGTATTTTTTCTTCAGGTCATCAGATATCAATTTAACCGCTTCTCCGATAATCTCAACATTCCTGATTACCGCATCCTGGGTCTTGTGGTCATGCCGGAAATTGTCATAATCCATGGCTTCAGTATATGATTTTATTCGATTGATGCATTCTATTATGTCCTGGATGAGTTCTGTGTCATTTCTTTTAGACATAAATTATATTCCTTATTATGTCTTCTGCTACTCTCCTTACCCTAATATTTTCTAATCCGTCTTTAGTTATTACATCCACTTTTCTTCCGAGTAAGTTTTCCAGGTATTCTACTAAATCGATGAATTTAAGCCCGATCGGGCGTTTGAATTCCACAATTAAGTCTATGTCACTTTCTTTATTGTCATTTTCCGCAGCGACCGAACCGAAGATACCGATTCTTTCTACCCCAAACTCAAATGAAAGGTACTCGTAGTTTGCTCTTATCTTTTTGATTATTTCATCTTTAACTGCCATCATACACGCCTTACATGTATTAACACCCGTACAGATTTTATTTTCGGCTAATTCTGTTTTTTTTCAGCTTATTCTGAATGTATTTTTATTTAATATGAATATAATGTGTAGCTTAAACAAATACAACCAGCCCCTTGCACTTTTCGATTTTTACGGTAACGCTTTTTTCAATTAAACCCATAATAGAGTATCGTTCGGGCTAAACGACGCACCAACCACAAATCTGGCACTCCATTTCTGTGTTTTATGTTACATGGCAATTAGAGCATGGGTTTTGCCGCCTCCGAATGTTGTCTGTAACAACCGGATGACGGGTAAGGGTTTATTCCTTATTCCTCTTTTTTAAAGATTTTTTCTCGAAATATTCTTTGCAGATTTTAAGCAGGCGTCCATACAGTTCGGTTTCATCGGTTACGCACCATTCTTGATTTGTTCTTTCATCAAAAAAACAGATCTTCTCGTCATCCCAACCGTGTAGTGGCATCTTTTTAAGACCTTTATTCATTTGGCGTCCGCCTTAAGTTCCCTCAATGTTCTTTTTAACGGATTTATGATGGTGAAACCGACGATTTCATTGGACTCGGGGTCAACTCTTACAATGGTTCCTTTACCTATATCTATGCCCTCCGCTTTGACGGGTTTACCGATAGTAATATATAAAACATCCGCTTCGGCGTCATAGTCCCATTGTAAATTTTTTTCTTTTCGCTCATCTTTAAGGCTTCCATATTATCTTTCTCCTTTTACTCAATCTTCTGCCAAAATACGCAGTAAGAATAAAACCATCAATATTCGATATTTCTTTGAACGCCACAATTAAATGCTTGTTCTTTGACTGGTTTCTATTTTAAATCGTTCTCTGACAGAAAAAACTTATCTAACAATTTTTTACAGGTTTTAAAGGCGGGCATAAGACAGGGATTTCAAATGACGAATATGACCTCCCTGCAATCATAACCGGTGGGAAAACTGAATCCGGTAAAATGTTGTAGTTTTCGATTTCCTGGTTTTTGAACCTTGCGCGTAAAATTACACTCTCAAAATGCGCCTTTCCGGCTTGCCGGGCTGTTTTATCAGTTGTTCTCAATTTTTGCCCGCAAGAAAGAGCGCGCCGCAAAGCTAACCGCCCCATCAACGAGCGGGTTTCTTTTCCTTCTCGATAATCTCGTCTATCCGTTTGTTATCTTCCACGCCGTTTTCATCGTATTTGGAATAGGCTTTGCCGTATCCCTTGTCCTGGCGAATTTGATTCAATTGATTTTTTTTGAGATACAGCTCGGCTAATTTTTGCGGATCCAAACCGACCAACTGGCATTTGCTAACCCAAAAGTGCAGCTCGTCGATCAGCTCGATACGAATATTCTCCCAGTCGATCTCGTCCATGTCCTTCCACCACTTCCAGGGAAGCGAGTCTTCCAATTCGATGGACTCGTGAATTTGAGCGCGGTTATAATTCAAAATCCATTTAACCCTTTCCGCCACCGTTTCCTTGTCTGTTTTACTCTGATCGCACAACCGGTCGTAATCCTGTCCGTGCCGTTCTTTGAGAATTCGTTTGTTTAATTCATATTGCTTATTAAAAATCATTTCCAATAAATCCATAACAACTCCTTAACGTTTGCCTCGACTCAAATTCCACATTTACGGAATTCTTTTTAACCGATCAACTTTAATTGTTTGAATCATTGTAATTGGTCTTAATGAATAAAAACAACGTGCCGCCCTGACGCTCAATAAACAGTTTAACGAACGCCGGCTTCTGTTCCGCAATTTGTTTAAATGCCACACGCACATCTTCGAGAGAATTAATTTCCTGCTCATTGATGCCTTTGATTAAATCGCCGATGCGCAAACCGGCGACATCCGCCCATGCCGCCTGCTCCACCCTTGAAACCCATACCCCCTGCGTTTCGGGGTCTAAGTTTTTCGCCAGAATAATATCCCGCGTCAATTCTTTGACGCTGAACCCCAATTCGGTATTGACCGCTTCTTCTGCTAAATACTGACTGATGGGCGAGCTGCTCAACATAACTTTTTTTGTTATAAAGTGATTTCCTCTGAAGATTTCCATATTAATGGATTCTTCGGATTGGTTACGAATAATCTGCCGGAAACCGTCCAAATCGCTGTCTTTTTCCGCTTCAACGGTTACTTCATTAATCTTGGTTATCACGTCGCCGGGCAGCAATCCCGCTTTTTGCGCAGGCGAGTTTTTAATTACGGTATTGATTAAAATTCCCTTTACATCGGGTTGACCAAAATATTCGGCTAAATCCCGTGTGAAGGGCTGCATATAAACTCCCAGCCACTTTTTCCGGTTTGTCTCTTTTTGACGAAATACCGGCGGCTTTTCGATCAGGCTTTTAAACTCGTCATAAACGATTATTTTTCCCATAATGGCGTCACCGCCCGCTCCGAAACGCATGCCGACTCTTCTTCGTTGTCCTTTTTTCAGGTAAAACCCTAAAGCGTTCCCCTTTAAATCAAAAGCCAGCCCAAAGTTACTTACCGAGGGCATCTTGTCTTCACAATAATAGACCGCTTTCTGCTTTTTTACAATCGCGTTAATGCGGCGTTCAAACATAGTTAAGGCAAAATCGTAAGACGACGGCAGATGCTGTAAAATCAAAACAGGTTGTCCGATTTTCAGATCCTTTTCCGACAGGAACTCGACCGGTTCGGCGTTGAACTCGCCGCTCATGCGTATGAAAGCGATTCCAAGATCATCGTCTTTGCCAACAAATTCGGCGGGAATCTCCTTGCCGTCTTCAAATTTTACTGTTATTTCGGAGGGAATTTCTCCGGACATGAACAGATTCGTCGTTGAAGAAAACTCGATATTCGCCCTGTAAATATCGGTCGTGGTCATAACCAGACCTTTGTCGTCCACAACAATTCCGGTAAGATATCTCTTTAACCGTTCCTTGTCTTTTATGCCTTCAAAAGAGGTTATGGATTCGTAATATTGAATTAAAACTAGTTTATTGTGGTATTTTTCGTAAAATTTGCTCCAGTTGTTTTCAGCCCACAAAGCCGAAACCATGAGCGTTAAAAGCAATACATAAACACTTTTTTTCATTGTTTTTTCTTTCCTTTGATCAAAGCAAAGCGATTAATATCGCCGATTTTTAAAATCAACAAATGATCTTTTTGATCTTTACGATATTCCTCTTCGTAGCGTTTTTTGAACATTGCCAGATTTTTAACGGGCTGACCGTCAATTTTAATAATAATTGCTCCGTTGAACACGCCCGCTTCTTCCGCCGCGCTGCCCAACCGAACGCCGGAAATAAGCACGCCTTCCTGATTGCTTAATTGAAAATTTTTCATGATACGCGGTGTGATTTCTTTAACCGAAATCCCCCATTCCGAGCAATAGTACTCGTTGCCTGTGAACTTGCCCTGCCTCTCGACAAGAACAACCTTTTTCTTTTTTGACAGATTTTCATCCAATAACTCAAAAGTTACCTTTTTCCCCACCGGCAGCTTGGAAATAAGCAAACGTATTTTTGGAAGCTCCTCCTTATAAATCGCTGAAACCGGATGGTTATTGACCTTCGTTACAATATAGCCCGGCTTCAGTCCCGCGCGCTGAGCCGGAGAATTCGGTTCAACGCTGGCTATCAACACGCCTTCCAGATCCGGACGATTCAAATACATCCGGTACTCCTTAATTTCCTGCCATTCCACTCCGATCCGGGCGCGTTCGACTTCGCCTTTGGTCAGAATTTGTTCGATTACGTATTTTGCGGTATTAATCGGAATGGCAAATCCCAGATTTTCTCCGAAGGTAATGGCTCTTGAATTTATGCCGATGACCTTTCCTTCCAGATCAACCAGCGGTCCTCCGCTATTGCCCGGATTGATCGCCGCGTCTGTTTGAATCCACAAATTGAACGGCGAGGTCATTTCACCCAAATCCTCGAAGTAACGATCGACCGAACTCACAACGCCCATCGAGATCGATCGGGCGAGACCCAGCGGAGAGCCGAGCGCAAGCACAATTTGACCGACTTCCAGTTTATCGCTGTCTCCCAGCTCGGCGGAAGGAACGCTTTCTAATCCCGCCTCTTTTAACTTCAATTTTAAAATCGCCAAATCCGTCCACGGATCAAGCCCCACAACTTCGGCTTCCACTTCTTTTTTGGAAGAAAGCGTGCACAGTACGAACTTTGCTTTTTCGGCGACGTGATTATTCGTTAAAACGTACCCGTCCGATCTGAAAATTACGCCGCTGCCGGTAACCTGAACTTTTAAAGGCTCGCCGGAATCAACCAATTCCTTTATGGGTTGAATATGTACAAGAGCGGGAAAGACCTTTGCCCGCGCTTTTAGTATTTTTTTCTCTAAATTATCCCCGGCAAATAAAACCGCAGATATTAAAAAAAGAAACAGAAATTTCCTCATTACTTCCTCAACTCCCTGTTCAAGATCGATTCGATTTTTTCGATTTTTGTGTCAAGCCTGCTCTCCCCGGTTTTCCGATAATCCATTTTCAGCGCCATGGATATCCGCGTACAATCTTTTTCCAATTCATTAAAACACTTTCTTACAACTTCCATTACTTCGTCATAGTTCCCTTCAAGCACGGTTCCCATAGGGTTTAAACGATAATTCACCCCGCTCTTGTCAATTACGTCTAAAATTCGCGCCACATAGGGCGAAAGGCTCTCCCCTTTATCCAGCGGGAACATGCTGAATTCAATTAATACCATTATATCCTCCTAAAACCTCGCTTTTTTTATGTTGGCAGATTTGAGAAATATGGCTTTGAATCAAAAATAAAATATCAAATATTTTAAAAAGAAAAATCACTTCTTTTTTTGTTCCAACATTGTTTTGTGCCAAATATAAACCCGAATTCCGCGAAAAAGAATGGCAATAAAAATAATAATAAGAGAGTAAAGAATAGCCATGCGGTACAAATTACTGATCATTCGACGCCAGTGCAGAAAGTTTTGAAAGAACAACACAATTACAAAGAGGGTCAGCAAGCCGATAAAAAAATTCAATGGTTTGTAATCCCATTTTTTACCTTTATGTTCCATCTTTAAATCAGCCACCATAAGACCGTAGGTAATTGTTGCTACAATCGCAGCCCAGAAAAACTGCGTGGCTTCTATCCAGTCAAAAAGATGAAAAAGAAAATAGCTGCCGATAAATGTTAAAATGGGCATCCATTCCAGAATATTCTTTTTTTCTTCCATCATCATTCCCGTTTTTAATACTTGTCGTTTCAAATTCAGGCGAAATTAACCTTCTTGTAAAGGTAATAAATTTCGAGCACAAAAACCTTTAAAATTGCGGCAGCCGGAACCGCCAAAAACATTCCTATCACTCCGAAAAACTGTCCGCCCGCAATTACCGCAAAAATCACCAACAAAGGATGCATCTGCACGCTTCGGGCAACAACAATCGGCTGCACAAGTACATTGTCCAACAACTGAATCAAAGCAAAAGCTCCAGCCACCATCAGCATCTGGTTCACAGCTCCGTTGGTTATGGTTACAACCAAAATAGCAATGACGGCTCCCGTTAAAGGTCCGATATAGGGAACCATATTAGCAAGACCGGCAAACGCTCCTATAAGCAAAAAATAGGGAACGTTTAAAGCCCATAAAGCCACAACGGAAAGAAAGCCGATAATCAGGGCGTCAAAAAACTGACCGCGCAAATAACCGCCGATTTGTTTATCGGTTTTATAAATCAAATTAAGGGTTATTTCAAAATAACGGTTGGGAATAATGCTCACCATGCTTTTTATCAATGCTCTGCCGTCCTTTAGTAAAAAGAAAACCACAAAGGGAATAATTACCAGTGTGGTAATTATGGATATAACGCTGCCCACCAAAGAAAAGATCGAATTAGAAAAATGGTTTACCGCGGTATTCAATTTGTTCTGCAAATCCAGATTCACATCTTTCAGCATGGGCAAATTTTTCCGAATAAACTCCTCAATCCGATTAATTGTTTCCGTGCTTTTACCGCTGCCGAGGTTGTGCTGAATCACTTTGATCTGGTCGATTATCGGGGGCACGATAAAATAGATAAAAATGAACAGCAGCAAAGCAAGACAAAGAAAAATTACCGCCGTGGCGGAAGTTCGCGAAAGTCCTTTGTATTCCAAAAACGATGTGATCGGGTCAAGAATATAAGCCAGCAAAGCTCCGATAATAAAAATTATCAAAATAGAACTCAGCTCAACGACCACCCAGCCGATAGCCAACAAAAACATTATGGAAAGGACAATTTTCAAAAATCGATTAACTGTAACGTCCATTAGTCTTCCTTTTTAAGTAAGGAATTCAATTTATTTCTTAACTCACGGTTTTCAAGATTACTGTGGCGCAACCGTTCCGCGATCATTTGAGACAAGCGCAAAAGAATTTTATTGCCCGTCCTCGGGTAAGTTTCGAGAATACTGAAAAGGTCCGGCTGAAAAAAACCGTACAACCTGCTTGGTTTATTGGCAATCGCCGAGGCGGTTCTCGGCGCTTCCAGCAGCAGAGCCATTTCTCCGAAAAAATCTCCTTTGGATAAAACCGCCAGAACTTTCTGCTCGTCGCCAAGCGTAATCCGCACCTGACCGGTTTCAATAATGTACATTCCTACTCCGGGCTCGCCTTCGGAAAAAATGACCTCGTCCTTTTTGTACGAACGCTGATGTAAAATTCTTTCTAACTGACGCAGTTCCTTCCTGGTCAAATCCTGAAAGAGCGGAATGCGTTTTAATACCGTAAGAATGTCTTCTTTTTCACCCGATTTAAGGCGGAAAATATTTGTCCACAAACTGTCTTCGTGCATCGGCTTCCCCAATGATTTTGTTTAATTGAATATAAATTTAGTTCCGATCGGTAGCAAGTGCCACCAGTTTGTTTTTGAATTTATGTGTATTCGCTTTAAATTATGTGTTAAAAAGCAAAAACTGCAATTGGTTTTTCATTAAAGTCGGATTGATCTAACTAAGGAGGGTTTATTGATGAAGCAATTTCGTTTCTTTTTAATTGTCGTCTTTTCCGCAGGACTGCTTTTTAATCCTTTGACGGCGCAGGATAAGGCTTTTTACAAAAAAAAGGTGGTATGGGGCAAAGAAAAAACCGTATTAACCGCCGATTTTTCAAAAGTAAAAAAGCCCGCTCTGGAAGATTTTAAAACGCGTGTCTTTCATTTCGATCCTGTTCATCAGGACACAACCGGAACCTGCTGGGCGTTTTCTACCATCTCATTTCTTGAATCCGATATTTACCGCATGAACAAACAAAAAATAAAACTTTCCGAAATGTTCGTGGTTTATTGGGAGTATGTCGAAAAAGCCCGGCGCTTTGTGCGGGAAAAAGGCGACTCGAAGTTCGGCGAAGGGTCCGAATCGAATTCCGCCATAGCGCGAATCAAACAATACGGCATTGTCCCTTACGATGTTTATTCCGGTCTTCTGCCCGGGCAGGAACGATACACCCATTGGAAGTTGTTTCGGGAAATGCGCGAGTACCTGAATTTTATCAAAGAAAAGGGCTACTGGGACGAAAAAATAGTATTAACAACAATTAAGCAAATATTAAATAAATACATGGGCGAACCTCCCGAAACGTTTGAATACCAGGGAAAGACCTACACGCCAATCACCTTCAGAGACGAGGTTTGCAAACTGAATCCCGATGATTATGTGGAATTCATGTCCACTATCAAACATCCGTTTTATACCAAGGCTGAATTTGAAGTTCCCGACAACTGGTGGCATTCCAAGGACTATCGCAACATCCCGTTAAATGATTTTTACAAAGCCATTAAAAACGCTATTAAAAACGGTTATTCGGTTGCCATCGGAGGCGATGTCAGCGAACCCGGAAAATACGGAGAAGGAGATATCGCCATTATCGTGCCCTGGGATTTGCCTTCAAAATCCATCAATCAGTCTTCGCGAGAATTCAGGATTTACAACCACACAACCACCGACGATCACGGCGTGCACATTGTCGGTTATACGCATAAAAACGGACACGACTGGTTTTTAATCAAAGACTCCGCTTCCAGTTCGCGCGAAGGAAAGTACAAAGGCTATTATTTCTTCAGGGATGATTTTGTTAAATTAAAGATGCTGAGTTTTATGGTACACAAAGACGCGGTGAAAGACTTGCTGAAGAAATTTGACGAAAATTGATTTATCATTTACGCCTCACAGGTTTTCCATACCTGTGAGGTTTTGAAAAGTAGGGAACACCGGTCTTCCGACTTCATCCTTGTGATTTTTCAATTGCTTTTTGATTAAAAGCATTTGCCGGGTAATTGTCTGCAATTCTCTTAAAAAGTCCTCGTCGTAATCTTCCTGTTCCGAACTGTTTTGCAAAATCAAAATCCGTAAACGTTCCTGCAAATATTTGTGTTCTTCATTTAAATTTTGAATCGGCATGCGAGCCTCTTTCATATTCTGCCTTTATGTTAATAGTCGTCGGCTTTCAAATTATGATAAAGAACCCTGTGGAAAAACCAATTAATTGCACATTTTCTGTTCAATTTCAGACATTCGGTTTTGCAACTTTTAAAAGAATCTTCTAATTTCTCTTGGAATTGATGAAATCAGGAGGTTCTTCCATGAAAAAAGTATTTATACTCGGCGTTTTTCTGATCTTTGCCTTTGTTACTTCGTGTAAAGACAAAAAACTGATCGAAGAAAATCAGCAATTAAAAGAACAGGTTTCGGAGTTGAAATTAAAATTGCTGCAGTACGAACAACTCGCTCAGAACATCCGCTTTTTAATCGACGAAATGAAAGACGTTAAAGCAAGAATCGTAACCAATTATGGCAGCATTGATCTGAAATTTTTCCCGGAAAAAGCTCCTATCACTTGTTTTAACTTTATCGTTCGGGCTGAAAGCGGTTACTACGACAACATTTTGTTTCATCGCGTGATCAAGGGGTTTATGATTCAGGGCGGCGATCCGAATACCCGCACCAAAAACATAAACAGTTACGGACTCGGCGGACCGTTGGTAAATATTCCTCACGAGTTCAACGATTTAAAACACGAGCGCGGAGTAATAGCCATGGCGCGTCCCGGGAATGTCGCTCTCGGAGCGGGATCACAGTTTTACATCACCCAGGCGCCCGCTTATCATCTGGATAATCAATACACAATTTTCGGCAAGGTCAC
>JAADIP010000184.1 GCA_013151275.1 Calditrichota bacterium | reverse complement strand
TATTCAATATAGGAGTTAGTTCAATAAATAATTTTAATTATTTTTTATACAATATTTAAGTATATTAGCAAATATTTTTGGAATTTGATAACTAAAAAAGTAACGTCCGCTACCGTAAGAGTAAAAGTTTAGACTGTTATGAATTTTGTCCTTTATTCATTTTTATTAATATAATAAAGCTTTATTCATAAATCCACTTAAAATGAATGAAATTTCGTTATTTTTACCATTGATTTACTTCATGCTCTAATGTTTGTTTGTCCGGGATCGTAATAAGAAGCAAGGATTTTAGTGTTAATCTATCAAAACCGTATTTCGGCAAAAGAAAACGGTAAAAAACAATAGCTATCTATTCAGATATTAAAGGTATAGGTATATTTCAAAAGCAGCGTTCGATTGCGCGTAAATGGAAGAACCGGCAATTTCCGGCGGCGGTTTGTATTGAATCCTTCATCATAAACCAGATACAGATCAATACCCTCGCGCGGATTGTAGCGTAATCTTAAATTAGTGACAACGGCGTCAATATCGCTATTGTATTGAATAAAAGCGGTAATCGAAAGTCTTGTGGTAAACATAAGCAACGCGCGCAGTCGGGAAATATGCGCTTTAAAATCCTGATAGCCCTCTGGTAAATCGATGTAATTGAACTGATAAAAAGCGCCCAATACAAGCGAAGAAGAGATATTCCAATCCGGAGCTATATTAAACGAAATTTGCCTTCCGTCGTAAAACGTACCGAATCCCAAATTCGTCTCTACATTGAACATGCCTGAAAAAGGCGTTGAAAAATTGATATCCATCCCATAAAAAGTATAACGATCCGGTAAGATTTCGGAATTATCGGACAGCGAAAACGTATCCGGCAGATCTTCATAGAAAAGTTTCATGGTAATCCCACCGGTATAGCCGGATTTGGTAGTGAACACCCACGAGGGTCCCGTCTCCGCCGATTCGGTTAAACCGTTTTCGTAATTTTGAATTAAATATCCTTCGAGAAATATCTGATGCCGCAGTAAGGCGGATTTTTCGCCGGGAATCCAGCCGTACAATAAACGACCGTTATACCGGGTGTAATTTTCACGCCATTCAAAACCGATCCCCGGATGATAATCTTTTCCGGCTAAGGAATAATTAAAAAAGTATCCGATACCTTTCAGCGTTCGCCGTTCCCAATCGATACTAATGCGCGCCGGATCCAGAGACGACGATTTGTTCGGTTTGTCGTTTTCGAATGTCTGAGCCCAGCGCACCGACAAATAATCGTCGCCAAAAAGACGAAAAATACCGTCCAATCCATAGGACGAATTATAAGCGCCCTCCGTACCTATTCTGTTTGTGATCATGCAGCCGATATAGGTGTAAGGATTTATCACCTGACGGCGCAAACGAAGTACGCTGAAATTTTCGGAGGAAAGAGAATCGATAGGCGCCGTTTGCATGGTCAAAAATCCCAAATCCCACTGCCCTATTCTGCCTACCACTTTAGCGCCGCCGTAAATCGGAACCCGCTGTCCTTCATATATTCCGATACGACGACTGTAAAAAAGACGGTTGGGTCCGCCGAATTTAAATTCGAAGTTACTCGACCGCTCCTGAAAGAACAGACGCTTCTCCGGGAAAAACAGTGAAAATCGGGTAAGATTAATCTCCTGGTTATCGGCTTCGACCTGCGCAAAATCGGGATTAACGGTAAGGTCTAAAGTGAGGTTGCTGGTTAATCCGTATTTAATATCCAGTCCAATTTCGTGAGCCGGATCGTCAATGCGTCGGTAGGCGGTTTCGGAATCATTTAATTCAAAAGTGCGGGTCATGCCGCCAAGAAGGTAGGGCGCGATGTAGAAAGGATTTCTGTGGTGTATGCCTTTTAACACTACTTCCTGTGCCTGCGACGGTTTGAATTTACTCCAAAATCCCCATTGCCTCGGGATTTGAGGGTACAAAACTACTTCGTATTTACGGGCTATCCAGCGCCAGGTAATTAATCCCATAACCACACTGCCGTCAATATTCTGAAAACGAAGGCTGGAAAAAGGAATGCGCATTTCCGCGTGCCAGCCTTCGTCGTCCGTCACGGTCGCCACATCCCAGAATGTATTCCAGCTACTATTGAGAGGAAAGTTGCCTTCGGCGTCGTTAAAAACGGTCATGTCAAGACGTAAACCGGAAGGAGTCGTAAAAAAAGCAAGGGCGTTTTCCTTATCGTTGAAAGTGTCGATTATTATGCCAAACCAGTCGTTATTTAAACTCATTTCGTCGCGCTTTTTTGAGGGAGATTGGATTTTATCGGGTTCGCTGTCATAGCAGGAGGCGGCAATAAAAAGATAATCATCGTTGTAAGCGATGCGTATTTCCGTTTTTTCGGACGGCTGCCCGCCGAAATTCGGTTCCTGCATTATAACCGGAAGGGGCTTTATGGTTTGCCAGATATCCTCATTACTTAAGCCGTCAAGTTCTATGGACGACGAAATATGTGTTATTTTATAACGGGTCTGAGCGTCCGCAGAATTTACCGGCAAAATTAATAACCATAAGAATATGGCAACTCCGAGAATCCTGGGGAGAGAATTACCGCCAGTAATTCCCCGATTTAATAAAACAAAATAAGGTAACATAACACAGCTCCTATTTTCTAAATGAAAATTATTGTCGATTTGAAAATAGCAATAGATAATAGTTACGAAATATCGAGAAAGCAAAGAGAAAAAAATATTTTTAAACCGGCTTCATTTAAGAGAATCGGAATAAAGCGCTTATTCAAATACAAAGCTAAAATTCAAACAGGATTCAAGATTAAGGATTAAAGATTAAAGATTAAAGGAAAAAGGGAATAAGTTATCAGAAAGTAGGTAGGAAGCATAAAATTGTAAGATGTCAGTAAAGAAAACGGAAATTCTTGTTTATTTTCAAAAAGATAATTTAGTTTAATCATTTAAACTTTTAAGTGATGACGGAGATAATACATTATTCATTATTGAGTCCGCTCTAAAAACCGTGTTCTGTCATTTCGAACGAAGAGAGAAATCTTATAACTCCAATAAAAACAAAAGATTTCTCGTCGCTGCGCTCCTCGAAATGACAAATACAGACCTTTTTAGAGTGGACACATTATTCATTATCCATTATCCCTTCTGCTTACACGCTTAACAAGTTCTGCTCAAAAAAGTAAGAATTTCGGTAACAAGTCATTTTATTCTGATTATTAATTTTTCACAAGAGGGGGACTGATTTATTCGACCGGCAAAACATAAAGGAATACCGCCATAAAATGACAAAAACTGCCAATCAGAACAAACACGTGGAAGATGGCGTGATTGAATTTTATCTTTTTAACGCTGTATAAAACCGCGCCGATCATGTAAGCCGCTCCCCCCGCCACAACCCAAAGTAAACCGTCGAATGACAAGCTGTTGACTAAAGGCTTTATGGCAAAAATGATTATCCATCCCATGAAAACGTACATTAGCGTCGAGATTAAATTGTATCTCCCCGTAAAAAACAGTTTCAAAATTATTCCGGTTAAAGCCAGTCCCCAGGCAACAGAGAAGATCACCCACCCCGTTGTGCCGTTCAGCGTAACAAGCGTAAAGGGAGTGTAGGTTCCGGCAATGAGAACATAAATGGACGCATGGTCAAAAATTCTCAATCTCTTTTTTAACTCAGGATTTTCAGCGCTGTGGTATAAGGTGGAAGCGGCATATAAAAGAACCAGGCTTGCTCCGAAGATGCTAAAACTTACAACGTGCCATACGTTTCCGTACAGATATGCACGGATGACTAAAAGCACCAAAGCGACAATGCTTAAAACAAAACCAATGGCATGAGAAATGACGTTAATTTTTTCTTCAGACGAAGCGTATCTTATTACGTCCGTGTTTTTCATTTGATCAATCCCGTATGTTAATATTTTTCAGCAACAATAACCAAAACGGCGGTTCGGGACGTCGCTGTTTCGCGGCGCCTCTATGGGGATTAAGTTATCCCGAAACAAAATCGTTTTTGTACTAATTGATTTTTTGCATAATAAAGAATTCATAGCCAAAGAAATCAGAGTATTTTTTGTAGAAATCTATTTCATGCCTCATCTCATCAAATATTGCTAACGCAGCTTCATTACCTTGATATTTCTCATTCAAGTGCGATAATTCTTTTTCCATCGGGAGATAATAACTATCAATCCATGAAGATTCCGGTAGCGTGAAATCAGAGATTAATTTGAATCCTTCGTCTCGGATTAACCCGATTTTATCATTAACATCCGTAATGTCCGGATATTCTCTTTCAAAATATTGAATGACCGGAGCAGGCGGATCAGGCACAAGATAGACAATTTCCGTGACGGCTAAATATCCGCCGTTTTTCAACAATTGACGGCAGCGTTTCAAACCATTTTTAAATCCCATAAAATACAACGCCCCTTCCGACCAAATAATATCAAACGTATTTTCGTCGAAATCCATAGCAAGCATTGACATATTTTTGGGAATAATATTATCAGCAAGACCTTCATCGCCTGCTGTTTTCATCAATTTGTCAAGAAACGGCTGGTGATTATCCAGAGCCAGAATTTTACCGTTTGAAACTTTTGCCAATTCAACGGTTTGTACTCCGGGACCGCATCCGATATCTAAAATAAAGGGCTGCTTTGGCAATTTGGTGATAGTATTAAAAGCGCGCCGGGTCGATTCATTGTCGCCCGGTCCGCATCGCGGCAGAGCTTCGAACAATTCATACATATATTCCGTTCCTTCCACAACGCGCCTCTTTTGTCTGAACAATCAACAATCAGGGACAACCCTTTGCTCGCAGTTGCAATATAAACAAATTTGCAACATATCGATTGAATTAAAGTTAGCATCGCCAAAAATCCGAATCAACCTGAAATTCTTGAAAAAGAAACTAAATTCATAATCTATTAACAATCCGGTACCATTCAAGAGAAAAATTGTTAATGGTCAAAGGGAAAGGATTAAAGACTAAAGATTAAAGATTAAAGGTTAAAGTAAAAGGTTTCCGGTGAAAATTCCATTTGTTGCAAAATTAGCGGTAAACAGTGCTTTTACCCGTCTGTTGCGTAATAGTATTTTAAAACAAAAAACCAGCAGTAAAGTAGATTTGTGTTTTAAATTTCCGCCAGTTGTAAACGCTTTTGGAGCCTCTGCTGAAAATCAATTGAAAGGGTCCGACGATTGAGAGCAATTTAACGCCAAATCCGAATCCGTAAAAGGTTCTATTGAAAACAAGCGAATGGATGTCCGGCTTAGCCATATTGTAATTGCCAGCGTTGGCAATCAGTTTGAAAAAAATATCTTTTTTGAACTCATATCTGTAATCAAATCTGAGATAACCAAAATTATATCCTTCAATCTGATTGATCTTCATCCCGACAAAAGTATCGGCGCCTCCTCTGAAGAGCCACTTATAAAGAGGAAAGTCGTCAAAAGCATCCGTATAAAATCCCGTAAAGCCAAAAGTATGTTTGTCTGCAACGGTGGTAAAGAATTTCGCGTCAAGCTGGTAATACCGGTATTCAAGCTTGGAGCCGAGCCTTTTAAGACTAAGATCGTAAAGCGCATTTATCATAAATCCGTGTCTCGGGGTTATCGGATCATCAAGCCGGTCGATTGATATATCGGCATGTATTATGCGAAGCTTGTCTTTCCATGATTGAAAATAAACCGGATCCAACCCCGTAATATTTGGATTTATATCGATGTATTCATGATGATACTCAAGCCTGACAACGCCGGTGTTTTTAATTATATGTCCGAACCCAGCGCCGAATGTCCATGATCTGTCGTTATATTCGGCGATCCTGTCGGCGGAAGTAATATCAAAAATATCCACAGGTACGTCTTTGTAAGCCATCCTTATATAGGGATAAAGCGGGAAGTTTAAAGTCCTTGAGGGATACAGAGCGGAATATTCAAACTTGAATAAGCCTGCAAACTGTAAGAATAATTCTCCTCTGAAACCGACGAAAGGGAGATTGGTGGTCTGAAGCCCCAATATTCCGACTATTTTATAGTTGTCATCATATCGGAAACCGAGCCGTAATTTCCGCAAAGGTTTCTCTTTTACATTTATTACAAGATGAATATAGTTATCCCTTACCGGCTTAATAAGGTAAGTTATTTCTTCAAAGTAGCCAAGCCCGAACATGTATTTAATTTGTTCGTTCAGTTTTGCTTTGTCAAAAGGGTCGCCGGGGTGCAGCCCCAGTAAATTCATAATAAAATCGAAGTGAAGATTTTCGTTTCCCACAATAGTGAAACCATGTATCACCGGTTGTTTTTTTTCAGTGAGTTTGAACGATAAATTTATTAAACCTTTATCAACCGGCTCGATATCGTATTGAACATCCAGAAACAGACCGGATGTTTTCATCTTGGAAATTTTGTCATGAAGTTTTATCACGTCGAGAGTATCGTTCGGTTTAATCCCTGTCAACTCATAAAGATATTGCAATGTGTATGACGATCCCCCGGATAATATTATTGATGATATTATTTGCGGTTTGGGGTTAAACGGATCATTTTCAAGAAATTGGTGTGATCCGAGGACGTATTTTTTCTTGAGCTCTATAAACAGATTTTTGTTTTCGGCGGCAGCGTCTATTCCTATTTGAACAATTTCCTTTACTCTATCTTTCTCAAAATCGGTTATTGAATAATTGTTGAGGTTGGGTTGAATAAGAATTTCGCACAATTCGAAATTTTCTTTTTGCTTTGCGTAATCGGTCAGAACTATTGTCTGTGCCAGCACATCGAGCAGCGATGTTAACTCTTCCTTAGGTAATAACTGAGAGCCGACATTAACGCCAATAATTATGTCCGCCCCCATTTCTTTCAATATATCGGCTGGGAAGTTGTTTAAAAACCCACCGTCAATAAGGAGTGAATCGCCCCATTCCACGGGGCTGAATATTGTGGGTATTGACATTGTGGCGCGCATTGCTTTATGCAGTGAACCCTTTTTTAGTACGACTTCATTACCGGTTAACAAATCTATTGCCACACACCTGAAAGGAATGGGTAGTTTATCGAAATCATGTATCGAGCCGACCGCGCTTGTCAGGTCGGCAAAACGTAATGAGATGTTTTGTCCGCTTATAAAACCGCTCGGAAGAACCGGTGTAAATCCATCCAGTCCAAGTTCTATCTGAAATTTTCCATCGTCCTTTTTCTCAAGGTAAGGCATCTCGGATCTGGGCGGTTTATCTCGCAGCATTTCAGTCCAGTCCGTTGCAAGTATGGCTTTTTCGATTTCGTTGCCGGTATAACCGGAAGCGTATAATGCTCCTACGATTCCCCCCATACTTGTTCCGGCTATGTAATCTATGGGAATTTGGAGTGAATCTATTAGTTTTAGTGTGCCAACGTGCGCAAGTCCGCGCGCGCCTCCGCCCGATAAAACAAGACCGATTTTAGGGCGGGCTTCCTGTGCGCGGGAATGCGTTGACAAAAACAAAATAAGAATCAGATAAAGTATGTTTAAACTAAATTTCATATTATTGTTCCTGTTATTATTCTAACCCATAAAATCACTCCGACTTTCCTTAAATAACCGCTGTCGGTTTCTCCCATTTGATGTGCGTGGCATCGTTCAAAGCGTTGCCGCGTAAATTGGCGAGCACCGCCCGTTTCTTTCCCTTGTATCGTAATTGCTCTTTGAGCTTGCTTACCAGAGCAGCCTTCTTTTCAGCGGAATAAAGTACTTTTGCCGGATCAATGAGTTTTTTATCGCCTGCCAGACGCATTATGTATTCCCCGATGAAAGGTATTTTCAGTAATGCCGCCGTTCCCGTTCCCTCAAAACTGTCAACAAACGGCGACAGCAAAGCCAGCTTTTCGACTCTCCACGCGTGCCTTGCCGCAAAACAGACGGCGATGCTCCCGCCCTGAGAAGTGCCTGCCATATAAACGGGGTCTGTAATTGCCAATGCATCCAGCAATTCGAGCAACTGCTTGTCGTATAAATCCCTGTTGTATTTATCCAATTCCGGTCTGTCGGAAAAGCCGTGTCCGAACAGGTCATATCTCAAAACTCTGAACCCCGCCTCCGCCAGGGCGTCAATCGTATTATCCCACGAAGCATAAGGCACGGCATTTCCGTGTATCAGGATAATCGTTTTTGCCCCTTTTTCTCCCTTGAGTTCGTAGTGGGTAACGCCGTCGGAAAGTTTGATAAACCCGCCGTCCAATTGTGCTCTTGTTTGATTGTTCAAATACTCCTTCTCCGAATCTTCCGCCATAAAGGGTATTAAAACAATAATTACCGGCAGAGCACTTAAAATCCATATTATTTTCTTCTTCACCTCATCGCCTTCTTTAATTTTGCAATTACAATACCCGGACAAGCCGGTACATACAGGAGAGAAACTGTCAATAATTAATGGTTAAGGGTTAAGGGTTAAGGGTTATGGGTACAAGAGTGATCACTTAACAATTAGCGCATCCTATTCTTAATTATTAACAATTAACAAATTATGGCAATAAAAGCAAGAATTTAAATTTTAATCTGACAGCATATATTAAGAGCCGTCCCTGCGCGAATTTGGCAGAAGACGCGTCTCGCCTGTTTTCATTATCCATATTCGCTGCTGATTAATCCCATATTTACTGGCGGCGTTTCTGAAACGTATGGGCGGTTCCCACGGAGGCTCGTCGGAAAGTTCAATGGTTCCCCAGTGCATTCCGACAAAAACATCTGCCTTAATATCCAGCCCCACCTTAAGGGCTTCTTCCGGATTTAAATGATTATTAACCCCATATTTTCGATTACCGTAAGTTCCGATCGGAAGCATTGCTAAATCGAATGAGTGAAACAGGTTCCCTATCATGTTAAAAATTGTCGGGGAGTAAGCGGTATCTCCCGTAAATAAATATTCTCCCGATGAAGATTGAACAACGGGATAGTTCCGAAAGCCCTTATCGGTATGATGTTCAGCTTTGCCTTCCACCCTCACCGGAGAAGAAGAGCAACTCATAAGTAATAGCATGCTTAATGATAAAATCGGCTTCACGAAAAAATGATCTTTATCCGTCATAATATTATGCGTCTTTTTTTCTCTTCATAAAAACCACGGCTCTCCGCCGCCACCGGCAACGCTTTACCCTGATCGGATTCTGCATTAGGTAAAATATCAAACAATACCTTTCGCCGTTCGGGAAAGCTTGTTCCGAATATCATTTAGCTGTTAATACTTCAATGATTTTCGAGCAGCCTCCGTCGCGTAAATAACCGGCATGGTCGCCGATATTCTCAAACTTCCGCCCGACAATTTGGGAGCATTCGAATTTAAAGTCGGTGGATTCTAAAAATCTCTCAATCAGATCCAGAGCTTTGGGGTCATTAAAATCAATTTTGCCTTTTTCTTTCAGGCTGTTGTTCATGCTGAGTATCCATAGCGCGGCTCCCAGTGCCCCGCAGGCGCCGCCGCATAAACCGATTCCACCCGCAAATCCCGCCGCCATAACCGTATGCATTTCGGATGCACCCATCTTTTGTGCCACCACTGCCGCGCAACTTACCGGAGGCGCAGGCGTTTCGATAGGTTCTTCGGAAAGAACGCTATTTATCTCGCTGAATGCCGCCGGAGCATATTTTGCCGCCATGCGCATACAGCTTATGGTTCCGCCTTTTATAAGGAAATACATAATCATCTGCATAGATGATGATGACTTGTCTATATCGGTTATATCAATGCAATTTATATAGTTGTTGCGGGAAAGGAAGACTTCAACAAGCTTTTGTGCGGCAATAATTGCCTTGCTTTCGGCTTGCGGACCCGGACCGAGAAGGCGATATGCCTGCGCCCCGGCTGCCAATGTCACCCCCCAAATCATGCCGCACTGGAACCCGTGTTGCATTATTCCGCCTGCGAAGTGCATCGAGGCGTTTTCCTCCGCTTTCATAGGGTGATCGAATGCGTTGTTGAGAACTCTCAACAGGGATTCCGATCATGTCCCGACTTTAAGAAATGTACGCATCGTTTTTATAGATGATATCCCACTTTTTGCTTTGCTCATCACGTATCCTTTTGTTTTTTAAATTACATGTTTTAGTTCGCGGAACCCCTTCGGGAAATACAGGTTAGGTTTTGTTGTTATGTTCCACAGTGATGACGACTTTTCCGCGGGCGTGTCCTTCTCCATAGTACCGGAGAGCATCAGCCGCCTCACTCAACGGATAGCGTCTATCGATAACAGGTACGACCTTGCCGGCTTCAATAAGGTCTTTCAAAAAAGCCAGATCTTTCCGGTTTGGTCTGTTCGACAGGTTGGTCAGTTTCTTACTCCCGATCATTGAAATCCACGGTCCTACGAGCATAGGTTGAAAAATTTGAGCCATGGAACCTCCGGTCGCCACATAAATTCCCTCGGGACTCAAAGCGCGCTTGTAATCAAAAATCGAACGATATCCCGCAGTAGCAAGAATCAGGTCATAACGCTGCCCACTTTTAGTGAAATCTTCTTGAGTGTAATCAATGACATGATCTGCCCCAATCGAGTGCACCATGTCCAAATTCCTGCTGCTGCACACGCCGGTCACTTCAGCCCCGAACGATTTGGCAATCTGCACCGCAAACGTACCGATACCACCAGACGCACCATTGATCAAAACCTTTTGCCCTGGCTGAATCTTCCCTTTATCGCGAAGACCCTGCAGGGCGACGACTGCCGCTTCGGGTACGGCTGCTGCTTCACCGAAGGTCATATTGGACGGTTTCAGCGCTAATGATTTTTCAGGAACAGATACATACTCGGCAAAAGCGCCAAAACCACAATCGGATAGATCCCCATATACCTCATCACCTGGCTGAAACTGCTTTACGTTTATGCCAACCGATTCAACCCGCCCCGCTATGTCTTTTCCGAGTATCGTGTATTTTGGTTTGAGCAGTCCCCCGGTCATTAGGCGGACCAGGAACGGTTTACCTCTCACGAGTGCCCAGTCAGAATAATTCACCGATGCCGCATGAACTTTTACCAGTACTTCATTGTCCTTGGGAGTAGGTTTTTCTACCTCTTTTAATTCAAGAACATCCGGGGCACCGTATT
>JAADIP010000141.1 GCA_013151275.1 Calditrichota bacterium | reverse complement strand
CGAAGGGTTAACAAATCCAGATGAAGTTGTATTAGACCCTATGGTCGGTTCGGGTACAACAATTGTTGAAGCCTATTTTGCGAATAGAAAAGGAATTGGTTTTGATATCGACCCATTGGCTTTAAAAATTGCCCAAGTAAAAACAACTCCTTTAAATAAAAAAGAGCTGAAAAAATATGGTTCAAAAATTTATTATGGGGCAAAAGATGATTATTTTAAAAATAAGAAAAAATTATTTGAATTATTAAAAATGCATTTTGATATTAAAACAAAAAAATTTATAGATTACTGGTTTTTGCCAGAGACTCAATTGGAACTAATTTCAATCTGGAATCAAATAAATATGATTAAAGAAGAAAAATACAGAAATTTTTTTGAAGTTATTTTTTCTTCATTAATCATAACAAAATCGGGCGGTGTTTCACTTGCCTTGGATTTGGGTCACACACGTCCGCATAAGATAAAAGCTCTATTGGATAATTATGGCAACGTTATTTACGGCGATAAAAATTTTGAAATATCAAAAAAACATTTTGTGACAAAAATTTTTAAATCTTCGTTTGAAGAATTCAGAAAAAAATTAAATCAAAATATTATTAATGTTCTTGGGCATTCCGTTGGGCCTGAACCGGAAATAAAATTTTGTGATTCGCAAAATCTTTGTCTGGACGATGAAACGGTTGATTTAATTGTTACTTCTCCTCCTTATGTGTCTAATGCAATTGATTATATGAGAGCTCATAAATTTTCTTTAGTTTGGTTTGGATATAGAATAGAAGAATTAACAAGAAGAAGAAATGAATATATTGGTTCCGAAGCTACATCTAATTATAATTTTGAAGATTTACCTGAATTTACATCTAAAAAAATTTCCGATATTTCAACGATTGATTTGAATCGTGGAAAAGTCCTGAAAAGATATTTCTCTGAAATGAAGAAATCTCTCAAAGAAATGTACAGAGTACTAAAACCGGGAAAAGTTGCTATTGTAGTGATCGGAAACTCTACGATGAAGGGAATAGATACTGAAACACATAAATGTTTAGAAGAAATTGGTAATTCTATTGGTTTTATTGTTCCTTATATAGGAATTCGACAATTAGACAGAAATAAAAGAATGCTTCCTGCAAGCAAAAAGAAAGATTTAAATTCACAAATTCAGAAACGTATGCATGAGGAGTATGTAATCGGATTTTATAAACCATAATCGCAGATTGCTCGGTAGAGAAAGGTTATACGTGTAAATAGAAAAATTTAGAATAAAAGCACATGAATATCAGAAAATTGAGAAGTATTTATCATAAAGAACTTTGTGATAAATTAATAAGAATTCGTAAAAATTCCGAAAAAGGCGATTATCCCAATAATGCGGATGGTGATAGTAAGATTAGTGTAAAAATTGCTTGGGGAATTTTAAATCAAATCTGTGATACTCCTCAATATGGCAACCTATCCGGACAAACAGCAGGGAAAATATTTGAAGAAATTACTAAAAATTTTATAGAAAAATCTTTTGATCTATTACGCCATTTACGTCCGGGTAAATGGCATTATTTTATTGAAACTGATATCTCACATTTTGAGCAATATAAGGATTTGGCAGAAGTTGAAGATGAATTAAAGAAAAATAAAAAACTGGCTTCTACTTTCGGTCAGGATTATATAGTCAAACCTGATATTTTAATTAGCAGGGAATCTATTTCAGACGAGGAAATTAACAAAAACAAAAAAATAATCGATATTAAAGATAAAATTGCCACATTAACTCCGTTGCGTAAAATTAATATGGAATCACCAAAACAAATTTTACATGCAAGTATTTCCTGCAAATGGACTCTGCGAAGCGATAGAGCACAAAATATCCGAACGGAAGCATTTAATCTAATTCGCAACAGGAAAGGTAAGTTGCCTCATATTGTTGCTGTTACCGCAGAGCCCACTTTAACCAGAATAGCAAGTTTAGCTTTAGGTACAGGCGAGATAGATTGTGTTTATCATTTTGCACTAAATGAATTGATCAATGCTATCCATGAGATTAAAGATGAAAGCCAATTGGACATGTTAAATATTTTAGTTGACGGAAGAAGATTACGCGATATTAGTGACCTACCCTTCGATCTTATTGTATAAAGCTAAATTGCTAACTAACCCTTACAAAAAATGTGTTGTGCTTCAAGAGAAATAGCACTTCATTGTACTTTGTTACTATGTTACTTTCTCGCGCCTCATCTTAAAACATCATCAATTCTGCCGGTACAAGTGCACGTCGCGCTGCGGAAACGGAATGCTAATGCCTTGTTCGTCAAAGCCAACTTGACCTTTTCCTGAAAATCGGTAAATACGCTCCAATAGTCCCCTGAGTTTACCCAGACACGCACCGCGAAATTCACCGAACTTTCAGCCAGCTCCAAAACAACCACCGTCGGCGCAGGCTCCTTTAAAATCCGCTCATCCCCATTAACCAAATCCGTGAGAATCTGCCTGGCTTTTTTAATATCGTCATTGTAGCCGACGCCAAAGGTCATATCCACCCGGCGCGTCGGTTCCAAGGAAAAGTTGGTGATATTGCCGTTGGACAAAGACGCGTTGGGAATAAAAATGGTCTTGTTGTCAAAGGTCTTTAAAATGGTATTGAAGATCTGAATTTGATCGACCTTGCCGATATATCCCTGTGCTTCGATCACATTACCTACTTTAAAAGGCTTGATCAGTAAAATCAACACTCCGCCCGCAAAATTAGCCAGACTGCCCTGCAGCGCCAGACCAACAGCCAGACCCGCCGCGCCTAATACGGCAATAAAAGAAGTCGTGGCAATACCCAACATCGAAGCGACGCTGATCAATAAAAGAATTTTCAAACCGATGCGAATCAAGCTGATAATAAATTTTTGCAGCGAGACCTCAACCCGCGCCTTTTGCAAGGATTTCTCCGTTATCCGGGAAAGTATCTTAATCACCCATAAACCGATCATCAGTGCAATTAAGGCGTACAAAAATCGAGGTCCGATCTGCCAGACCAGGTCAATTAGTTTCTGCGAATAGGTTTGCAATAATTCCATAGTTCCTCCGAATCTTTATTTTTTGATTTATTTATTTTAAGCAAAAAATCGAAATCAGCCGGCATGGAAGGCTTTTTACAATTTTTACGTTTTTATTACACGCTTCCGGTAAATTACTCACTAATACCGTAAAAATAAAATTTCTCTTTTTTAATCGTCCGAAGCCAAGGCAAGACGCAATGAACGTTCACCGTTTCCGATCATTATTTTTTTTTGACTAAAACAATAATTAATTAAAAAATCTTTAAATCCGCCTGTCGATTATGTTGCATCATTGGCTGCTTTTGTGCATACTTCTCAATAAATAATTTTCCGATTTCGAACAAACAGGATTTAACAGATGGCAGAAAAAGCTTTAAAAAA
Source organism: Calditrichota bacterium (assembly GCA_013151275.1). Taxonomy (GTDB): domain Bacteria; phylum Calditrichota; class Calditrichia; order Calditrichales; family Calditrichaceae; genus Caldithrix. The sequence continues at coordinate 9,985 of JAADIP010000141.1, read as the reverse complement.
ATTCGAGACCATTCTTCTTAACATTTTTACCCATCCACCTAAAAATGTAAAATTTCGGATTCTGGAAGATCCGATCGGCATCGATTTAAAAACATCCGAGCCCGACATAATTCTGCGGAATATGGTAAACGCCTTTTTAATCGTTCTTTCCGGCAGAGATCATCCCCTGTTTGCGGAAGCATTCGATTATTTAAAGAAAGTGAATCGGCAGACTTCCTTGCGGGAATTTTCCGGTTTCCTGCTGCAAGGAATTGAAATCATTCAAAATGAAATTCGTTTTGCCGCGGAACATGACGCGGATTTTTCGCATCGTTTGAACGCGCTTTTTGAATGGCTCCGGAATTCCGCCGATTTAAACAACGTTCATTTGACAACGGAAAAAATCCGGACTCTCTTTTTCCCGGAAGGAGCGGGCATTCTTGAAAACAAAAATAAAGCGGAAGAAGAATTGAGGAAAAAAAGAACGATCCGCCTACAAAAATTAAACTCCGATCCCATAACCGATCCCGCCAGGCAGATTCTGTTTACATCCAATGTTTTGTTAACCGCTCCTCTGCCCGGAAGCGACATCGAATCTCTGCAAGTTAGTGAAGCAATTAAACAGACCTTGCGAATAAACAAACAGCAGCCTCAAAAGCACTGGTACGATCACCCGATTCCCGTGGGAGTCAGCTCTGCGGGCAATGAAGTTTTGTACGGATTGCGCGGTTTGAACGAGATGATGAAATTCGAAAAGCAGCGAGGCACGGTTGCGGCAAATCAGAAACTGACCTGCGTGCTCTCCTGTTCGGTAACCCATCATTACCTGCATTCCGTCGCCAAACCCTATCTGAAAGAGACCATTACTCAAAATGACGGCTTTGACCGCTTAAAGGTTTTTCTTTTCACGGAAGACGACACGCAGAAAATCGTAAATCAGGTCTTAATTCCAGCCTGCCGAAAATTTTTACCGCAAGAATCCCACGGATGTACTTTCGATGTGTTCGGCGTGGACGGAGAGTACGGTCGCCACTACAGTTTTTTGAAGGCTGTCTCCGCCTTTTGGTCGGTTTTTATCGATCCCGAGATAAAAGCGACCTTCAAAATCGATCTGGATCAGGTGTTCCCGCAAAAGGAACTGGTTAAAGAGACCGGCTCTTCCGCCCTTGAACATCTAAGATCGCAATTGTGGGGCGCGGACGGCTTTGACGCGCAGAACGCCCCGCTTTATCTTGGGATGATCGCCGGAGCGCTGGTAAATGTCGGCGATATCGAACGCTCCCTGTTTACGCCCGATGTCCCCTATCCCGACGCTCCGCGGGAACCGGACGAATTTATTTTTTTCAGCAGACTCCCTCAGGCTCTTTCTACGGTCGCGGAAATGATGACCCGCTACGATTCCGAAGACCTCGACGGAAAATCACGCTGCCTGCAACGCATTCACGTTACCGGAGGCGTCAACGGCATTCTGATCGACGCGCTGCGCCGTTTCCGCCCTTTTACTCCTTCCTTTTTCGGACGGGCTGAAGATCAAGCCTACTTGCTTTCGACCATGATCCGGAGCGGCGAGCAATTAGCCTATCTCCATAAACCCGGACTCATTATGCGTCACGATAAACAAATATTCGCCGGCGAGTCCATAAAAGCCTCCGAAATCGGCAGAATTATCGGCGATTACGTTCGTATTCTCTTTTTTTCCGCCTACGCCCGTGCTCTGGATAAGGATTACAAAAAAATCAAAGAACGCGTCGATCCCTTTACAGGATGTTTTATTTCAGCCATTCCGAAGACCGTGGTATATTTACGGTTCACGCTTAAATTACTTTCATTCCTGCAAAAAGGCGACAGCAAACCGCTAAACGAATTTCTCGGGATCGGAATTCCGAAAATCAAAGCCGCCCTAAATTTTACCGACGGCGAACACAGTATTCTTGAAAACCGTTTTCTGGAAGAGCAAAGGCAGTGGAATGTTTATTATGAGGTTTTAAACGCCGCGGAAAAAGCAATTCAAAACAACGACGCCTTTGCCCTGACCTTAAAGAAGAAAGCCGCCGAAATTTGTCACGGCTGTGAAATCGGTTAGCGATTTTGATTGAGTTTGGCGAACCCGCATAAAACGTTTTTGCGCTGATAATTGCGCGCCGCCCCACAAACACAGATTACCGACCGCAGATTAACCTGATTACCCTGATTACGCAGAAAAGAATATTTTTTTCGAAAAAAAATTCTGTGATAATTAATTGAGACTATTCTTCATATTTGACCGCAGATTACTCTGATTTCGCTGAAGATAATAACGCGAAATTTATTGATATTTATTGAGATAGTTTTGCAGATTGATTAAATTTGTTTTAAAGAAAATTTTACAAAAATAACAGGTATCTTATGATTATTTTTTAACCTTACTTTTCTGCTTAACCGGATTTAATATAATAACAGTTTGATGATATTAAATTTTCTACGGAGGTAATCATGCGTCTGGTAAAAATTTTCTGTTTGTTAATCGTATTTGCGTCCTCGGTCTTCGCTCAGGAAAAACTTTTGAGCATGGAAGAAGCCATTCTGGGAAGCTACAAAGAGATGAAAGTCAAGGATTTGACTCAGCTTCAATGGAAAGGCGAAAGCAAGGAGTTTTGCTATGTGGACTCCCTGAACGGTCAGTATGGTTTGATTGCCGCGGACGCCTCAACAACGGAATCAAAAATGCTGCTCTCGCTCGATAGTTTGAACGCTCTTTTGATACAAGGAGGAAACAAAGCCCTGAAACGCTTTCCTGTGATTACCTGGCTAAACAATCATACCTTTCGGTTTATGGAGAATAAAAATTTATACCGCTGCGATCTGTCGGTTCCCGGAATCGATAAGGTAAACAGCGCGCCGCAAGACGCCGAAAACATTGAACTGCACCCGAAATTGGATTTAATCGCCTACACCAAAGGCAATAATCTCTTTATCTCTTTAAAGCCCGGAGAAGAAATTCAGGTGACCTTTGACCGGGAAGACGGCATATTAAACGGCGATAGCTATGTCCACCGTCGGGAATTCGGAATTCGTAAAGGAATCTTCTGGTCGCCTTCGGGAGATCACGTTGCATTTTATCGGGTCGATCAGCGCATGGTCACGCAATATCCGTTGGTGGACATCGACAGCCGTCCCGCCAAATTGCGTTACATCCGCTACCCGTTCACAGGAATGACCAGCGAGCAGGTTACGGTGGGAATCTACCACATAAAAACCGGCTCCATCACCTATTTACAGACAGGCGAACCCAAAGATCATTACAAATGCAGCGTCACCTGGAGTCCCGACGAAAAAGCAATCTACATCGCCCAATTAAATCGCGACCAGAACCACCTGCGGTTGGTGCGGTACGATCCTTTGAACGGACAACCCTTAAAAACTTTATTCGAAGAAAAAGACGAGCAATGGGTTGAACCCGAGCACGGTCTCATTTTTGTAAACAACGATCCTTCCCGCTTCGTCTGGTTTTCCAAGCGCGCCGGTTACAACGATCTTTATCTTTACCGCAACGACGGAAAACTGCTTAAAAAATTAACCCGTTCCGATCGCGACGTTACCCGCTTTTTAGGATTTGACGACAAAGGTAAAAACGCCTTTTATTTGGCGGCTTCGCAAGACGGTTTGGAGCGCCACGCCTTTAAGGTCAATTTAAATTCTGGAAAAATAACCCGGCTCACTACAGAACCCGGGGTGCATCGTGTTCTTTTTCAAAAACAGGGAAAGTACCTGTTAGACCGATTCACGAATATCAAAACGCCCAACCGCATTACCCTTTTGAATGAAAAGGGAAAATCCCTCAAAATCCTGCTAAACGCCGAAAATCCGTTAAAAGATTACAAATTAGGCGAAAACAAGTTAATTAAAATCCGGAACAAAAACGGAATTTTGCTGAACGCCCGAATGATTTTACCCCCTGAGTTTGATCCGGCGCAAAAATACCCGGTTATCGTTTATGTTTACGGCGGTCCGCACGGGCAGTTGGTCACCAATAGCTGGCTGCGGGGATGGTCATGGTGGTTTTATTACATGGCTGAACGAGGTTTCATCATATTTACTCTGGACAACCGGGGAACAAACAACCGCGGTCTGGAATTTGAACAGGCTATCTTTCGTCAATTGGGCACTGTGGAAACGGAAGATCAGATGGTCGGAATTCGTTTTCTTAAAGATCAACCCTACGTCGATTCCACCCGTATCGGCGTGCACGGTTGGAGCTACGGCGGTTTTATGACCATTTCGCTGATGACGCGTCAGCCGGGCGTATTTAAAGTCGCCGTCGCCGGAGGTCCGGTGATCGATTGGCGATATTATGAAGTGATGTACGGCGAACGCTACATGGACACGCCCCAAAGCAATCCCGAAGGCTACGAAAAGGCAAGTTTATTGAATTATGTCAAAAACCTCGACGGAAGCTTGCTTATTATCCACGGAACTGTCGATCCGGTTGTGGTCTGGCAGAATAGTCTGCTCTACTTGCGCAAGGCGATTGATCTCGGAAAACAGTTGGATTATTTTGTTTACCCCGGCGACGAACACAACATGCGCGGCAAGGATCGCGTCCATCTTTACCAAAAGATTACCGATTATTTTATGAGAAACCTGTGATTCCGGTAAAACGTCCGGCGGTCTGAACGTTAAGAAAATTTCTTTTGACGTCCTGCCGGGATGCGGGTTTGAAAAAAGAGGGATGGCGGACAGGAAAATCAATGATATTAAAAAAGGCGGCTCGCGCCGCCTTTTATTATTTAACACTGAAATCCTTGCATTTTTGCGCGGAAAAGGGTGTAAGGGTGTAAAAGTTAAGGGTTAAGAGTTAAGAGTGTAAGGGTTGCTGGTTACTCGTAACTTGTCACTCGTTACTTGTTACGCATTACGACCTTGTCACTTTCCCTTAACCAATAACTATTAACAACTTACCTCCTGTATTGTACCGCCTTGTCCGGGTTATGTTTTTACTCAATTTTCTTGAGAATTTCCAACAAGAATTCCCAGACATTTTTAACCGATTCAATGCGGATTTTCTCATCCGGCGAATGGGCGCCCGTAATATCCGGACCAAACGAAATCATGTCCATTCCGTTGTACTTTTCTCCGATAATTCCGCATTCCAGTCCCGCGTGAATAGCCGTGACTTCCGGTTCCTTACCGAATTTTTCTTTGTAAATGGTTTTGCAAATCCGCAGCAATTTGGAATCGGGATTGGGCTGCCACGCCGGGTAACCGTCGTTCTGCTCAACCTCAAAATCGCCTAATTCGCCGAGCGCTTTTACTTTGTCCGAAACATCGGTAATCGAAGAGGCGATCGCCGAACGCTGCGAGGTCAACATCTCCACTTTATCGTCTGCGGTTTTAATCGTCGCCAGATTGGTCGAAGTTTCCACCACACCCTCCATGGCGCGGCTCATCGCAATAACGCCGTGAGGCATGGCGTACAAAACGGCGACCAGGCGATCTTTAAACGTCGTGCCGAATACTTTTTGGGCTTTGGGCTGTTCCTGAACGCTTACGGTTACCTCTTTATCCACAAACTTCAGTTCATCTCTAAAAATCTGCTGATATTTTTGAACAAAAGCCTGAAGCTTGTCAACCTGATCCGAAGGAACATCGATCACTGCTTCGGCTTCACGCGGAATGGCGTTATGCGCGCTTCCGCCGTTAATCGCCGAAAGGTGGAAGTGAAACTCATTGTTCAAATTGTAAAGCGCCCGCGCCAACAATTTGATCGCGTTTCCAAAGCCTTCATGAATGTTTAATCCCGAGTGTCCGCCGCGCAAACCGCCCACTTTCAGCAAAAAGGTCTTGTGATCCGCGTGCGGCTCAACAAAATCGATGGTTTTACGGAGAATCGTGTTCTGCCCTCCGGCGCATCCGATAAACAAAGTCGTTTCTTCTTCGGAATCTACATTGAGCAGATACCGACCCTTCACAAAATCGCTTTTTAAAGAAGTGGCGCCGGTTAAACCGGTTTCTTCGTCAACTGTGAACAAAAATTCAAGCGGAGGGTGCGCAATCGAATCGTCTTCCATTAAAGCCATTGCCATGGCGATGGCGATTCCGTTGTCGGCGCCGAGCGTTGTTCCTTCCGCCGTTACCCAGCCATTCTCGATTTTCATTTTAATAGGGTCTTTCGAAAAATCGTGTTGCGTGTCATTATTCTTCTCGCAAACCATATCCATGTGTCCCTGAATAACACAGGTCGGTCGGTTTTCCATCCCGGGAGTCGCCGGTTTGCGGACAATAATATTTCCGACCTCGTCCCGATCCCACGAAAGACCACGCTTTTCCGCGAAATCTATTAAAAAATTTCTGATCTTTTCTTCTTTCTTTGAGCAACGGGGTATCTGTCCGATAGCGTAAAAATTCTTCCAGACAAGTTTTGGTTCCAACGCTTCAATAACTTCTCGCACGTTTATCTCCTTTCAATTAAATTATTCTTTGGTTTTATAAATTAAAGAATATTCCGCTAAAATAAAAATGGTTTACACGTTCTTATGTTATTTTTTTACTACATTTTTCCGCTATCGGGCAATAAAGATTTTACCTTATCCCTCTTTTCGCTTAAATTTTAAAAATCGTTGAGCAAAAACCGAGGTTAAATCCGAGGTTAAGAAACCGAAATTCAAAACCGGTTTGTTCATAACTCCGCTCCCGAAAATGAGCAAACCACTTTAAGGCTGTTTAAAATGAAAAATATAATAGATCGTATCACACGCAATAAAGTCTTGTCCGTAATTAATCCGAGATTTGAAATAGACCGCGGCTCGCCCTTCCCTTTCGGCGCTACGCTCATGCACAGAGGGATAAACTTTGCCCTTTTTTCTCCGCACGCAAAATCCGTTTCACTGGTTCTGTTTCAGGACTGCACGAAAGACCTTTTGATTGAATTCCCGCTCGATCCGAAATTTAACCGCACGGGACATGTGTGGCACGCTTTTATTACGGGTCTGGATCACGGGATCAAATACGGCTTCCGGATAGTAGGCGAAGAAAAGTACAATCCGGTTGACGAGCGCATTGTTTTATTGGACCCTTATGCCCGCATCACCTGCGGCGGACAGAAATGGGGACATCCGGTTAAAGTTGAACGCGACGGTAAAAAGCATACGTTCCGCGTTTCGGCGATTGTTGACAACACTTTTAATTGGGGAAACGACGCTCCGTTAAACGTTCCTCTAAAAGACACCATTATTTACGAGCTTCATTTGCGGGGTTACACTGTTCACCATTCATCCGGCGTAAAAGCCAAAGGAACATTCCTCGGCTTGACCGAAAAGATTCCTTATCTAAAAGAATTGGGCGTTACGGCGGTTGAACTCATGCCGATTACCGATTTTGACGAAACGGGTATCGACCGCGTCAATCCGCGGAACGGCGAACAATTACTCAACTTCTGGGGATATGATCCCATCAGTTTTTTCGCTCCGAAATCGGCTTACGCCTTTAACAATAAGGAAGATAAGGTAATCATCGAATTTAAAAGAATGGTCAAAAAATTTCACGAGGCGGGAATCGAGGTGATTCTGGATATGGTGTTCAATCATACCGGCGAAGGCGGAGAAGGCGGACCGATTTTTCATTTTAAGGGATTGGACAAAACGATTTATTATCTGACCGATCCGAAAACCGGCGAATATCTGAATTTTTCCGGCTGCGGCAACACCCTTAACTGTAACCACCCGGTCGTTCGCGACATGATATTGGATAGTCTCCGTTACTGGGTAATGGAAATGCATGTCGATGGGTTCCGGTTTGATCTGGCTTCCATTTTGGGTCGCGGAAGAAACGGAGAAGTGCTTTCCAATCCTCCTTTGATCGAGCGCATTGCCGACGATCCGATTTTGGCGAACACAAAATTGATAGCCGAAGCCTGGGACGCCGCGGGATTGTATCAGGTGGGAGATTTTCCGCATTTTCAACGCTGGATGGAATGGAACGGAAAATTCAGAGACGACATCCGGCGGTACGTTCGCGGGGACAAGGGGATGGTGCCTAAATTAGCCACGCGTCTTTCGGGCAGCGCCGACCTTTACGAAGACGACGGACGCGAACCTTACCACAGCGTAAATTTTGTGACCTGCCACGACGGCTTTACTCTGGAAGACCTCGTTTCGTACAACGAAAAACACAATTGGGAAAACGGCGAAAACAACCGCGACGGATCGGACGTCAATTTTAGCTGGAATTGCGGCGTGGAAGGCGAATCTTCCGATCCCCTGATTTCAAAGCTTCGCGCGCGACAAAAACGAAATCTGCTGACTATTTTGCTGCTCTCGCAAGGCGTTCCCATGCTCCTTGCCGGCGACGAATTCGGACGGACTCAAAAGGGCAACAACAATGCCTATTGTCAGGACAATGATATCAGTTGGATCAACTGGCGGCTGGTCGATGAAAATAACGACCTGTTGCGATTCGTAAAATTATTAATCGCCTTCAGAAAAAAACATTCGTCGTTACGACGCACCCGCTTTAAAGTAGAAACGATCGACGGCAAGCCGGAAATGAGCTGGCACGGATTAAAAGTGGGTCAACCGGACTGGTCGGAAAACTCCCGCTGTCTGGGCTTGCTTTACGCCGCCAATCCGAAAACCGGCGATCCCGATATGTACCTGATGTTTAACGCGGAAAACGTTCAAAACCGGTTCGACCTTCCTCCCGCTTCGGCAAACCGCCGCTGGCACGTGTTTATCGATACGTTCAAAGAACCGCCGGAAGATATTTTTGAAGAGGAACGCACGCCGCCGGTAAACAATCAGACCCTGTACACAGTGGGAGCCTATTCGACAGCGGTGTTGATCAGCCGGTAATTAACAACCATTAACGGGACGGACTGTTCGTTGATGCAAAATAAACTCTTTATCAAATCGCTCAACGGGTAAAATTATGCGATTCCGGACAGAATTGGAAGTTCAAAAAGCGGCAAAACTTATTGAACACAGCGACAAAATTATTACCATCGGATCCTGCTTTGCGGAACACATTGCCGCGCGATTGAAAGATCACTACTTCGCGGTTCTGGATAATCCCTTTGGCGTGTTGTACAATCCCCTGTCTATCGCAAACGCCGTCGAAATTATCATCGAAAAAAAGTTCTTTAAAGAAGAAGACCTGTTCTTTTATCAAAAAGAATGGCACAGCTTCTGGCATCACAGTTCATTTTCGCATCACGACAGGAACGTCTGTCTGCAAAAAATAAACGACGGCATCGATAACGCGCACCGGTTCCTGAAACAGGCAAAATGGATTATTTTAACCTTCGGAACCGCCTTTGTTTACTATCATCTCCCGGAGCGCGCGCCGGTAGCCAATTGCCACAAACTTCCCGAAAAACAATTTGAACGAAAATTAGCGGATGTCGCCGAACTGACTAACGTCACGCAAAAAGCGATAAACCGGATTCGCGCTTTTAATCCCCATATCAATCTGATTTTAACCGTAAGCCCGATTCGTCATTTGCGGGACGGCTTCGTCGAAAATCAGAAAAGCAAAGCCACGTTGATTTTAACCGTTCATCAAATAGTTCGGAATTTTTCCGGTTCTTTTTACTTTCCGGCTTATGAACTGCTGATGGACGATCTGCGGGATTACCGCTTTTACGAACCCAATTTAACCCATCCCAATCAATTGGCTTTCGATTATGTCTGGGAAAAATTCAATCAGATGTTTTTTGACAAAAGCACGTTAGATGCGCTTAAAGATTTTTCAAGACTGAAAAAATCACTGCAACATAAAGCGGGAAATCCCGAATCTCCGGCGCACAGGCAATTTTTGCGGCAAACGTTGAAATTCACGGAAGAGCTGGAAAAAAAATACCCTTACGTTCAATTAGATAAGGACAAAACTTTTATTGAGGAACAATTGCTCAAAAACAAGCGGGGCTGAGCTTTTTGTTCGATTCATCGGTTTATGTCGGCAACCAGGGCGGAAGGGCGGGGTTAAGAATGATGGATAACCCGGACAAGAATGAGTGACAAAGGCGTGGGGCGTG
>JAADIP010000077.1 GCA_013151275.1 Calditrichota bacterium | reverse complement strand
ATCAATACTTAAAAAGGGACCTCATAAGTCGGTTGCCCATTAAAATACAACCACCTGCCTGAAAAGACAGGCGTTTTAGTTCAAAAGCCTTTTATATCTACAACGCCGACTCGTTTTCCCGCCGCAACAATACACCGTTCAATTTATCAACAAAAAAACGTTCAAACCTTCCGTTAGTTAAAAAACGATATTCCTGTATTTTATTATCAGACAAAAATTCCTTTCCCGTGAATTCCGGCGTGATCGTAATCCGTACTTTATTGCTGTTTATTTCTTTAAGACGTATGGTAACCGTTTGTTCAAACACATCGCAAGCGCCATAGACCGATTCCATATCATAATAACTGTATTGTAGCGCTTCGTTTAAATCAATAGTTCGCGTTTTCGTTGAAATAACCCCCGATTCTTTGTCCACAAAGTTTATCTGGTATTTTAAATTCAACAAAACATCAAGCGTTGCATCCCAGGCGTCATCAAATGTACAGTTCCCATCAAACGTGCTTTTTACCGGCTGGTACGGTCTGATGGGAGAAGGCGTGCATCCGGATAAAATCAATACAAAGGTTAAATAAAATAGAATGAAACTAAATCTCATTTGAAAATCCACGTTTTTTTATTGCGCCTTTCTGGAAACCTAATTTACGATGTCATTTTTTTGCTGCAATCATCAATCAAGGCTTTCCGAAAAAACCGCTTTGTCTTACTAAAAATAAATGATAGTGTGAAACGCCGTCGCCGTATTTAAATTTTCCCCTCCGGGATACCGAAGGTTAAAACAACAGAAAAATTCCACCCTCGCTGCAAACAATATGTTCAATACCTCTTGGTTAGTTAATGTAAATTGCAACTGCTAAACGAAAGTTTAGTCAAATTTAAAATTCAGCTCTTTTTAACGCAAGCGCAGGATTGTTCTTTTCTTTTATAGAATCAAAACATCAGAAAAAACAAAAGGCAGGTATCAAACCCGCCTTTTGTAAGAATTTTTTATTTCCTTTGATTAGCGCATCAAAATCATCTTCCGTGTCTGTACAAAGTCACCGGCTTTAAGCTGGTACAGATAAACTCCGCTGGCAACCTGGTTACCGGCGTCGTCGGTGCCGTCCCAAACTAATTTGTGCCGTCCCTGATTAAGCTGACCCGTGAACAACGTTTTGATTTTTTGTCCGGATGCGGTGAAAATTTCCAACCGCACTTCCCGGGTCTCAGGTAAATCATACACTATGGTCGTTGTCGGGTTAAACGGATTCGGAAAATTCTGATACAAAGCAAATTTCTCCGGAACCCTGTTATCCAATCCTTCCAAACCTGTCATTATGCTCGCTTCTTCGCTTAATTCGCTCTTATTTTCATGAATGTCTTCGGCGCTTACGGAATAGAAATAGTCGGATATCGATGCCGGATCAGGCAGATAATCGGTAAACAGAGGTTCCGTGCTGTAGCCGATAAGCTGCCATTCGGAAGATTTTCTGGTGCGTCTGTAAATATTGTATTGCTTTATGTCGGTTTCGGGATTCGGCTGCCAGGTCAGGATCACTTTCTTTGTTTTAGAATCGTAAATCGCCATTAAGCTCAACGGAACAGAAGGAGCTAAATTATCGACCGAGTAACCGCTGTCGGGCACGGAGTCGAAGAATTCTCTTGCAGTATGAGCCGAAACAAAGAAATAGTGCCATCCTGCCGTTGTTGACATGGAATCGTACAGCGTTTCCGCAGCGTAACTATATTTGCGTAAGCCGTGCGCCGGTTGATTTGCCAGCCATTCCCAGTATAATTCGCCGCCGCCAAAAGATTTGATCCTTGCCGCTTCTCCGCTAAAGTCTTTATCAACTTTTGCCTCAAGCATTGACGACAAATCTTTAGTCGTTTTACCGTTGGGAATTGCTCTCCAGATGCTGTAATACAGAACAGGATTATCGGTATAACTGTTATCAAGGCTTGAAGCTTCCCAGGTAATTAAGACTTTGCCGCCCTGGTCGTGCGGAACATCCTTAATGGACGAAATAAGCGGAGCGAATTCGCCTCCTCCTATGTGATGAGGATGGTCGGCATCTCCGTGATACGAACTGACGCCAAAATCATCGGTAGCCTTAATATAATAGTCAACGCCGTCAATGGTAACGTCGCTTCCGGGTATTATTGCCCGATAGGTATCGCCGCCGATATTTTCCATATTAAGTTTTTGATAAAGCAACCTGCCTGTTTTCCTGTAAAACAATTCGGTTGCGGTAAGATTATTGGTTTCATCGGTAATATCTGCGGTGATGGTAATATCCGCACCCGGCACCAGCTTATTGACCGGCGTATGGATAATCTTCGGAGCATAATTCGGGAGAATGGCTATCTGATAAGGATTTTGACGGGGGTCTGTTGACGGATCGGTAACTTTTGATTGATCGTCGGTCGCTGAAATATAGTAATCAACGCCTGGGCTATGCACCGCGGAGCCCGGTATTGTCGCGCGGTATAAGGTTCCGCTGACCAACGTCATTTCAACATTCTCAAATACATCATCGTTTGTCGTGCGATAATATAAGGTGGCTGATTTCAGATAAGGTTCGATCTCATCCGTTATATTCGCTTCGATAGTAAAAGTTGTGCCTTCCGCCCATGATTTATCATGAAGGGCGACGGTCTCGGCTGTGCGCTCAATTCTGGGAGCCGCACCCGGAACATACGAGGCGAAATCCGAACTGGTTTCACCTTTATAATTGACCTTAACCTCAACAAAACGGGTTACTCCGTTATAAACGGGATCGCTCGATTTGTATTGCACAACATAGGTATTGCTTATGGAAGAGCTGATGTCATCGATGATTTCATTGAAGTTGTCATAAATATGATAATATTTGCCATCGGGATTTGTCGCATCGGCAATGGGGATGTACTGATCTTTCTGGGTGCTGTTTCCCGTATCAAAAACGGGATAACAGTTAACGTTGGTGGCTTTCAATTGATCGATCAACGATGAAACAGTCCACGAGGTCACGGCGTCATCGCTGTGGGCATAGGCATCGGTGAGCATAATTTCAATTCTTTGAGCCCCGGATCTAAAATTCATTACAGAGCCTTTTGCCATGGCTTCCAATTGGTTTTCCGGAGTATCGCCGCCGCTTCCGATACCGTGCTCTCCGAGTTCAATATTATCAATAATCGAGAGTATTGTTTCCTTACCCTCGTACAACTCGCCGTCGTTATAAACATAGATGATATCGGCAAAAGTGATAAATCCCACACGATAATCCACATCCTTCTCGTCAAGCGAATTAATAAAATCTTCCATATTTGCTTTTACGGCGTCAATTTCATCGCCCATACTGCCCGAAACATCAAGCACAAAAATAATATCCGCGAGACGGGTGCCGCCGCTGGATTCGGGAGGCGTTACATCAAAATAACCGGTTTGAACTACATCATTTTCGATTACGGTAAAATTATCTTTAGTAAGACTCGAAATTCCGGTGCCAAACGTATCGACATTAACGTTCAGATAAATAAAAGGAAATTTGGTATGATCCAAAGAAGTGATTGTTGTGGTAAGCGGTTCGACGCCCAACAATTGCACTTTTACGTTATCGATATACCAACCGCTGTATTCATTGGAACCGTTTGTTGTAAAATAAAATAAAATTTCGATCTGATCTCCGGCATAGGTTGTAAGATCAATTTCCGTTTCAATCCAATCGCTTGAACCGGTGCGCTTACTCATTTCCACCCAGCTGCCGCCGTTTGCCCGAATATAAACATAGCCATAATCATAAGAGCTTTCGATTTCGTACCATTCATTAAACTTTAAAACAATCGATTCGTCGGAAGAAGACAGGGTAGGCAAATTGATTGTTTTTGACTGCAACCAGCTATATTTGTTAGGCAAATAAGCGCCGTCCAAATTAGTAGCCGCACATTTTGTAGAAGAATACCCTGATTTAGGGCCGGTGGAAGGAGAGCCGATTTCCCACGGGTCATCCATTCTGACCCAGTTGCTTGTCGAACCTTCAAAGTCTTCAAAAAATATATTATCGACTAAAACCCGCGTTAACTTGCCAGTCTGGTTTCTTTCAACAGGCTGACTTTTCAATAATTGTCCCGGGCTAACATCGGGTTTTTGCTGAGGATCTTCACGTAAGTTTAAAATATTTTGTCCTAAGACGAATGAACTCAAGAGTAAAATTGAAAGAATGAAATTAAAAATCATTCTCATAGCTATTTCCTCCTAAAATTTTGTTTTTTACTTAACCACATTAAAAAAGAAACGCAATTGTAAAACCGCTTAATGCCGCAAACATCCCCTCATAACTTTGATATCAGCAAAGTATATTTTTATTAAACGGGAAAGGATTGTAAAACTGCTGACTGAGGTATCCCCAAAATATCAATCATCTCATAACGCTTCCTCCTTTCGGATTGTTTATCTGATCTCAACAGACGACATGACTATTCGGAAATAAAGGACATTCGATTCATTGTCATAAACCCTCTCCTCCTCTTTGGTTTCTAACTCGCTAAATACGTTTTTTGCATCCTTTCTTCAATAAGTTATTTTGTTCAACCGATCACGGCTCAACCGACATTTTAAGCTGTTTTATTTTTCTTTCAAAAAACGTACCAGTATTTCATTTGTTACTTAACCCCTTATTTTTATTAACACCGTATTTTTCTTTTACCACAAACATGTTTCCGTTTGGAATCATTTTAAATCTTTATGATTACTTTTAGCAACACAACTTGCATTATTAGCAAAATTTATTTACAATTATTAATGTCACGTTTCTGCCGCTTGATTCGGCAGTAAAAAAGATTATCCGGTTTGGTAAGGAGTTGTTTATTTTGTAAACAACTTTAATATTTTTCGGACAATCAATCGGAAATATCTAATCTCTCACGGGGGCTTGAAGTTTAACGGATTAAACATGTAGATGATGCCAATTGTGTTTAGTAGCAACGGAAAACCTTCTCCTTTTTTGAAAATCTATCTTTTTGCCGCGTTATTTGCGGTTTTTTTTACCGCGTTGTTAGCAATTATTTTTCACTCGTTTTTTAATCAAAACAAAGTAAACCTGGTAAATAAATTAAAAGTAAATCGCGGTGAAATTGAATATCATTACAATGATTTTGACCACGACGGATTCAGCGAATATTTAATATTTAAAAATGTCTTTACCGGGCAGGACATCGGCGTTAAATTTTACACTTCAAAAGACCAGCTAATTGACCAATGGAATTTTCCGGAAGCCTGGTTGCCCGACGCCGTTTACTTTACCGATTATGATAACGACGGCTACGATGAAGTCTATTTTTTCACGCTGGCGCACGATTCGCTTTTTCTTTACGCATTTGATCCGCGCTATCGTAACAAGTTTTTAATTTACCGGAAATTTATTGTTCGCAAGCCCGAGCCGAACCCGCATCCGCAAAGAAAATGGGACATTCGAAAGCCAAATGCGGTTTTTTACGATTCAAATAATGACGGGTTTAAGGAAGCCTATTTTATTTTAATGACCGGCTTTAGCATGCAGCCGCGCAGAATTTTTAAATTTGATATCCGCAGTAAAAAAATTGTCGCGAAATCGCCTTTTGCCGGAGCTTATCTGGGAAGTCCTTTTCTTTTTGATTTAAACAAAGATAAAATTCCGGAGCTTATTTTAGGCGGAAGCTCGGCTCCGGATAATTACGATCAGCCGGTTCCTTTCAGAGATAATGTTTCGTGGCTAATGGTATTTAATCTTGATTTAAATTTCTTTTTTGAGCCCATCGAATTTCCTTATTATCCGTCTTCGCTAGCCACCCTTGTCTGGAAGCGCGAAGGGCAAAATTATCTTATTTCTTATCAAAACCAATCCGGACCGCTTGACGTTCCTCCGGTTCTTTCGCTTTACAATTTTAAAGGCGAGCTTTTACGTCAGCGAAAATTAGACCCCAAAATTTTCTGGACCATCTTTTCTTTTCCGGAAAACACGAGAGAACATCTTTACCTGGCAAATAACAAGGGCGAAATTTCTGAGCTGGGATCTGATTTAAAACCCGTCAAAACTTATCGTTTGGAACATTCCTTTTTATACAGTTTTTTTGAATTCGATTTTGATCGCGACATGGAGAACGAATATTTCGGTTCGGGAACCGATGGTTATCTGATCGTCGAGCGCGATTTTCGTTCCTGCTATCTGCTTCGCGATTATCTGCCCTCTTCGTCGGATTTTTTCTCGATTAACAAACGGGGGCACTCCGGAGCTCAGATAATTATTCAAAACGCATCCACACTCAACGCCTTTCAATATTCATTCAACACATGGTATTCGTTTCGCTATTTTATTTTGTCTTTTACAGCCGTCCTGGTCTATTTAATTTTGCTGGCGTTATTTTTCCGTATGCATCACCGTTTTTCCCAAAAACAGATTCATCGTCAATTGTTTCAATTTTCGCCCTTAGGCTTGTTAGTGCTGGACCTTGAAGGAAAAATCCGTTTTTTAAACGGCAACTTTGAGCAATCTTTAAAGCTTACGCGCCATATTCGGGAAAAGGAATATTTCGAAGAAGCGCTGGAAGAACGCCCCGAAATCATCCGCTTTATTTCCGAATTAGTCAAAAGCCTTAAACTTACTGAAAAGGAAATTAGTCTAAAACTTGCCGGGGGTATAAAGCATTTTCTTATGAAGGGAATGGTCATAAAAGGTCTGTTTCAGGTTCCCGCCGGTTTTTTAATCGAAATCATTCCTTACGACAACAGGATTACCGATAACCGCTTGCAGATATGGACAAAAACCGTACAAAAGATGGCGCATGATATCAAAACCCCGCTTTCCACCATTCAACTAAGTTTCCAGACCCTAAAACTTAAACTACAGGAGCTGCTTCCGGAATCGGGCGAAACCATAAAAAATGACCTTATTTTAATCGACAGGGAGCTCAACCGTGTAAGGGAGATGACAAAACACTTTTTACGTTTTACAAATCTGGAAAAACCGAAAATCAAAGCTGTTTCTATTGAGCAAATTATTAACAGCTCAATCAAAAAATTTGAACGCTATTTAAACAGTCAACTGAAAATTAATATTGAACTCGATCCTTCAATTAAAATTATTTACGCGGATCCTGTCTTGATAGAGATGGTTTTTCAGATTCTGATCGAAAATTCAATAGACGCTATGGAAGGCAAAGGCATAATTTTGATTGAAACGAATCTGATAGAAAATCCCGAAGAAAATTTTCAGAAATACATCGAGATCGAGGTTGCCGACAGCGGGCCCGGGATTGAAGAGGAAAACATCGAAAAAGTTTTTCAGCCGTTTTTTACCACAAAATCCGACGGAACGGGAATGGGATTGACTTTAGCTCGGAAAATCATCGAAGATCATCTGGGGAATATTTCGCTTTCATCCCGCAAGGGATTTGCAACGGTCATCAGAATTTTACTCCCTCTGAAGCAGGAGCCGATACATGACAATGAAGCCTAAAATTTTAGCGGTGGACGACGATCCCGGCTTTTTACAATCCCTTGCCAATTTTCTTGAATTAAAAAATTATCAGGTTCAAACCGTCGCCAACCCTTATCAGGCAATAGAGACATTTAAAAAGCAGGAATTTGACTGTGTTCTGCTTGATTTAAAAATGCCGGGCATGAACGGTTTTAAAATAATGCAAAAAATTTTGACCATGCACCCCGATTTTCCCATTATTCTGATTTCCGGGCAGGGAACGATTCCCACCGCCATCAAGGCTATAAAGGAGGGCGCCTATGATTTTGTGGAAAAGCCCATAGACGGGGAGCGCTTATTAATTACCATAAAAAACGCGCTGGAAAAGCGTAACCTGCAAAAAGAAAGATCCACACTGCTGGCGCAAATCGGCGAAGCTTACTCGCTTGTCGGCGTAAGCAAAGCCCTGCGTCAGGTTATTGATAAAATAGAAGTCGTCGCTTCTAACGACGCCAAAGTGCTGATTACCGGAGAAAGCGGAACAGGCAAGGAACTTGTGGCGCGAGCCATTCATAACCAAAGCCGACGATTTTCGGGTCCGTTCATCAAAGTAAATTGCGCCGCCATTCCGAACGCTCTTTTGGAGAGCGAACTTTTCGGCTATAAAAAAGGAGCTTTTACCGGAGCGAGCCAGGATCATAAAGGTAAATTTTTAGTAGCCGACGGAGGCACGCTGTTTTTGGATGAAATCGGCGACATGACATTGCCGCTTCAGGCAAAACTGCTGCGCGTATTGCAGGACGGCGAGGTGGAAGTAATCGGAGAAGAAAAACCAGTAAAGATCGATGTGCGCGTCATTACCGCGACGAACAAGAATCTTCATCGGTTGATACGGGAAGGAAAATTCCGTGAAGATTTGTTCTATCGTTTAAACGTTATTCAGATTTCAATTCCGCCCTTACGGGAACGCGCGGAAGATATTCCGGTGTTAGCCCGCTATTTTTTAAAGCAATATGCTCAGATTTACAACAAACAGATTATTGATTTCAAACCCGAAGCGTTAGAAATACTCTCGCGCCATTCCTGGCCCGGAAATGTAAGAGAATTGCGGAATGTGGTTGAAAAATTAGCCATTTTGACAAAAAATCAAAAAATTACCGCAGAAGAAGTGCGGGAAGCAATCGGCGAAAAAGTAAACGGAAAACCAATGTCCCTGAATTTTCGCGGCAGCTTACAGGAGGCTCGGGAATTATTCGAAAAACAATATATTCTCTATTCGAAAAACAATATATTCTCGAAACATTGCAACGGAATAACTGGAAAATAATAAAAACCGCCGAGGCTTTAGGTGTTAATCGCTCGGCGCTGTTTAAAAAGATGAAAAAGTTTGGCATTGTAAAGAAAAAATAGTATCCGGGAATTACACCCGTCGCTCATTTACCAATCGTGCAAAGTGCTCAAAAGAACGATCATACGTGCGTTCGGCATCATCCGGAAAAAAACAGGCGGGCAGCTCGCGAAAACGCAGATGGTAATTCAAACACTCACAACAAATACCCTTGCGTGAACATGGTTCGTAACTACAGTTGCAACGCCCCATATTGCTATCCTGTCTGCATTCCATTCCAACACCCTTGTCTGTTTTCACTTCCGAAATAAATAGCAAATATAGTTTTCAGAACAACTGATGGCAAGACGTTTTATGGCGAAAATTCAATAAACGCGTGTATCAGAATTTCATTTAAAAAAGACGAAAGATTGCCGCGACTACTTTTTCCTGACTTTGACAGTGAGAATCGATTAAGCTGTTAAAAAACAATAATTCAAACTTTAAATTTGGTAAAATTTGTCCCTACATTTTTTTGGAGATCAGATTCTTCTGATGACTATTTAAATACTCTTCCCGCGAGCAGGAAAAATTTCGTTTTTTGTGTACATATCTATTGTTTAGCCGCTAAAACCACCAGCTAAGCGAAAATCGATGGGAATTCCCCAAATTGTAGGGATAGGGAGAAAAGGCATAGTTCAACTGATATTGCCTGTAGTTTAAGCCAAATCCCAGGCTGAAGCGAACATTGTCCCAATCATAGATCAAACCGGAGCGTAAGGTGAATGTTTGAATGACCGGTACTTCTAATCCGGCATTTAAATTTGTGGCTTTTTCCGAAATCAGATAAACCAAATCAAAAGTTGCGCTTACCGGAAGACCGGTCAGGTTAAGATTCCACGGCGTTTGATAATAAAAGCCGGATCGCAGGATAAGCGGTAAACGAGTGGATTCTTTATTGAGTTTGCGCATTTTACCGGCATTCTGCAAAACGAGTCCCCAATCTAATTCGGAAGTCAAAAATCCCTTTTTCAATACGCCAAAATCGACAGCCCAACCCGTTGCATCCTGCAGATAGTATTTTTCATAAAGATATTTAGCCGTCAGCCCGACGGTCCAACCTCCCTTTATTTGACGGGCGTAACTCAAGCCAGCCGCCAGATTAATGGCTTCGGTTGTTCCCGCCGGTTGTTCGGAGGGTTTATTACCGCGAATTTCAATACCCGGAATGTTCATCAAATTAAGGGAAATAGCAAGATTATGTTTACCTTTGAAAAGCTGAAAGGCGGCAAACTCCTGGGCAATATCAGCCAGATAGGCATTGTGCATAAAAACCAGGCTTCTGGACTGAGACAGAGCCAGTAAAGCCGGATTCCAGTAAACGGCTGCGGCATCGGTCGCTAAAGCTGTAGCAGCTTCGCCCATCGCCGCCGATCTGGCGTCAACCGGAAGTTTCAAAAAAGCCATACCCGCTTCGTCGCCTGCAAAACTCATTGAGCTTAGAATTATCGTAAAAAGAAAGATCAAAATGCTTCGGTACATCAACAGCTCCTAATTCAAATAAAACTGCCATGAAAAAACATGACTGGCGCCTTCGTCCACCACGGAAGGCAAAAACGCGTAATCAAGGGTTGAGAAAAATTTCCACAGAGTAAAGCCCATTCCCGCGCCAAATGTCAATTTATCGCGGTTATAGCCAAGACGCAAGGCGAGAATATTGTGGTAGGTTGCCTCCAGACCAAAATGGTGACTTTGGTCGTACTTTGTGCCCTGAAAGGCATAATTCACGCGCAGCCAGCGAACCGGCGTCAGATAAGTTGCGCCCACACTCCATATTTTCGGGAAATTAAAAACCGTGGTGCCGCCGAATTGAAACAGTTTATCGGTGTTAGCCGTCAATTTGGACCCGACGTCGCGCAAACTGGCTGCCACAGTAATTTTTTCGTTGATCACAAAAGCGGCGCCAAAATCCCATCCCCAGCCGCTGGCATTGTAATTGTCTTCGCCAAATCCCATATCCTCACGGATGTGTTTAATGGTAAGACCCACGGCAAATTTACCGGCAAAGATGCGGGCAAAATTAAAATAAATGGCATTAAGATTATGATCGATATTGCCCGTTTTTTCGCCGATCATATTGTATCCCTGAATATCGCCAACGCCGCTGTGAATCCAGCCCAGGCTAAATCCGGCGCCCGGCGGCACTTTGGTCGAAAAACCGATGAAATCAAATTTACGATCCAAAGACATAAAACTGTGCGACAAAGTAAAAATACGTTTGCTTTGAAAGGCACTTAACGCCGGATTGTAGTAAAAGGAATAGGCATCGACAGGAGCGGCAATGGCGCTATTACCCAACGCCTGATGACGGGCGCCCAGACCGATGCGCATAAACGCCCCGGCGTAACCGCCGTTGCCGTCGGCAAAAAGCAGCGAAGCCGTAAAAAAGGTCAATATTAAAAGCGTGTTAATAAATACTCGTTTCATAGTCTTTTCCATTTTTTAATTGATAATCACAATTTTTCCCCAGGTAACCTTGCCATCGATTTTTGCGCGGAAAAAGTAAACCCCGCTTGCCACAACGTCGCCGCGACTATTCGTACCGTCCCATTTGGGTTTCAAATTGTCGCCTTTAATCTCCGCAACCTGATCCATGGCAAAATCATAAATTTTGATCGGTTCGTCCAACCTTTTATCGGTATCATATTCAAAGCGAATGTACAGATGCCGACTGGGTGAAAAAGGCGAGGGATAAGCGTAAATCGGCGGATTGGTTCTGATTTTAGTCGAAACGAAGGAACGAATAACCTTCCACGGCGCAGCCGGATCATCCAAACGACGCGCGGCGAGTCCGTCGGAATTGCCCAGCCAGACCCAGGAATGCGCCGGAAGCTCCTGCACGGCTACCGAATAATATTCAGGCTGAAAAATTTCATTGCCCGACTCAAAATCCTGAATATCGGTAATTACTTCCCACATATCGTCTTCGGGCAAATAATGATACAGTCCCTTATCCGCGGCGACAAAGGCTTCGTTCCCGTAAAAAGCAAAATTGTGGCTAAACAGTTGCTCGCCTTCCAAAAGACGCCGCCAGGTTTTACCCCAATCCGAAGTAACGCTCACGGCGCGCGATTCGCTGCTATCTTCCGCCTGAATGGTTGCCGCCCAGACAGAATGGGTTTCTTTTTGATAGGCAAGCGCCACGACGAAATTTCCGGATATGGAATTGGGATTATCTTCTTCGAACACAAAGCGCTGCCAGGTTTGACCGTTATCGGTGGATTTGCTTATGCCGCCCGCGGAACCCACCCAAAGGGTATCTTCCACGCTCAACAACGAAAAAACGCGGTGATTTAAATTGGCTAAACTGGAAAAGAATTTTCCGTCCGTGGTAACAACCTTCCACGTTTTGCCCATGTCATCGGATCGGCGCAATCCGCCGCCAAAGCTGGCAATCCAAATTGTGCTGTCAATAAAAGCGATATCATAGATCAAATTCTGGATAACCGTGGTTGTCGGCGCGTAGCGTTCTTCGTTCACGCTGTCCACGGGCTGAGGAACATGATGCCAGGTTTTGCCCCCGTCTCTGGTGTAACTTAAGCCGCTGCCGGCGGGCAAACTTTCGTCCGAAGCCGACGTCATCGTGTCAAACGCGGTGGCAATCCAGAACGTTTGCTCGTCCATGTACCCCAAAGCGGAAACGCCGCCCTTGCCGATGTATTCATCGGAAGTAAAGCTTATCCACTTCCGCTCATTTGTTTTTGAATCGTAAACCGCCTTGGACAATCCGTAACCGGTGGCAACCCAAAGCACGGAATCCTTAGCTACCAGGTCAACAATTCCGTTGCCGTAAAGGGTATGCGCAAACGGATGATCGTCTCCGATCATTCGAAAGCCTGTTTTGTACAAAGCCTGAGCGCCAACCTGACTTGCAAGAAAGGCGAGCAACCAGAAACCGAGAATTAGTTTTTTCTTCATCAACGGTACACCTCTATGGAATCAATTATACTATCAGATAAATTTCCCGCTTTATCGCGCATATAAAAAGTGAAATAATACCGCCCTGCCTGCGCGTCGTTAAAAATCAAAATGGTTAAAGAATATATTCCGTCGCCGGCTTTTTCATCGCCCGCATCCACCCACGGATCGCCTGAAATACTGAAGGGTTTGCCGTTATCAACCATAGTCAGGGGCTTACCCTTGTTTGCCAATGTTCCGTCCGGTTTACGGGAATAAAAATAGACCGAGTCAACATCATCAAGTCCGTTGGAATCCTGAACCGCGGCTTTGATCAGAGCCTTATTAAAATAGCCCGCTTCAGGAATCTGGATACTGTCCGGGACTTCCACCCATAAAATCTTTCCGGGAACGTTTTTTTCTTCCGGTCCCGTTCCGTTATCCTTGCATTGCAGGGTTAAGAACATCAAGATAAAAGTAAGAAAAGGAATAATCGTCTTTTTATTCATCTTTTACATCCTTTTTAATTAGTGCTAATGTTAGGAATTTTCCGTTAATTTTACAACTTTTGTGTACAAGATTTGCCGCAGTTCCGGATTTTTGTTAAGGGTTAAGCGTGTAAGCGACTTCTCCGGTAATCGTAATGCGTAACGAATAATGAATAATGAATAATTAGTTATCTCCACCGTTACTTAAACGTTTAAATAATTCAGCCAAATTATTTTTAATAAACAAAAAAGTATTTCACTCTTAACACAACGAACATTTTACTATTTTCTACCTACTTCTTACTACCCACTACTACTGCTTTCTGCTCTCCGCTTTCTGATAACTTTTGTCTTACTTGTCACTCGTTACTCGTTACTTCTTAAATTTCGACAACAGGTAGCCGTGACGCAATCCGCGCGCCGAAACCCGGATCAGATCGATCTCCCGAAGCTCCATGATTGTCAGATAAACAATGGTTCCGTACGTGATCACGTCTTCCCTTCCCTTTTCAAGTCCCTTAATTTTAAGCCGCTCTTTTAAACTCAGCTCATTTATTCGATAGTACAATTTCCAAATCTGATCCTTATCCAGAGCCGTTCGATTGATCGTTTCGGGATCGTATTTTTCCATTCCGTGATGAATCGCCGCCAATGTTGTGATTGTGCCGCCCGAACCTACTAAAACTTTCGTCGAATCCAATTGATTCCAGAAAGGAATTTTTTCCAATTCGTTTTTTACGATCTGCATCAGCCCCATCCGATCGCTGCTGCACAGAGTTACCTTAAAGCCCATCTCTTCAGCCAGACGCGCCGCGCCGACAGGAACCGAACCGCGCGCCTTGATATCGGTTCCGTTTCCCATGGTGATTTCCGTACTGCCGCCGCCGCTATCCACCACAATAAATTCCTTATTTTTAAAATTCTTAAAGGCGGAAATCGCTCCGAGATAGCTGTACGTCGCTTCTTGTTCGGGCGTTAAAATTTCAACTTCCCAGCCGAAATGTTCACTGATTTTCCCGATCATTTCATCGGAATTTTTTGCCGTTCGCATGGCTGCGGTGGCGGTCACATAAACCCGGCGGCAGGAAAATTCATCGATTGCTTCCTTAAATTTTTCAAGAACAGAGACAGCCCGATCCATATTTTCGCTTTTCATCAATCCGTCTCGTTTTACTCCTTTGCCCAGGCGCGTTATCCGGAAATCTTCGTGCAATAACTTTAAATCGCCCGAAGGTAAGGAAACGGCAATAAGAAGCAAGGCGGAATGAGAGCCAAGATCGATGACCGCCGAAGGTTTTTCAGGCATGATCCGCGGGCTCCTTTTTAAAGACCACAGCGATCCATTCGTTTTTGCTTTTCGCCTCGACCGGAGTCATAAGATTGGCGACGTAGCTCTTCTCCACCGATTCGCGGTCGCTTTTTAAGATGCCCGAAACAATCAGAATTCCTCCGTCGGTAAGAGCATTTGTCAGTAAGGGTGCGATTTCAATCAATACGTTGCGGCTGATATTCGCTACGATTAAATCGAAATCCAAATCCGTTAACCGCGCTGCGTCTCCCGCCCTAAATTCGATTTTATCCGCCACTCCGTTTAGCGTTGCATTCTCTTTGGCGTTTTCGACGGCAACGGGATCGTTATCGATTCCCACAATATCCGAACCGCCCCGTTTTGCGGCATAGATGGCTAAAATACCGCTGCCCGTTCCGACATCCAGCAAACGCATTCGCGGATCGAACCACCTGTCCAGCAGCATTAAACAGAGTTGGGTCGATTCGTGATGCCCGGTGCCAAACGCCATTTTGGGCGCAATGGTCAACACAATCTCGCCTTTCTCGGGGCGGTAAGATTCCCAATCGGGCTGAATCACGATTTTTTCGGTAAGATGAAAGGGTTTTAAATTTTCTTTCCACTTTTTCAGCCAGTCTTGTTCATCCTGAAAGATAATTTCCATTCTAAAATCGTCAAAATCGGGAATTACCCGGGTTAATTCCTTAAGCAACAATTTGCAGACTTCGGGGCTCCACTTGTTTTGCGGGTAATAAACGGAGAAGTCGTTTGCTTCTTCCCGGATTCCTTCGGCATGGGTGGCAAAAATAAACGCCGAAAGAATTTCCAGATAATGCGGGGAAGCCTGAATCTTGACTTCTATCCATTTTTTTTCGCTGTCACTCGCCATAGACTATTTCCAGTAAAACCGTACCGACAATACTTAAACTTTGGGCGCTGCATTTATCCGGCGTGTCCTGGAGCGTATGCCAGTAACGATTGCTTTTATCCGGATATTCAAAATCGATGATATCAATACAGGGGATACCTTTTTTAAGCAGCGGAACATGATCGTCGTCCACGTAGCCCAGAAATTCGTCAGAGAATTCATAAAAACCAAGGTTCTGAGCGGTTTTCCAAACCCTGTCCACCAGCCAGGGAAGGTAGCGCATGGAGTATCCCTCCCGTTTTAAATTGAGCCGCGCGTCGCCGATCATGTCTATTAAAATGCCGAATTCATGTTTGAATTTGCCTTTGGCGTAGTTTTCGGCAAAATAACGGGAACCGAGAAAATACTCGTCAAGATGTCCGGAGCGCCCGTAATCTTCGCCGTCGAATAAGATCAGGTCCACGCCGATATTCGGTTTTTGATTATGGAGCACACGTGCGATTTCCAGCAATACCGCCACCCCGCTTGCGCCGTCATTTGCTCCGGGGATGGGCTTGTTTCTATTTTCCTCTTTATCCTGATCCGCAGTGGGACGGGTATCCCAGTGGGCGGCTAAAAAAATTCTGCGCTTTTTTTCGGGATTAAAGCGGGCAATCACGTTTGTTAATTTCAGCGTCTTTTTGCGAAACTGATCCCGATAGGTGAAATTTTGCAGTTCAACCTGATCCGCCCATTTGTTTAATTCTGTGTGCAAAAAAACAAGACAGGCTTTATGACCTTCGCTGCCCGGATTTCTGGGTCCAAAGGCAACCTGTTTTTCCAGATAGGAAAAGGCTTTTTGTCCGTTGAATTGGGCGCTTACCAGAGAGAAGAATAGCAAAACAGGGATAATACTTGTTACTGACATTTAATTTACTTCCTTTTAAAAAATAAAAATTACATTATTGTTTTTAATCTCTAATGGCAATATTAACGGTAATTCCAAATTCGTTATAGGAATATTTTCCGGAGATTTTATTTTTGGAAACGCCCGTTTCAAAGAACAAGCTGCCCTGCACGCGCGAGCTAAAGCGATAGGTGGCTGCCGGTCTGAGTTTCCAGTTACTGTTATTTTGTTTTTCTTCGAATTTCTTTTGCTGGAACTGACGCTGGAACGTTTGATTGTTTGAGGCGTCGAAGGTCAGATTAAAATTAATTTCGTTTTTGAATTTTTTATTTTTAAAGGGCCAAATCGGAATGCGGAATCCGGAAGTTTTGGAAAAGCTGAAAGACATGTTAAACGAACTGGTTAAAGATTTGGTGGCGCCGCCGCTGGAGGAATAGGAAAAATTAGTCGCGCTGGTGTAGCGAATTGTACCCGAAACGCCCCATTTGGTGGAAATGTTTACGCCGATTAACGGCTGCCAGTTGCTGGTAAAGGTTTGATTGGAAGGCAAAAAGCTGCCGTCCAATTTCAGCTGAAGATTTTCGGTATATTTACTGCTGTGTCCGTGAGTAATGCTGATCGAGCGCGCAAATTTCGGGAAGAAAAGAAATTTTTCAATTCCGCTGATTTGCACATTCCAATCCGGTATAAATGACTGCAAACTGGCAAGCCCGCGAAATTTTGCCTGAGGGTCGTCTCCCATAAAAAAGTAAGAACTGGACTTACTGCCCGATCCCGCCCGACCGTAATCGGACGAACTTATTTGCGATCGATAATCGTGCGAGAGCGAAGCCCTGATATTACTCGAAACGCTAAAACTTGTGGAAGTTCTTACCGAGATCGTTTTGCTGGAAATCGGACCGATTAAATTAACTCCCTGACCCAGCAGTGAAGTATCCTGCGGTACTTTAGGATTTTTGGTAAACCCGAATTGATATTCCCATGCCGGCATGTCCGAGAGATATTTATGCTGAATCCGGTCATCGCGCGAGATGCTGGTTCGGATATTACTCCAACTGCTAATTACGTTGTAAACCCACATCAAAGGATTAGGAAAACCGATTCCTTTTTTCTTTTCTTTTTCTTCGGGTTTTTGCTCCGTTTGTACTTTTTTCCCGGGCTTGCGAATTGATCGTCTTTTAGTTCGCGCGGAAGCGGGTCTCCTTGCTTTTGACCTTTTTGTTTTTTTAGGATTATAAATAGCTTTCATTAATTCACCGGGATTAAAATTCAGATCGATTCGTTTTGTGGTGGAACTGGACGCATTTTTATACTTGTTCGCATTAGCCAACTGATAAGTAAAGTTGCTGCTAAACGAAAAACTGGGTTTTAGCCAACGGAACAATTCCGGTTTGTAATCTCCCTTAAAGTTTTGCCTGATATTTGTATCCAGTCCGAAATCGCCTTTAGTGAAAATATTTTTCAACAGACGTTTATGGGTCAAGCCCACAAAATCGCCATCGGAAGTGTAGTTTCTCGAATAGCTGAAATTCAAACTGTTTATCATTTTATAGGTCAGGCGCACCGAACGCGTCGAGCTTAGATTTCTGGTAATATTGACCTTATTACTACTTCTCCTCAACAATTGCGATTTGCTGTCCGAAATACCCACATTAAAGCTGGTTTGCGAAGGCGTGTAAAAGAGTTTTTGTTTGCTGATTTTTTTAAGAACCGGAACTTTCTTCAGAAATTTAAAGGGTTCGATATAATTATTCCTACCGAAAGGAATTTGATAACTGAAGGTTTCTTTAAACAATTCCGAACGATTAAAGGTTGTTTCCCAGTTGCTGCTTTTCTTTTTTGAATAATCGAAGTCAAAGGTCATGCCGTCCAGAGTGTAGCGTAAAAGCCAGAATTTAGACTTTGACCGTTTTTTTATGGTTGTTCCGATACCGAATACTTCACTTTTTGAGACGATCGGTTTCAACTCGTCGGGTAATTTTCGTAATCCCAAAAGCGATTTGAGTTTTCTGTTGAAGGTATCGTTTTGATAGTGGGTTAATTGGTCGGTATTGGTGACATATTTTGGAATACTGCGCGAAAAAGAGGCGCGTGCGTCAATCGGAATTGACAGATCGAGGACGCTCGGCAAAAATTTATCCAGATTAAGTTTACCCGAATAGTTTTGGCGTTCGGTTGTGTTTCCAGTTCCGAATTGTTTGCTCACATTGTGGAAATCGGCGTCGGTGCTTTCCCATTGAATGTTAAAATTCATCACGTCGGCTAATTTGACATTTGCAGAAAGACGCATGGCAGTGGCTTTAACTTTGCGCACGCCGGAGAGTCTTAATTCGTCAAGCCATATTTCGCCGGTAAAATCACCGTAATTGCGACCGACTTCGTCTCCGCGGTTTTTTACTCCGATCACAAAATAACGAATTGTATTTAGACTGGGTTTACCCCTCGCTTTGTAATAGGCTTCTGTTTTTCCGCGTAATTTTTTCACATAAACAACGCTGTCCACCGTTCCGACCATCAATGAGTCGATCGATTTGATTGCCGCAAGATCGTCGAGATCAATTTCGATTTTGTTTGCCGAATTCCAATGGGCATAGATATCCTGACCATATTCGTAATAATTTTTATCGTCCGAACCAAAACGTATATAAAAGCGGATGGGAGACGGCTCCTGCAACGGTTCGCCGCTTGCGTTGTACTCTGGAGGGTTCTCGGGCAGGGAGCGATCGCCGTGAACAAACATTTTCAACTTTCTGTAATTCACCAGACTCATTGCCTGGTACAACTGTTTGCGACCTTCCGCAACTTCGCCCGGTTTTAGTCCAAAGAATCGCATTACCAACGATTGCTCCTTAGACATGGCGCGGGTGATCCGGTCGCGGACGCCTGTAACGCCGGGAGGTGAGTGGTACGGTTCGGGTCCGCCGGGAATGGCGTCGGCGTTTTCTTCCGTATTGTAAACGGCAAGCGTAAAAACAGAATCGTTTTTTACGAAATTACTTTTTCTGTCTTTGGCGACGCCCGTTTCTTCCCATTCGTTACCGACAAAATCAAACGTTGCGATCAAAATACGCGTTCGTTCTTTGGGAATATCGCTAAACCAGAGGCGGACATTCAAAATCTGTTGAAAGGTCGTATCCGGATTACCGATTATTCGCGTAAATTCTTTCAAAGGGATCCGGAACTGGCGCCAGCCTTTTTCGGTTGATCCCACCAGCCATTCCTTTGCTCTGACATCGTTGCTATCCAGGGAAAAGGTATATTCAAAATAGGAATTAACCGTGGATAGCTGACCGTCTCCGTCGAGGTCTTCCGTATCGGGATAACGCGCTTCGCGCGACTTACTGTTTCCTTCGGTACCGTTAATGCCGTCGTACAAAACGCCGTCGTAGCGGTTCCAGGCGTTGAGCTGCGGCTCTTTCCAGTTGTCGTCGGGATCATCGCCCGGCATTCCGTCCGGGATACCGTCCAATCCGACATCCTCATCTTCTTCAAGCAGTCCGTTGTTGTTTTTATCTTCGGTGTTCAAACTTCCGTAACTGGCTTCGCCGCGAATATTTTTACCGCGCACGTACCAATCTTCCGAAATCTGTCCGATATCGATGTTTACGGTAGCTCTGTTTCCGAGCACCCACAGCTCGATATATTTTGTTTTTTCCTGATTTGCGAACGATGCCGTGGAGCGCATGATTCCAGCCCAGGAGCTATCGGGATTGCTATCGGGATCTCTCCAGATATCGATACCCAATACGTCCGTGGTTTGCCCGGTTTGGGCGTTTACGTCACGATTAGGCCAAATGTCTTTAATGGGCACCTGGCGGTAGGGATTAAACCAAACGATATGCGCTCTGGCTCGATCGGCTTCCAAAACATCAACTTCCGATTCGCCGAGCTTCGGGATAATAACGGGGGTACTGGCATGAGACCAGGTACGATAACGGATGCCAAGGGTGGTTGTTCGTTTGCTGGCTTCAAAATCATCGATATAAGCCACGCCCTCTTTATCATGGGTACTAGCGTTATTTAACGTATTCGGATTCGGAAGGACCTGGGCAAATTCGCCTTCAATCGCAATCTTCGAATCGGCGTTGGTTTCGAGAATCGGTAATTTATCGAGCAATCGCGTAATAATGCGCGGCTCAAATTTGAGAGACGTGTTCAAGTCCCAGACGAAATTGCGAAAGGGTTCCTGCCCCACGCGAACACGCTGGTCGATGGTGCTCTTATTCATGTACAACGCCGTAAAGCCGATGAATGATTTATCCCAAAAGCGGTATTCCATCCTTGTGCCGAAAATGGTTTTTTTATCGAGCTGGAATAAATTTGCCCGTTCGTATTTTATTTGGATGTTCGAGCTGCTTCTCTTTGCTTCGGAAGACAACAGGCTTAACTGTCCCGTGAAATAATCGATTATGTAATCTTTATCGCGCTCCAGGGTTCTGCCGCCGAGCGTTACGACTTCGCTTCCTTCCAGCACATAAAATCCAAGATCAAAGGTCGATTTGGTACTTTTGGAAGTAACGATAATTTCGAATTTACTGCGTCTCACAAACTCGGAGCTGTTGGTATTATTAAGTTTGTAAATATCAACAAGGTCTTTTTCGGGCAGCCTTCCCTTAAAACGACTGCCTTCTTCCGGATAGAACGGTTGTAAACTTGGAAAAATCAGGATGCCGTTTTTAAAATCGATTATATAGGGATTGTAATCGACTTTTTCGTCGCCGCCTTCCACGGGGTTGCCGTTTTCATCGAGCACATCCAATTCCATTAAATTCAAATAGGTTTTATCGCTGCCTTCGGGGTAGATTTGATGGGTGCCGTTAACATTGTTCTCGATCCGCAAATCGAATCCGTCTTTTTCGATGTTTGTTCCGCCCAAAAAATAGACATTACGCATCATCAGGGGCCATGTATCTTCGTAAGAAGGCTGCATTTGGCGGGGTTTGATCAATTTCAGAATAACAACCTGACTGGTATCCACCAAAGTTTCGCTCATGGTTCCGATTGTAGGAACATTCGGATCCGCAAAAGATTCCGCTGTGGCGTAAGCTACCGCCAAAACCTGATTATTATCCACTCCCTGATTCAACCAAAAGAATCCGCGATATTTATCATAAAAATAATCTTTGCCATATTCTAATCTTTTAAAATATCCTTTTTCAATTTTGCCCGGCTCCTGCTGAATTTCATCAAAATTAATGTTTTTGTATTTGAAATCGGCATCCAGATAATCCCAGGGATTTACCACGGCGATACCGCTGCGCACGTCTCCGTCGGAATAGCTTGTTGATATCCACACTTCCAATTGTAAAATTTCTTTTCCGCCGATATAGGTAAAGGTCTGCGGATCGTCTTTCAAACCATCCTCAAAATGATCGTGATAGGGTTTGTCTATAAAAAAGTAGCGATTTTTGATAAACTCATAATCACGGATGGTGGTGCTGGATTCTTTTGCGCTGCCGCTAATGGATAATTCTTGTTGCTGTCCTTTTTCCAAAGAGGCTATTGTGGTGACATATAAGTTACCTATCTGCAAATTAGCCTTTAATCCGAAAAGTCCTTTGTTGGAACCGCCGAAAATAACGTATTTGGTAGCGGGCAGGGAGAGTGAAATATTTCCCGCTTCGATGCTCTGGACGATTTCGTCTTCATCGCCGTCGTACCGCAATTTTAATGTATTTTCGATATCCACGGTGGCTTCACTGTTTTGCTCTACCGATACCGTGACTTTTTCGCCGATCTTGCCTTCTACGGTAAATTGCTGGGTCTGTTTAAAACGCGGACTAAAAGTATTCTGGTTTTCCAGCGCAGAGATTGCCGAACCCGAACGTTTTTCGCTTCGTCCGGAAAGGTCGAAGGAAATGTTTCCGGTCACGCGCAAACCGATTCGATCCGATCCGAAGATTCTGGTAAAGGTTTTACTTTTAATATTCAGGGGAATATCCAATTTAATGGCGCCAAAACCGCTTTCGGATTGTTGTCCGAATTTAGCGACAATGCTTTTTCTCCATATCTCCTGCAGGTCGAAAGCGAGGCGCATTTTGATATATGTATCCAAATCGACTACGGCGGGAAGTTTAATATCCGATTTGTCAATTACCTCGCGGACGGAGATGTAATTAGCCGTGGAATCCATGGTTATTAAGCGTTTGAAAGTGGGGAATTTTTTTTGGAATAATGTGGAATCGTAAAGAATTTTTTCCAGTCCAAAGACAGTCGGTTCGAATAGTTGAACGGTTTGCGGAGGAGGAGGCACTCGCAACCCGATTTGCGCCGGTAAAAATACCGGGAGAGATATCAAAAACAGATGGAAAACAATAAGCTTCCAATGGAGAAGTCTTTCATTTTTTGATAAATGAGTCTTCAAGTTACCCGCAATACTCTTTCAAGTTCTACTTGGTTGATCCTAATTACCGTAACAAATGGCGCTTATAGACCTCCTCCATTATGGCTTTTTTGAATTTACGAATTTAATGGGATTATAGTTTTAATTCAAATCTATTTCAATGCATAAATTTAGTATTTGTTTTAAGAAAAAAAATGATTGTCATCAATCCGTGTAAAAAAGAACCGACAAAAATTCTTAAAACAATAGTTAAACGATGGTTATCGGATCAAGTTTCAGGAAGGGGGAGGTTTTGGGTTTTTGGGGGACGTCATTTATGACGTTTAGGCAATTGTTGAGGTCATTTATGACCTTTGGGTACTTGTATTTTTCATCAAATGAACCGTTTCGATCGGGGATTATTCAAATTTGCAAAATATTATCAAATTAAATATTATCAATAAAAAGCTACGAGGTGTTTTTATGGAATACTTTTATACTCAAATTTATATTCATTATATTTGGTCAACCAGAAGTCGGGTAAAAATCCTGACTCCGGAAATCGTGGCGGCTGTTAACCGTCATATCCGGGAGCACGCTCCGGAAAATGATATTTTTGTTGTGGAAGTTAACGGGTACCAAGATCATTATCATCTGCTTGTTGAATTGCCTCCGACGCTTTCCGTTGCCAGAGCGATTAATTTGGTTAAAGGCGAATCTTCACACTGGATAAACGAACAAAACTTTTTCCGCCGCAAATTTTTTTGGCAAAAAAAGTATGCCGGTGTTTCCGTTAGCCCTTCTCAAAAAGAAAGAGTTGCGGAATTCATTCGCAAGCAGGCTGAATTTCACCGCAATAAAAGTTTCCGTGAGGAGATTGAAGAATTATTTAAAAAATGCGGACTTAAGATCCCGAAAGATTTTTTCAACTAAAAGGCAAAATTTCCCGTTTAAAACTTTCTAAGATAATTTCTCCCGCAAGTCCGCATAATTTACGAAAGGTCATAAATGACCTATATTTCCGGCGCTTATTCGGCTTTTAACCGATGCCTGCCCGCTTTTCCGCAAACCACGCCATCTATGTTCTCAATTTAATTATTAAAATCCGACGCGACATTCGTACTCACGTCCATAACCAAAGGTCATAAATGACCTACGCCATTTATGGCGTTTTTTTATGCAGAAACCCCATCCAAAACAGGCCATTTATGGCCTTCTCACAAACACAAAAAGGGCGACAACTCATCGTAAGCGCCGCCCATAAATCTTCCTCATTCCGAATAAAAACCGCCTATTTTACCAGCATCATCTTTCTTATTTGCGTCTGTCCGTTAACATTCAATCTCACAAAATATATTCCGCTCGGTACATTCGACGCGTTCCATTGATAAACATAACTTCCCGCAGAATGAATCCGGTCAACCAATGTTGTAACTCTTTGTCCCAAAATGTTATAAATCGACAATCGAACCCCGCCAGCAACCGGTAAATCGAATCGAATGTTGGTCACGGGATTAAAAGGATTCGGATAATTTTGCAATAAACTAAATTCTGAGGGAATCCTGCTGCTGAAATCGATTCTGCGAATATCCGTCGGATATTCGGCTATGTTACTGTAAGCAGGTCCGTTAAACTCCGGTCTCGGATCAAGTACGCCATCCTGAGCGCGACTAATACCGAAAAACTGCGGATCCTGCTCCGTATTACCGTTAGCAGCGTCCTGCAAATAACTTTGAACATAATTCTTCTTGCCTACGGAATCCGAAATAGAATAACTATTTAAATTGAACCAAATATTGTTTAAAAACAGTATCTCGCCTGCCAGTAAACGATCCTTACTGTCGGTCGGCGAATATTTATCCTCAATATCAAGACCATAACCGTTGTAATCTCCGAATATACTGTTTGCGTATTCTCCGCCCCAGTTCTCACGTATCTTGAACAATTCGTCCTGATCCGGATTACTCGATTCTTTACCCGATCCTAAATAAGTGGCATTGTAAATAACCGCATAAGCCTTGG